>JAAENG010000113.1 GCA_024224665.1 Chloroflexota bacterium | reverse complement strand
GAGGGCGGCAGCGCAGGTGAGCTATCACAAACCGCACATGCCCATCATCTCCAATGTAACCGGAGAACGTGCGGGCGAGGAAATGGCGGATGCGGCCTATTGGCTGGAGCATGTCTTGGCGCCGGTGCGTTTTGCCAACGGCATGGAGGCGTTGTCCCAGGAAAAGGTGACGGCCTTCGTCGAAGTAGGTCCGCATCCGGTGTTGCTGGGTATGGGACGACAGTGCCTGCCCGAACATGAGGGCTTGTGGCTACCCAGCTTGCGGCGCGGTCAAGATGACTGGCAGCAAATGCTGCAAACATTAGGACAACTTTACACGCAGGGTGTGGACGTGGACTGGGACGGCTTTGAACGAGACTACCGTCATCACAAAGTGACGTTGCCCACCTATCCCTTCGAGCGAAAACGCTATTGGGTCGAAACCAAACCACAAGCGCGGAGAGACCTTTCCTCCCTCCATCCCTTGCTGGGTGTAAAACTACGTACTGCCGGCAGCAACGAGCAACGCTTTGAACAACACCTCACTATCGACAATCCCCTGTGGCCGGGCGACCATCGTGTCTTTGGACACACGCTCTTCCCGGGCGCCGCTTTTGTAGAACTGACCCTGGCCGCAGCTTTGCAACAGGACAAGCCACTGACAGTACATGATCTGCAGATCACCGCTCCCTTGAAGTTGGCGGAAGCTGAGGGTCGCTGGTTGCAGACGGTGTTGAAACCGCAATCAGGCGATTCCGATAGCTTGGAGCTGACACTCTATGCCAAAAACCAAGAGGATGATGCCTGGAGCCAACATGCCACCGCCCATTTGAGCCCCACAGCCAGCGTTCCGCTCGCTGAGCGCATAGACCTCGCAGCCCTGCGCATGCGCTGCCCCCAGGAAGTTGAGGTGACAGCTCTGTACGCCAAACTGGATGAGCTGGGACTCAACTACGGCCCAAGCTACCAAACCTTGCGTGAACTGCATGTGGGAGAGCGTGAAGTCCTGGGCAGGGTGACCTTGGAGACAACCGCAGAGGGTGTGTTGCTGCCCCCAGCCCTGCTCGACGGTTGTTTTCACAGCTTGCTGGGTACCCTGGAAACGGACGCAACCGAAGCCGAGGTCTGGCTACCCGTCGCCATCGAAGCCATCCATGTATATGGTTCAGTTGGCGCCGGCGTCTGGTGCCATGGTCAGGTCGACGACAGTGAGAATGGGCAGGAGGCCTCGCTCACCCTTTGTGATGACTACGGGCAGATATTGGTCGAAATCAAAGGCTTGCATTCCCGCCGCGCCGACCGCCAAGCCCTGCTCAGACAACTGGCCGAGGGCATAGAACACCTACTCTACACAGAGCAGTGGCAGCCCATCACCATCGAACCTGCGTCACCCCCTGCTGACGGCCAGTGGTGGGTGGTGAGCGATGATCTGGTACGGGGCCAGACGTTAGTGGAAGCCTTGTCGCAAGCGCAACAGAACAGCATATTCCTGCACGCAGCCGCCACCTGTAGCCTTGATGATGCGGGACACTCACTGCGTGTGAATGAGGCGGAGGATTGGGATCGCCTGTGGGCAGAACTCGAAAAGGCTGGTCAGGCCGTACCAAGCGGCGTGATCTGGTCGATGGACAGGCAAGGCGAACCACTCTTCGTTGCCCGAGAACATTGTGGTGGATTGTTGGCCTTGGTGCAAGCGCTTGCGCGGCATGGTGTAGAGCATCTACCAGGCGGGTTGTTGCTTTTGAGCAGCAACGCCATGGCTGTAGAACCTGGAGAAGATGTCAACCCCGACCAACGCATGTTATGGGGATTGGGGCGCGTACTGCAAACCGAACAGCCGGCGTTACAGAGCCGGTTGCTTGATTTTGATAGTGATTTCGACATCACACTGGAACAGATCGAAATTGTAATCAACGGTGGCATGGAAAATCAGCTCGTTTATCGTCACGGGCAATGGTTTGTACCGAGGCTGCAACACAGCGAACGAGTGCGGCCACTGAGTCTGCCCGCCGAGGAATCCTGGCGGCTGGGCATGAGCAAACAAGGCTCGCTACATGGTCTGCGCATCGAAGGGATGGCACTGCCCGCACCGGCTCTCGACGAGGTACAGGTGGCCGTACGCGCTGCTGGCCTGAACTTCCGAGATGTGCTCAATGCCCTCGGCCTCTACCCGGGCGATGCCGGCCCCTTGGGTGGGGAGATGGCAGGCGAAGTGGTGGCGGTGGGCGAGGACGTGGAGGGGCTGTCGGTTGGGGACCGGGTCTTTGGTTTTGGCATTGGCTGTTTTGCCGACCGCATCAATGCGCCGGTAGCACTACTACAGCGTCTGCCTGAGGGGGTGAACTATGGCGCAGCTGCAGGGATGCCGGTGGTGTTCTGCACGGCCTTGCAGGCCTGGCGGCTAGCAAAGTTAGAAAGGGGTGAGCGAGTGCTGATCCATGCAGGAGCCGGCGGTGTGGGCCTGGCCGCCATCCAACTGGCCCAGAGCGTTGGCGCCGAGATCTACGCCACGGCCAGCGAAAACAAACAGACTTATTTGCGCCAACTGGGCATCAACCACATCTACGACTCGCGTAGCACTGACTACGCTACCCAGATTTTGGCTGATACGGGCGGTGAAGGGGTGGATGTCGCTCTCAACAGTCTCACCAGTGAAGGATTTATTGAAGCCACATTGGTGGCGCTGGGTGAAGGAGGGCGCTTTGTCGAGATCGGCAAGCGAGACATCTGGACAAGTGAGCGGATGCAAGCAGTGCGTCCGGACGTGTCATACCACATCTTTGCCCTGGACGAATTGATGGAAAATCACCCCCACGACGTGGGCCAACTGTTGGAGGAGATTGCTGACCGTCTGGGAAGAGGCGAACTGCAACCGCTGCGCCACCGCATCTACCCGATGGTGCAGGCCGAGAGCGCCTTTCGATTCATGCAGCAGGCGCGCCACATCGGCAAATTGGTGCTGATGCCTCCATCAGAGGTATCGGTTCGTACGCAGGGCAGCTATCTCATTAGCGGAGGTCTTGGTGCTTTGGGGCTGGAGGCAGCGGCGTGGCTGGTGGAACAGGGCGCACAACGGATCGTGCTCAGCAGCAGGCGACCACCAGGTGAGGCGACACAAAACGATCTTGAGGAATTGCGCGACCAGCGAGCGATCATAGTGGTGATCCTGGCCGATGTCGCCAACCAGACTGACGTAAGCAAATTAATCCGGAGAGCCAATGAAGAGGCTCACTTACCATTGCGCGGCGTAATCCATGCCGCAGGTGTGCTCGACGACGGTGTCCTGAGCGAACAGAATTGGGAACGATTTGAAACTGTGCTGAAACCCAAAGTGTTGGGCGCCCATTACCTGCACGAAGGGACGAAGCAATTGGCATTGGACTTTTTCGTGCTGTACTCGTCGGTGGCGTCGTTACTGGGATCGTCCGCACAAAGCAACTATGCCGTCGCCAACGCCTATCTGGACGGCTTGGCCCAGCGCCGGCAAGCGCAAGGGCTTCCGGCGCTTAGCGTGCAGTGGGGTCCTTGGGCTGATGTGGGAATGGCAGCGCACAATGCCTTGGTCGAAGCCAGGATGCGCAGGCAGGGTCTAGTGCCCATTGCGGCGGATACTGCCCATCAGGCCCTTCACCAGTTGCTCCGGCAGGGTGCGAGCCAGGGGGTGGTCCTCGATGCGGACTGGCGGCGCATGAGTCAGGCGCTGGGCGTTGAATCCCCGACAATCCTGAGCCATCTTCTCACACCAACCCAAAGTGTTACCGATTCCCCATTACTCAGGCAACTGGAACAATTGGCAGTTGGCGAACGTGACGTCATACTCATCCGCCACCTTCAGGGTGAATTACAGCAAGTGCTGTCTCTCTCCGAGCTGCCCGATCCAACCACAGGCTTCTTTGAACTCGGCATGGACTCGTTGATGGCGGTGGAGCTGCGTAACCGCCTGCAGAGTCAAATCGGCGAGATGGTGTCACTCCCCTCAACCCTGCTGTTCGACTATCCTGACATCCACACATTGGCAACCCATCTGATGGCGCAACTTGACCTTGAGAAAGCTGTGCCTCGCGAAAGAGGCACTGATGACTCATCTGAAACCAGCAAGGTTCGGCAAGTCGATGACAGCCTCGTACTCTTTCAACCACGAACCCTCAATCCTCCGCTCTATCTGTTACCCGGTCTTTTCGGAACGGCCGATGTCTTTTACAATCTTCTCGACTGCCTTAGTACACTGGACCCAAAACGCAGTTACTACACCCTCCAATATCAGAACCCCTCAGACGATCTATCACAGATCAGTACGCTTGAAAAACAAGCGAAATATTTTGTCGACCAAGTTTGCCACGTGCAGCCCTCAGGACCCTATTCAATTGGAGGTTATAGCGTGGGAGGACTCATTGCTACCGAGATGGCCAGGCAACTGAAAGCTCAAGACGCGGACGTTTCTGTCATAATGATAGACCCACCCCCTGCGAGTCGATCCCATCTCCCCAATTGGGCAAAACAAGCGGTCATTGAATCGATCTCGGGTATGCTTGGCGATGCCTGGACTTTCAACGCTCATGAATTCCAATCAGTGGAGGCGATGATTGAAACGTTGGCCCAGCTGAGTGGCCAGGGGTCGGATTCAGGTTTACCCACAGAAATCCTTAAGCGCATGGCCGAATCGGGCCGTACATTACAACAGCTACTGGAGAGTTACGAATTTACACCCTACGAAGGAACGGTAGGGCTGATCCATTGCATAACCCGCAACGATGTGGCCGTCCTTGGCGATGACCTGGGTTGGTCACAGTATTGCCGCCATGTGAGTGGGACGTTCACTGTCGAAGGCGATCACCATACCATCCTGACAATGCCGCAGGTAGCTACTCTGGCGGAGCATATGATGGAGCTACTGATATTGAATAATGACGCCGATCTTCTCGAATAGCGCATGATATCCCAAGAAGCGTTCACTGAGTCTGTTCAGAACATGATTTCACCCAACCCGATCCTGATCAAGCACGACATCCACATCTGGCAAACAGACGGCGCCAATTGGCCCGACCTTATGCCATTGGAGGCGGTCTTGACAGAGGAGGAGCGTACGCGCTCGGCTCGCTTCCTCTTCCTAGAAAATAAGCGCCGTTTCATACTCGGCCGCGACATTCTCCGTCATTTGCTGGGCGGTTACCTGGGTCGTCCCCCGCTCGACCTGAAACTGGTCACCAACAAATATGGGAAACCGGCTCTGGCCGGTGAACCTGTCATGCAGTTCAATCTCTCCCATTCTGGCGACAAGGTAGGATAAATTCTCTAATCTGTGTAAATATGTAATCTGATTGCATATTTACACAGATTGTGTTAGGGTTCAGTCTGGATCACCATTTCGGCGGCCAAAAACGATCGAACCAGTATCTTTCCGAAGCGAAAAAAGCCGAAATCCAAAAAACGGCGCACATCCTTTGAACATCGCGCTTAGATTTCAGAACAGAGAATCATGAAACAGATGGAGTCGACGCCACATGATTGAACGCACGCTGGCAAAAAAGATGATTGCGTTGGCAAAAAAGTTCCCCGTTGTCTCGCTGACGGGTCCGCGACAATCAGGAAAAACGACACTAGTTAGGGCCATGTTCCCATCTTTCCCCTACGTGTCGTTAGAAGAGCCGGATATCCGCCATTTGGCTCTACAGGACCCTCGTGGTTTCCTGTCAAACTACAGCGGCGGCGCCATCTTCGACGAGGTGCAACATGTTCCCCATCTCTTTTCTTACATTCAGTCTATCGTTGACAACGATCCGGACGCTCGATTCATTCTTTCTGGTTCCTCCAATTTCCTGCTCATGGAAAGTATCAGCCAGACATTGGCAGGAAGAAGCGCTGTCCTACAATTGTTGCCGTTTTCAATGGCGGAACTTACACATGGCGGGCATCATTTCGATCAATACGAACAAGTGATCTTTTCAGGACAATACCCCCGTATCTATGACAGGCAGATCAACCCCACAGACTTCTATCCTTCGTACATACAGACTTACGTCGAAAGGGATGTGCGGCTGATCAAGAATATACCGGATAACAACACTTTCATTCAGTTCACCCGCTTATGCGCCGGGCGGGTTGGGCAATTACTTAACTATACCAGTCTGGCCAATGATGCCGGCATCAGCCCCAACACAGCTAGAGCATGGCTATCTGTTCTAGAAACATCCTATATTGTCTATCGACTTCAACCCTATTTCAAGAACTTCAACAAGCGTCTGATCAAATCACCTAAATTGTACTTTTACGATACAGGTCTGGTCTGTTCGTTGCTTGGCATACGCTCAGCCGATCAAGTGAGCACGCATTTCTTGAAAGGGGGACTGTTCGAAAATCTAATCATCAATGAATTTGTCAAGCGCAACAGGAATCGGGGAGAACCCGATTTCCCTTATTTCTGGCGAGATAGCCATGGAAAAGAAATCGATTGTTTGCTTACCATCAATGGTGAGTTTTCACCAATCGAAATCAAGGCTGGCAAGACGGCGTCAAGCAGCTATTTTGACAGCCTCAAGAATTGGCGGAAGCTTGCCGACTTGGCAGGAGAACCAGGATACGTTGTCTATGGTGGCGATCTCTCTCTTGATATCAGGGCCGGATCGCTCGTAAGCTGGAAGGAACTGGATCGCATTCAATCGCAGCCTTCGACATAGTTTCAGCCATTTATGATCTTGATTGCTGAGAACTCTGGAAAACTTTTTCGAGCTCTTTTTTACCCCCGTTTACACAGGTGCGAACGAGCAAAACCCCCCTGTATATAGGGGTGCGAACAGCCGTTTTAGACTTTTCCAGAGTTCTCAGTTGATTGGATCGCCTATGGTGAATGGTTGAGCGGTACGTTCGTGAAAGAGGGCGACCACCCTACTGTTACATGCAAAGCGCACATGCACAGCTTGATTTCACACACACCAAACCTGGCCAAGCACGAAATCCACATCTGGCGTACAGACGGCGCCAATTGGGCCGATATTGGGGCATTGGAGACTGTTCTGGCAGAGGAGGAACGGAGGCGTGCTTCTCGCTTCCTCTTCATAGAGGATAAGCGCCGTTTCATACTCGGCCGCGGCATTCTCCGTCATTTGCTGGGCGGTTACCTGGGTCGTCCCCCGCCCGATCTGGAACTGGCCACCAACCAATATGGCAAACCGGCACTGGCCGGCGAACCCGCCTTGCAGTTCAATCTCTCCCATTCAGGCGACAGGATACTGCACGCCTTTGCATGGCACCGGCGCCTCGGTGTGGATGTGGAGGCCATCCGTCCCCTCAAAGATCTAGATCAGATGGCAGCCTACGCTTTCACTCCCCGCGAGCGAGCACGATTCTTTTCTCTGCCGGTTTCACAACAGATACCGGCCTTTTTCAACTGTTGGACGCGCAAGGAAGCCTTCATGAAGGCAGTGGGTATGGGGCTCTCGCTGTCCCCGCAACTGTTCGAGGTGGCGTTCACTGCCGGCGAACCGCCAGCCCTGCAACACCTGGACCCCACCGTCGAAGAGGGCACAGAATGGCAGCTTGTGGCACTTGATGTTGGGCGTGGGTACGCTACTGCCCTCGCCGCCGAAGGCCACGATATGCGCTATTCGATACATGAAATGATGCCCGATGGCATTCAGACGTAATATCAAGCTATCTAACCCTAGAAGATCCTCAACAGCGGGGCATTTCTCGACTTACGATCTTCTCGTGGATACCCAAGGGCGTTTTGAACATAACGCACGCCATCAATCGTTTTGTCTACATTGATATGGCTATGGCCAAATACATGACAGGCACTGCCGATCTGCCGCAGGTATTGTTCGATTTTGATGGAGCCGACCACAAATGGTAGGCTCTTAAAGTACAGGTATTGTTGCGGAGGTAAGAGATCGCGTCTGGGTACAAAGTGGCTCATCGTCACAACTGTGATATGGTTAGGCAGACCTTTTAGCGTTTTATTCTCATTCATAAGCAAGTCGCATGCCTGTTGGCTCGCATCTCCTGGCCAGCGACAGGCCATAAAATCGACCCAGTTGTTCAATGATTGATCTGGCCTATCTTTAGGATCAGCAAAGGTACGCTCATACCAGCTCAGGATAGGCACGATGCAATAGTCGTCGTCGATCAGAGCTGGTTCCATGCAAACGTCGATCTTACGAAGCTCCTCCTTCAACCATAATGCTTTCTCGAGCGAGTCTCCGAACTTCTCTTCGACGATCCACAGATCATGGTTGCCAGGAACAAAGAAGATCTGTCTGAATTTCTGGCGCAGGATCGACAGGACGTCGAT
Source organism: Chloroflexota bacterium (assembly GCA_024224665.1). Lineage (GTDB taxonomy): Bacteria > Chloroflexota > Anaerolineae > J102 > J102 > PIVW01. Next base: position 1,495 of record JAAENG010000113.1, on the reverse strand, counting down.
GACGAGCGCATTGCGATGTGCGACATCGCCTGCCACAAGTAAGACATCCTCTCGGTACAGAGTCGGGCTTAAGTTCTTGATGATCTGGTAGTTCGCACCATAATCGCAATGAATATCTGATATGAGCCAGATGTTCGCCATGTTTTCGAACTCGTAGTGAATAGAAGTTGACCGCGGCCAGATGAAGCGCGACCTATTTGCTTCATGTTTGCAGAAGGACACAGTACCGTAATACACACAAAAGCGCCAGTAGGCCGCCTACAAATGGCTGCATTAGAGAGAGCTTTCTGCTATGACACAATCTCACAGAAACCAGAAGTGGATTCGCCGCTATCCCAACCCTGAGGCCGGTGTCCGCCTGTTCTGCCTGCCCTTTGCCGGCGGTTCAGCCGTGGTCTTTCACCCCTGGCCGGCTGGCCTGCCCTCACTCGAGGTCTGCGCGGTGGAACTGCCGGGAAGAGGCAGCCGCTTTTCAGAAAGGCCTATGTCCGACCTGAAGCGATTGGTCGCAGCCCTGGCTACGGGGATCATGCCCTATCTGGACAAACCGTATGCGCTGTTTGGCTATAGCCTGGGCGCCGTGATCGCCTTCGAACTGGCCCAGCACTTGCGTCACCATGCCTTGCCTGCACCGGTTCAACTCTTGGTCGCGGCCCGGCGGGCGCCCCATCTTGCCGACATCCGCCCGCCCATCTACAACCTGCCCGAGGCTCAGTTCCTGCGCGAGATCCACAAATACAACGGCACACCGATGACGGTGTTTCAGGACCCTGATCTGCGGGCATTGTTCCTGCCGGTGCTGCGCGCCGATTTTCAGATCACCGATACCTACATCTGTTCAGCAGACGACCCGCTCGACTGTCCGATCACGGCCTTCGGTGGCCTTCAGGACGAGACCGTAAGCCAACAGGCGTTGGGCGAGTGGGGTCAGTACACGCGCAGTCACTTCGCTCTGCACATGTTCGAAGGCGACCATTTCTTTTTGAAATCACAGCAACGCAGCCTGTTGGCGGCGATCGAGGCCAATCTGTGAAGCAGAGAAAAGAGACCTCGGCATGGTTCAAATCCAAGCAAAAGGACCTTTGTCCCTCGCCCCTCATACCGGCTGGCCGATTAGGTGGGACAGACTGTGCTGGTGGCGGTACTGGTGATTCCTGCTGAGAAATCCAATGAACAACCGCATAGGTCGGGCCCTGGATGCAATGGCGCCTCACCTGGAAACGATCTGGCTAGATGTAGTGAGAACAGCCCATTGTTTTGAGTCCTCTGAAAAAAGCCAATCTACAATCACGAACAGTCGAAGGCTTTCTATTCTGCAAACACTTCATAATGGATTACATCTTCTTCAAATTCACTGAAAACTCTGGAAAAGTCAGACTAGCCACAAATACTGAGATGCGGCTATGATTATGCTATGAAAAAAACTGTCAAAATACCTAGAGCCGTTGCTACAGAAGTTCAATGATGTCCGAGTTACAAGAAAAGTGCAAGAGAT
>JAAENG010000112.1 GCA_024224665.1 Chloroflexota bacterium | reverse complement strand
CGGGTAAAGGGGCTCAAAATCGGGGTTGAGCTTGCCCATAATCACCAGACGATTATGGGCAATTCGTAGATTTTACGGGATTTCGCGGTGTGCCAGCTAATTGTATACAATATGTAGGGGGTAACTTCGCGAACCTACTAGGTATAGTAGGTAGCAGGTGCGATCCTAAGAAAGTCAGCCCATCCTATGCGCTGAAAAGCTTGTCCCCAGCCTGTTACGCTCCCGGAGTTTATAGCGAAGACCACGCAAACAAGCTGCGGAAACGGCGATGGCCGAGCAACGCATGAGCAGAGAAGGGGTTTGCGGCTGCATTGTGTTGTTATCACCCCCTCCCGGCTTTGATTTCTAGCCACTGATACATGATGTAAGCGTCGACGAGCCCTTCCTTGGCATGGTCAAAAGCCTTCGGAACCGTGCCGATGATTACAAAACCTAACGTCTCCCAGAGCTTTATCGCGCCCACGTTCGTTGCCGCGACCAAATTGAATTGCATTGCCTTGTAGCCAAGACGGCGTGCTTCATCCAGGGAATGGCGACACATCGCTTTGCCCACACCCCGCCCCCGTGCTTCTGAACTCACCATGTACCCGGCATTACACACATGAGAGCCAAGGCCGGGCTGATTCGTCTTGAGGTAGTACGTGCCGTGCACTTGACCGTTTTCTTCGGCAACGTAGGTTGCACGGGACGCGTCGATCCAGATGCGAAGGGCTTGCTCTCTCGAAGTATCTGGAGCAAAGGCATAGGTATGTCCTTCCCTTACCACTTGGTGGAAGATCTCCCAAACGGGGTCATAGTCTTCTAACCTAACTGCCCGGATATTCATGTTAGAATTTTTCTTGGGGAAGATAACATGTGACACTACAGACTAACTTCATGGCGGGATGACGATTGGAGCATGGCAGCCTTTGAACCCCTATTTCTAAGCTCACGGTACAACCGCACCTCATTGTAACACTCCGTATTCCCTGGCAGCGTCTCCAAGGTGCACGAGATTCGCCCATGGCGTTAGAGGCGAGGTGTTGCAGCTTGAAGCGTAGATGAAGTGCCGCTTGTCGCCCATCGAGTCAAAGAGCTGTTTGGTATAGGCATGCAGTTGGGATTCGGCATCCTCGCCGATCTCTTGCCTTAGCGCATCCATGCCGCCATTGACGGTGAAATGCTCATAGCCCACCCTCTCCCGCACCTCCCCCAGATTCACGTCGCCCGAAGGCGGCGGTGTGATCCCTTCCAGACAATCGATCTTCGAGCGGCCTACCAGCGGCAACAGCTTTTTGGAGTGGCCACAGGCATGAGAGACCAGGATTTTGCCGCGGCTATGGATGATCTCGGCCGCTTCTGCGTAGTAATCATGGCAGAATTCCTTGTAGAAATCAGGCGGGAAAAAGGCTGTGTCCAGCGTATCGTGGGAGATGAACACCTCGGCGGTGGGATGATCGACGATGTTTTCCAACAGCGCCAGGACTTTATTCTTGTGTAGGTTTATCAATGCCTTCATCTCCGCCGGGTGATCAATCACAAAATAGGTGGCGTTTTCAGGGCCGGCCAGCCAATGCAATGTCTTCAACGGCACTTCGGTGATGTTCACCATCATGATCCCGTCGCCGCCCAGCTGCTCGACCAACGCATCGAACTTCTGGGCATCGAAAACGAAGTCTTTGGCCTCCAGCATAAAGCGAACAGCCTCATAGTCATCCCAACTCGTCCACCAGTGTTTTGTCTCGAAATCAGCTAGAGCCGCTTCACTGAAACGCCATGTGTTCGAGAGGGTGCCGTAGGGTGTGACAAAACGGCGGCGGCATTCAGTTTTGTGCGGCGGGTAGATGTTGAAAGCCGCCACCATGGCTTGATCCCACTCGCTGTCGCCGCCCCATTCCTCAGAGTATGTTCCCTCGGCAAAGACCTCACGGGTGAGTGATCGCGCGTCCCAACGGGCCAGGATATCGGCGTTGAGATAGCGTAACACGTCAAAAGGATGTTTGGCGTCGCCGATCTCGACCGGCAACGTTCCCTGCCGATCATTCACATAGAACCACTGGTACAGGTTAGGTGCAAAGGGAACGACATCAGGCTGTTCGCCGTGAAAAGCTGCCAGGATACGCTCTCGACCATTCATAGTTTTGATTCGCAAATTACGGGGTGATATTCAGGACATCATCCCGCTTACCCATCGATTGCTTGTGATGGCCGACTACAGCTAGATTAAGGTCGGTGGGAAGCTGTAGCAGGTGGCGAACGAGATCTGTTTGTTTGATCACCTCCATCTGAACCTGTCCCCCGGCGATATCGACCGCTATCATGCTATAGTTTGGGCGGATCATGTATGAGCGGCCATGCTTGACGAGCGTTTCCAGCTTGTCAAGATAGGGTGCGGGATCGAATGTCATAAAGGACCATCCCCTGCGGTCAGGGCATGGTCAGACTCAGGGCGAGCCCCACCAATACCTTGTAGGTTCAACTCGTGGGCGCGATGGCAACTGACGAAGTGTTGAGACCTGACCTCCGTGAGCTCTGGTGGCTCTTGTGAACAGATATCGACGGCGTATTGGCAACGGGGATGGAAATAGCAGCCGGAGGGTGGATCGGCAGGGCTGGGGACGTCCCCTTCGAGTGGGGTCATGACAGAGCGCACGCGCGGATCGGCTACGGGCACAGCAGCCATGAGTGCGGCGGTGTAAGGATGAAGCGGCTCGTAGTAGAGATCATCGGTGGGTGATATCTCTACGATTTTGCCCACATACATCACAGCCACCCTGTCGCAGATGTGCTTGACCACACTGAGGTCGTGAGCGACAAAGAGATAGGTCAGGTTGAGTTTGCGCTGCAAATCCAGCATCAGATTCAGGACCTGAGCCTGGACGGAGACATCCAAGGCTGAGACAGGCTCGTCGGCCACAATCAGGCGGGGATTCAAGGCCAATGCCCGGGCAATGACAATGCGCTGGCGTTGGCCTCCGCTGAAAGCATGGGGGAAGCGTTGCATGTATTCGGGACGCAACCCCACCAGTTGCAGTAAATCCCTCACTCGCGCCGTCCGCTCCTCACGATCTGTCATCTGCTGGATCACAAAAAGGGGCTCGCCCACGATATCGAAGATATTCATGCGCGGGTTCAAGGATGCGTAGGGGTCCTGGAAGATCATCTGCATCTCGCTGCGCAGATAACGCATCTCTTCTTCAGGCAGTGTGGCGATATCTACAGTTTCACCGGAGTCCTTAAGGAAAAGGATTTGTCCATCACTGGGATCGACAGCTCGTAAAATGCAGCGAGCGGTTGTCGTCTTGCCGCAACCGCTTTCTCCAACAAGGCCCAATGTCTCACCCTCATTGATAAAGAAGCTCACGCCATCTACGGCCCGAACCTGCCCCACAACTCGCTTGAAAAAGCCCTTTTGTATGGGAAAATATTTTTTGAGATTATCAACTTCGAGTATGACTGGCTTGTTATCGGTCGATTCCGCCACAGGATTTGCCTACTGGAATGGAACTTCTAGGGTGACTCAGTACGAGGATTCTTGGCAATTGTAGAACTGTAAAGTAGACAGGGAACAAGTAGACAAGGAAACAAGGGACAAGTAAACAAGCTGACCTCGCGTCCTGACTGCCTTATCTACTTATTTACTTATTTACTACTCTACAAAGCGCTACAGATACTTACAGTCGACAACTACTTGATCACAGCTCGGAAGCCACTGTGGATGAGTGTTCAGATGCATCGTGATACAGAAAACAACTGACTGACTGCTTCTGATTCACAGGTTTTAGGATGGGCGTTCGCATGTCGCAAATGCCAGGCATGAAGGCCGAGCAACGGGGGTAGAAGGGACATCCGGCCGGCCGGTTGAAAGGATGGGGGATGGAACCCTCGATGGTCGGCAGGAACTCTTTGGACGCCGAATGAATGGTGGGGATCGACTCCAGCAGCGCCTTTGTGTAAGGATGTTGCGGATTATGAAATATGTCGTCCACCGGTCCCGTCTCCACGATCCGGCCCAGATACATCACCACCACGTAGTCGGCGATCTGGGCAATGACCCCCAGATCATGGGTGATGAAGATGATCGACATGTTATGCTCTTGTTGCAACCGGCGCAGGAGGTTGAGAACTTGGGCTTGCGTCGTTACATCGATGGCTGTGGTTGGCTCGTCTGCGATCAGTAGTGTGGGGTTGCATGACAAGGCCATGGCGATCATCGCCCGCTGGCGCAAACCACCACTTAGCTCCCATGAATACGAGTCCATGCGTTGCTCTGGGCTTGGCATCCCCACCTCATGCAGACGTTCGATGGCAATGCGCCTGGCTTCCTTTTTGCCCACATCCATGTGCAGGCGGATTGCCTCGATGATCTGGCTGCCGACTGAATGAACCGGACTAAACGCCGCCATCGGCTCCTGCGGGATCAGGGCGATCTCACTGCCCCGTATTGCCCGCATGGCTTTGCTCCCAGCATCCATTGCCGCCAGATCGATGATCTCTTCTTGCCCATTCGCCATCTGATGTCGCCACAGGATCTCGCCATCCACAATCCTGCCCGGCTTCTGCACGATGCGCAGAACTGATTTGATGGTGACACTCTTGCCGCAACCACTTTCACCAACCACGCCTACTACTTGGCCCGGACAGACATCGAAGCTGACGCCGTCGACAGCTTGCGCCGTACCCTCATCCATCTCGAAGTAGGTTTTTAGATTGTGTATGGAGAGTAGCGGCTTCGAGTCGTTGTTCATTGCAGGGGGGTCGGTGTACAAATAAATGGGATTCTTTGGGGTCTGGTGTGGTTGCCGGGCGTGAAACGTGAATACGTGAAACGTGATGTCGTCTTGACTGGAATACCTCACGTTTTACGTTTCACGATTCACGCTAAATGGAAGTATTAAGTCAGAGTAACTCGTCAGTGGCTGTAGGGATCGGCTGCATCACGCAAGCCATCGCCCATGATATTCATGGTCAAGACCGTGATTACAACGGCCAGACCTGGCAGCAGGAGCCAGGGCGCCAGGGCGATGGATTGCAGGTTCTGCGCCTCTTGCAAAAGCACACCCCAACTGATGGCAGGTGGGCGCAGGCCCAATCCCAGAAAACTCAAAAAGGTTTCACTGATGATCATGACCGGTATGGCGAGGGTTACGGCGGCGATGATGTGGCTGTACATGGTCGGCATCATATGGCGGAAGACAACGCGCGTTTCCTTGGAACCTGTGAGCTTGGCGGCGATCACAAATTCTTCCTCTCGTAGAGATAGGAAGCGGCCACGGATCTCTCTCGCCAGCGTCGTCCAGCCGATCAGAGCCAGGATAATTGTGATCGCCAGATAAGTCTGCTCAACCGACCAGGTGCGCGGCATGGCCGCCGATAACGCCAGCCAAATCGGGATGGCCGGGAGCGATTGCAGTAATTCGATCAGCCGTTGGATCACCATGTCGGTCATGCCGCCGAAATAGCCTGATATCCCACCGAGTATAATACCCAAGATCGTGCTGATCAAGACGGCTACGAGACCTATCGACAATGACGTGCGGGTGCCATAGACCACGCGTGACCACTGATCCCGTCCCAAACGATCTGTACCGAGCAAGTGGAATGGCTCATCCGATTCAGGATCGGCCAGACCGATGAGATGGCGGTTGGTTTCGATGAGGCCGAGTATCTCGTATGAAAATCCTTGCGCAAAGAGCTTCAAGTAGACCTTGTTTTCCGTGTCGGTTTGCCACTCCATCCGTAAGGTTTCGGGATTACGCTTGCCGACAACAGCGTACACAAATAGTTGGATCTGTCCCTCGTCAAAAAGATGGACGCGTTGCGGCGGAATGAACAACTCGGTGGCGCTTGTATCGTGGGGGTCTTTCGTGCTGAAAAAGCCAGGAGCTATGCCCACAATCGCTATCAGAATGACGATGAGCGAGCTTGCTACGGCCAGGCGATGTTTTTTGAAACGCCACCACACCAACTTCCAGTTTGGCGCCACATAGATAGAATCCACCTCCTCTTCCGGGGCGGCAGGAGGCGCGGGCGGTTGTTGCGCGACCGGTGGCTGTGCGGCGATCTCGGCCGGGATCATGGTTGGCTTAGGGTCTGGACTCGTAGACATGGTGATAGGCTTTAGCCTGGCTAACCCATTCGTATGCGCGGGTCGAGCCACGCCAGTAAAATATCCGAAATCAGGGTGCCGATGATGGCGAGAAAACAATAGATCATGACAATGGTGCCTGCCAGGAACATGTCCTGATTGGTGAGAGATCGGAGCAGCATGGGGCCGATGGTGGGCAGGTTGAGCACAGTGGCCACGATCACGCTACCGGAGAAAATCAATGGCAAATACCAACCAATCGTGCTGACCAGAGGATTGAGGGCCAGACGCACCGGGTATTTCAACACCAGTCGCCACTCAGACATGCCCTTGGCTCGCGCCATCTCTACATAAGGCTTATTGAGTTCGTCCAGCAGATTGGCGCGCATGATACGCGCCAGACGTGCTGTGCCATCCAATCCCAATATCACCATGGGCAGCCAGATATGTCTCAAAAGATCGGTCCAGCGCCCAACCGACCAGGGGGCATCGATATATTCGGAGGAGAAGAGACCGGTCACACTTACGCCGAATACAGAGAAAGCGAGCCACATCAACACGAGCGCGGTCATAAAGGTTGGCGTGGCCACACCGAAATAGTTGAAGACGCTGAAAAAATAATCTAGAAAGGAGTATTGGCGCACCGCCGAGATAATGCCGATGGGGACTGCCAGCAACCAGGTGAATACAAAAGTGAACAAGCCCAGGAGCACAGTCAATGCCAGGCGTTCACCTATCAGTTCCTTGATCGGTTTCTGCCAATCCAGAGAAAAACCCAGATCACCTGAAAGGATGCGACCCATCCATTTGACATACTGAATATAGGCCGGTTGGTCCAATCCGTACAGCGATCGCAGCGCATCGATCTGCTCTTGCTCAACAGCCGAACCGGAGGCGGCCAATTCGGCGATGTAGCTCGTCACAAAATCGCCCGGCGGGGCCTGGATGATCACAAATGCAAAGATACTGAAGATAATCATTAGAAATGGCAGCAGTATCAAGCGTTTGATTATGTATTGCGACATAGGCGACGGTCTCCACCGAAGCTACTACCCATCCACGTGAGCTTTTCTAGACTTTCAGTCCACGTGGATGGGTGACTACCTTAGCAGTGAATTTCTAGCCCAGAGAGCGAGGGGATCAACCACAGATTTACAGATGACACAGATAAGGACTTAGGACAGAATTACTTGCCGAATTGCTCCCTGAAATGGCGGAAGGGTTCCGCAAGTTATTGAATTCTTTGTCCTAAGAATAATCAGTGAAATCTGTGTCATCTGTG
>JAAENG010000111.1 GCA_024224665.1 Chloroflexota bacterium | reverse complement strand
GTAAAGCTCCCAGGGTCTGCCGGGTTCCCGGGTACAAAACACATCCAGTCGGTATTGCCGAGCCCGGTAAAATCCACGGCCTCTGCCAGCCATTCTGGTAACTGTACCGACCGGATCCTAGCAATCGTTGTATCAATGCTGAGTGATAGCGTTACGCCGCTACCCGTCGAACCTTTGCAGGCCATCACGCCACCTCACAGGAGATATAGGAAACAAGAAAATCTTGACTGGAAAGAAACCGCACTTGATCGCTGCCGGTTTCGGGTCTGTCGTTTGAATATCGGATACCGGAGTCTCTAGAGACTTCCATCACGTGGACGTTGCCGAGCACCTGGGGATCTGCTGACCAAAGAGTAGTCCAAACATACCAAGCTAGTTCATTCGCTTCTGGTCTGGTTCGGCCGTAGGAGTCAATCTGCACCCTGGCCCGATCCATCCCCAGTGGGCCACTTAAAGTGTTGTGGGGTACTTCGCTGATGATCCTCAGCAGGATGGCAGGGACTGCCGAGGTCTGCGGCACGACATCGGAGTAAATCCGAGTTTCGGTGATGTCGGTGATCTCTGTCGTCGATTGCAGTTTTCCTGCAATGGCCACTCCTATGTCCACGTTCACAGCGTTGCCCTTGCTTCGATCCTGGCTTCATTCTGCTTTCCGTCCTGATCCATGATTCCATTAATAGCCATTCTCTGACCATCACTGAGAATAACCCGATCAGTCGTTTCAATTCCCTGAGCACCAAAGAATTCCCCGATCAGTACGTTGCTGGTTTCGGCCGTAACCTGTCGGCCACGTAGCACCTCACCGGCTGATGCCGTCAGCAGCTCGCACGGCCATATCTGTGGCAATAGGTTCCAGTCATCAGCCACGCTATACGTAGGGTTGCCCATCGCATCAACGTTGCCATTGTGACGTTCAAACCGTACCCGGTGCTGACGCTTGCGCTGGTACAGGTTCTTTTTGGTCATCGCCATTACGGGTAGCTCGTTCGCTTGTAAGGCTTGATCAGGTTCTCGTATTGTTCAACGACATCCTCGCCGTAGAACCGCCAGTCTAGCTGTAGCAGGATGGCCGACTTTAGCTCGCTGGGCACGTTGCTGGCCGTACCGTAACCAGCCACAAACGTGACCACTACCGCACGGTTCGACTGGTTAGTACCGGGCCATGTAGCACCGCCCACTGTAAAGATAGCCCGCTGTGCCTCATCTACGTCGTACTCGGTTTCTGGTAGCGTCTGGGTAACGCTGTCTGTGTCCAGATACTCGATCTTAGTAACTGACGAAAGCGGCTTTCTGTCGATGGTCACAGGTTGCTGGCCATCGGGAAATGCAAACCGGCGCTTCTCAAACGTCTGTAGAAGTAAGCACCGTTCGGTGTCGTGCTCCACCCGTACCGTAGCAGCTGCCAGCATATCGGTCAGCTTACTATCGTGGGTGGTATCAGTCGGGCTTAGGTTTAGGTGCTCTTTTGCCTGTGCCAGTGTTACGGGTAGACCGCTTGGCCCCTCTGTTCGCCACAGAGTCTCCGTCGGCACCTTTGGATTTTTTACTAGGTTGGACATGCTTGGCTTGGCCTTTGTTGATTAACCCCTGAGCTGCACCCAGGTGCCCCATCTCTAAACGGCTACCGGGCAGGATCCAAATCCCAGCCCGGAATAGCCGTTTTGTCACTTCAACTTGAAACACTATTAAGCTCCGAGGTAAACGCCTACCAGACCACCAGCAGCACTGACGGTTCCTGGATCGTGGCAGATCGACTGGCTTCGCAGCGTGCTGATCACACCGATCTGGTCATTCGCTGCGTACAGTTCATTCAACTGGCGGATCGAAACCTGTCGGCGGGTGCCGAGGTAAGTGGTCAGATCCAAATCGCCAACCACTGCGACCATATCGTCCGTGGTTGCACCCTGGCCAGCCAGTGCTTGAGTGAACACAACTGGGTAGCCCATAAACTGCATCTGTCCACCTGCTTCCAACTGACGCATGTCAGTACCGCCGGCAGCGTTCAACAATGGAACCACGCTATTCCAGTAGGTGTAGCGGTTCATGTACCAAGCTGGCGTCAATCCGGCGTAGTCCTTCAACCGACCAGCAGCATCCTCAAAGTCAGCAAGCGTAAGCGCCCCAATGGTCGCCGCACCCGTCACCTTTGAGCCAGCAGCCAGTGCCGACTTAATACCAGTGATGCCACCGAAAGTGGCCGTACCGTCACCGTTAAAGGCGTTGTTGTCTTCGCTGAACGCAAAGTTACGTGCCATGTCACGGGTCAGGAGGTCAGTCATCGAGATGATGCTGTCCTCGTTTAGCTCAGTGGACATAATACCCAATTGAGCGTACTTGACGGCTGCCAGGTTTACCTGATCAAACGTCAGATCACTGGCGGTGATCGCATCACCTTCAGCTGGGTAATAAACCGTCAGCCCAGCAGCCCATTTCGGGATGGCCAGGGTGTCGGATGTCATCGCCACGTTGCGGCTGTACTGCCGGTAGACGCCCCAGGATTCAACCAACTCGATGATCGTGGCAGCCATCGGATCAGGAACCGAATACCCGCCCAGGTTATCCGTGCCCTCTTCCATCGCATTCTGGTAGCCGCCGATGTTGTTGTCTCGGCACCATTGCTTGGCATCGCCACGCTTCAGGATCGTGGCAGCCAGCCACTTACCACATGCGTAAGCATCGTAGTTGCTCGAATAGCACTTGGTTTTGATCGCTTTGGCCTGTGCCGGGATCATATCCGATGCTGCTTTGGGGGCACTTTGGGCATCACCCGACTGAGCTTTCACCAGATCGCTGCTGATACGGCCAGCGCTGATACGGTCTTTAGCATCCATGATGTTTTTTAGCACGGGGATTTTGGACTCAAGATTCTTGAATTCTGCCGATAGCTCATTGAGCGTAGCCTGATCACCATCGGTCAGGTCACGGTTTTCGGTCTCGGCCAATGCACCAACAGCGTCCATTTCGTCGCCAACTTCCAAGAGTCTGGCCTGAGCACTGTCTAATTGTTTCTTGATTGACATAACGCCAATTCTCCACTGGGGTATTAAATAGAACTACAAAATCGCATCTGTTCAGCTTAGAGAAGCTGCCGAAGCAATCGAACGCACCAGTGGGTACGTCCACAATATGCCCCCTCAGCCGTCCCCTGTCAACCTTTTGATGCGTAGGCGTCTACTTTGCTGGCTGGCTTTGTAGGATGCGTAAGCGGGCCGCATAGCCACCAATGGCTCGGCTTTAGCGGCTGCTTTGGTGCTCCTGCCGGCTACCTTGTCCACCAGACCCAGCCCTTTGGCTTCCTCGGCCGAGAAATACTCGCTTCGGTCCATCACATCACGCCAAAATGCCGAGCTTTTCCCAGTGTGCTCAGCGTAGGTATCTGCAATATCGGCAGCGAACTTGTCCAGGATGTCAGCAGTACCTCGGAAGTCTGACGCCTCACCGGCTGCCACTGTCCACGGGTTGTGGATCATCACCCGGCTATTGGCGTTAGCGATGCGCTGATCCGCTGCCATCATCAATACACTTGCGATGCTGGCCGAGAGTGAATCAATTTCGACAGTAACTTGGCCAGGGTAGTCTAGGATCTGGTTGTATATCGACATCCCCGTAAAGATGTCGCCACCCTCTGACTGTAGTCGGATGGTGATATCGTCCCCACCCATTTCATCCAGTCCGCCCATAAACTGTTCGGCCGTGAAACCACCCTCAGCAAAACCTACCTCACCGTAGGCTCTGATCAGGCTACGTCCTGCGATTGCTTCAAACATCCGAATACCTCGCTTCTTTGTTCCCAGTTTTCAGTTAGTGCAGCCACGGCTGGCTTCAACCCATCCGCTACCACCACTCCGCTCGTTTCCAATAGTTGCCGCTTTGACTCCTCGCAGTGCTCAGCAGCCAGTGCCACGGGTAGCCCCAGATCTCGGCACGTGGTTTCGAGTTGCTGCTGGTAGGATTCGTAGAAACTGCCGATCTTGGCCAAGAATTCCGATGGCTTCTCAGCGATGGCCGACACCCTCCGCTTTTCGTGCTTGATCAGCGAACGAAAGTTGTAGGCCGTAGCGTGCTGTAGCTTGTTCTGTGCCTCATCATCTGGCTTGTCGTCGGATGGCTCCTCTTTGGGTTCCTCCGATGGCTCCTCGGATGTTTGGGCAATGGTCGGATTCTCAAAGTCATTCAAACCCGGTTCAGCATTGAAGCCGTGTAGCTCCCTGGCTTCGTTGCCAGACATAGCACCCTGGGTACGCATCTTAGCCGTGTAATCAGCCAAACTATTCGGGCTACCCTTCATCAGGCTCTTAGCATCCGCCTGGATGAAATGGCTGTCGGCTGTACGCTGCACCTCGCTGAGCATCTTGCGGCGCACTTCCTGCTCCCAGGTTTCCATCCAGCGAGCCAGGGTATTGGTAACATAGGCACTTTGACGCTCGGCCAAGTCTTTGTAGACAGCGGCCGCTTGGCCCATCAGGTATTCGGTACCCAGCAGTAAGCTAATATCCTCCCGGCTGAACCGGCGTGATTCCAAATACTGAGCATCAGCAGCGTCCATCGGCAGTGGCTTGGCTGTAATCCCCTCACGAAGTAGGCCAGTTTTGGCTGTGTTGTCGATCCCCTCATGGGCGTGCCTAAACCACGTCAGAAACTCCTCGGCTTCTTTGTACGTGGTAAGCGTGCCACGTGGTGCTTCGAGGATCAGGTTGGGCCGGCCGTTGTTACGGAACATATAAGCGGCCGACTGAATACCGGCATCATCTAGCCCGAATACGTTCTTGGCCACCGACAGCAGCTTGTAACCCCACAGGCCGTTCCACCCGAGTCCGGGAATATGTAGCACATCCCGATCTGGGAACTTATAGGTACTGGTTCGTGGATCCCGTGGATTATCGTAATTGGGGACGCTGCCATCCTCGATGTAGTTGGGCTCGAAATAGGTACAGTGCCATTTCTCCCCATCCACCATCACCGTGTACGTGTTGCTCGGCTGTAAGATGATCAGCTCCACTGGCTGGCCTACAGCGTTGCGCAATATTAGTGCACGGCCATTACCCCACAATAAAGCGTGCGCCTGTAGCGTCTGCCGGAAAGTAAACGCCGACTGCACATCATTGGGTGCCACGTTCAGCAGTTTATGGGCTGGGACATTTGGGGCCACTTCGCTACCACCGGGCACCCTGCGCCGCACCTCCATCGGGATCTGGCCCATATGCCCAGCGATGACATTCACCGATGACCAGACAGCCGGCAAAGCCAGTGCACTCTCGACAGATACCTTAACGCCACTGGCCGAGGTAGCACCACCGAAGTAATCCACCAGCCACGGCTGTGGGTTAGTCACGCCGCTGGAATAGCCAAAGAACCGCTGCTTGATCCGATCCATTAGTTTAGACACAGTAGAGTGGCCCCTTAGCCTTTGGTGTTCCTAATGCCGAGCGTCGAAATGCCATTAATACGGCCACGCACGGGTCAATTTTATCTTTGCTGTCCCGCTTGGTAAGCATCCACCGGTTAGACCAGTCAACCTTGGCCACAGCGTTATCGAATGCCCATCTCAGCACGGGGTTACCATCGTGGATTACCCGGCCGTCTTTGATTGCTTGTTTGATTTCTTGGATCGGCTCATTGAAATGGCTGGTGTTCTGTGCCATGGATGCCACCGTTAAACCAGCCAACTCAAGCGCCTCAGCCATCGGCTGTGCGTTGTATGGGTCGTAAGCTACCGAATCGACATTCGTTTCTCGGCAATCCTCAAGTAATTCAGCTTGTAGCTCAGCCAGGGGATGGGGGCATTTCCTCAATAGCCCAGACTTAACGAATTCAACGAATGGGCTAGCCGTTAGATCCCTCACCGTATCGTCAGCGATGTAACTACGGCATTTAATTTCGTACCTATAAACCGGTGCTGTGGCTGGCGAATCCTCCATCACAAACCGTGCAACCATCGCTGAGGCTGCTAGATCGTCCCTAGAACCTAGGTCAATCCCTGCACCAACACAGTCTGCCTGTGACCAGTCCGATAGCTCGCCTTTACATGCGTCATAAGCTTCCATATCGAAAGCTGATTCAGTGCTCTTTACCTGCCGGTTAGCGTGGTACCGGGTAAAGACGTTTAGCTTTAGTGCTGATTCCTTTGCCTGCTTGGCCTGATTGACCAGATACTCCTCACGCAGGCACTCGCCTAGGTTCGGATTCGCTTTCGCCCAGACAGCCGGGTCTAACGGGTCGTCTTTCTCATCAATCTCAAAGCACATGGCAAAGAGGCTATCGTCGTCAAACGTCCCCTCTACCACGCCCTTGGCCCACGCCCACTCATCAGCCCAGATAAACGAATGATTGTCGCCGGCAGTGGTCACTGTGAGGATCAGCGGCTGGTCACGGAATCCCGAGCCCGTCTGTAGCGTGTTGTAAGTGGCTTGGTGGCTCTTGGTGAATGCGTGGACCTCATCGAGCACCACCAGATGGGGGTTGTAGCCGTCTTTGGCGCGATCGGACCCTACCGATTTTATATAGCCATCATTAGCAAAGAATTCGATACGAGCCAAGTTGCCCTTTTTCTCCCGGCTATTGATCATCAGCTTCGGGCTGCTGTCGATCATCTTCAACACTTCGTTGTAAACGATCATCGCTTGCTCACGCTGGGTAGCTGCCAGCAGCACCTCCGAACGTGGTTCGGGTTTTCCTGCCCTGGGGTTCACGTCATGCCCAGCCATGTAGATAGCTATCCCGGCCGCCAGGGTGCTCTTGCCGTTTTTACGGGCCATCGAAACAAAGGCCTTCCGGAATCTCCGGGTGTCATCCTCGATGCGCCGCCAGCCAAAGATGTTCCACACAATGAACTGCTGGAAGCCGGTCAGCTCAAAGGGGTTCCCGGCCGTGCCCCCAGTGCTGTGCCTCAGCATCTCGGGAAAGAAGTTACAAGCTTTGCCCGCCGCCTCTGGGTCGAAATAAAACGGGAAATCCTCGCCACGCTCTAGATCGCTGACGTAGCGGAGCACGGAATCCCGCACCAACGTGCCTACCGTCGTGCTGCCATCGAGCACGCTGGCCACGTAGCTATCGACTTTCGTTTTCGCTGGTTCTAGTGATATCACGTGCCAAACCTCCCCGGTTTCCCCCCACTTCTACGATATTCTTGCGAGTAAGCC
>JAAENG010000110.1 GCA_024224665.1 Chloroflexota bacterium | reverse complement strand
GATCTCGAAACCAAACAGGAAGTTCTTCGGTTGTTAATCGAGCGTATCCTTGTCTCTGATGACGCTCTCACTGTTGAACATATCGTTCCGACTATGCAGCCATGTCGATTGGATCACACGCTTCACGCAACACAACCCATGTCCAGAATTGTCGACCTATCCGTCATCATTGGCGATCAAACCCTCAGCCCACCCTCGGTCGGTATCCAACTCGAACTGACTTCATACCATCGCGGCCCCGGTTTCTGGCAGGCCAGTAAGATAGAGATGCTTTTGCATACAGGCTCTCATGTCGATTTTTCGCGGCATACCATGGCCGACGGTGAAACCGCTGCCGATGTCTCGTTGGACAGGGTCTTTGGCCAGGCGCTGGTCGTCGATCTCAGTTTTGTCGAGGCCAATCACGAGATCTCCGTAGCCGATATGGAGGCACATGCACAGGCGGTCGGCCCGGGGGATATCGTCCTCGTACGCACGGATTGGACCGAAAAGCACTGGGGCAATTTCCCAACTTATTACCTGCAATCACCCTATTGTGCGCCGGAAGCCGCCCAATGGCTTATCGACCGTGGCGCCAAGGCCATAGCCTTTGACTGCTTTAGCGAATACTGCGCTCGCCTGCCTGACTTCACATCAGAAGATTTTATCATCCACAAGATCATCCTTGAAAACAATGCGATTTTGATGCAGCAATTGACGAATTTCTCGCGACTCCCAAGCGGGGGAGAACGTTTCCCATTCTTTGCACCCTTCATTAAGATCGATGGGGCTGAGGGATCACCCGCTCGGTTCTTCGCCCTCCTGGAGGGTTCTCAAGAGGAGGTATGATGGCTGTACAAACCTACTTCACGCCGCAGTCGCTGGACGAGGCCGTGGGGCTGCTGGCAGAACATGGCCCGTCGCTGCTGGTCATGGCCGGTGGCACGGTGACCATGCCTTTGATAAACGAGGGTATTTCCACCCCCGACCAGATCATGGGGCTCAAACAGGTCGGTCTCGACGCTGTCAGTGTTGGCAATGGTATCGTCAGCATCGGCGCCACGACTACACTGACAAGCATGGTGGCGTTGTCTGCAATCCCCATGCTGCAAGAGGCTGCCACTAGCACTGCCGCCTGGACCATCCGCAACATGGGCACCGTGGGGGGCAATCTTTTTGTGCCACCCCCTGCCGGAGATCTGGCCGTGGCCCTGCTGGCTCTGGACGCTCAGGTCAAGCTGGTGAGCAGCGGGGGCGAACGTGTCGTCCCCTTGGCGCAGTTTTGGAGCGGCTGGATGAGCACCGTCATGGCCGAGGATGAATTGCTGACCGAGATCCAGGTGCCGATACCGGAAGGCGAGACTGCCTACCTGAAATATGGCCGCAAGCATGCTAACACGCCGGCTATCGTCACCGTCGCCGCCCACATCGTCTCTGATGGGGGCATTGTTTCCAAGGCAAGGCTGGCGCTAGGTGCTGTCGGACCTCATCCCATTCGAGCGATCGAGGCTGAAGCCGTGTTGGTGGGCTCATCACTTGACAAAGCCACCCTAGCAACCGCCGCCACTGTCGCTGCCGACGCCAGCGAGCCCTTCACCGACGCCGTCGCCAGCGAATGGTATCGGCGTCGTATGCTGAAGGTGTACGTGGGCCGGGCTTTGTCCCAGATGGCTGGAGAGGGAGAGGGGGACTGATCATGGCATCTAAAATCATTAGCTTTACCCTAAACGGCCGGGAGGCCGAGATCATCGCCAAGCCCCTCATGACCTTGCAGATGGTATTGCGTGACAAGCTCGAATTCACAGCGACCAAGGTCGGTTGTAAACAGGGAGGCTGTGGCAGCTGCACCGTTTTGGTCGATGGCGAGCCCATGGCCTCATGTCTGCTACCGGTAGAAGATGTACAGGGGCATGAGGTGACGACGCTGGAGGGGATCACGCCCAACCATGGACTTCACCCCATCCAGGAAGCCTTCTTCGACAACTTCGCCGTGCAATGTGGTTACTGTGCACCGGGCTTTATCATGACAAGCAAAGCCCTGTTGGACCGCAATTCTCAGCCCAGCCGCCAGGAGATCACCGAGGCCATAGCCGGCAACGTCTGCCGCTGCACAGGCTACGAACCAATTATCGAGGCAGTGCAAGATGCGGCTCAGCGCATGAACGGGAATGGAGGTGCGTCATGACTATCCAAGAATTGAAAGTCGTAGGCAAGTCAGTTCAGCGGCGCGATGGCGTGGGCCATGTCACCGGCAAGACTGTCTACATCGACGATATCCACTTTCGCGATATGCTGTATCTGAAAATGGTGCGCAGCCCTGTGCCCCATGGCATCATCAAGGGCATTGACTTTTCTGAAGCCGAGAAAGTACCAGGTTTCGTCAAAGCACTCACCCACGAGGATGTGCCCAAGAACGTTTATACCATCCTCTGTCTAATCGGCGTTGGCCCTGACGAAGAGCCGGTGTTGGCAGATGGCAAGGTGAAGTACAAAGGTGAGCAGATCGCCGCCATCATTGCCGAGACAGAAGAGGCAGCCACGGAGGCAGCTTCAAGGGTGGTGCTGGATATTGAAGAATTGCCGGCGGTTTTCGACGTCGAGGAAGCGCTGCAGGAGGGCGCTCCCATCCTCAAAGAATGGGGCGCCAACTATTTCATCTACGATTACGAGCATGGTCAGGCCAATCCCTGTCGCAAGGTACGATATGGCGATGTGGAGAAAGGTTTCGAAGCGGCCGACTACATCATCGAAGGTCGCTACCAGACCAGCCCTATCGAGCATGCACCCACCGAGACCACCGGCTGTGTGGTCAATCCGGAAGCCGATGGCCGCTACACCGTTTACACCAACACTCAGGCACTCTACTTCACCCTAGACAACGCCGCTCTCATTCTCGACATCCCCTTCAACAAGCTGCATTTTGTGGGCGGCACCGTTGGTGGTGGCTTCGGTGGAAAGGTGGATGTGATCACCGAGCCCATCGCCATCCTGGCCAGCATGAAGACTGGCCGCCCGGTTAAGTATCGCTTTACGCGCGAAGAAGAGATGAGAGTCTCCTCTACACGTGGGGCCTGGCGCTTGTATTACAAGGATGGAGTGATGAAAGATGGCCGCATCATCGCCCGTCAGGTTACCAGCTATGCCGATGCGGGGGCCTACAACCGCCACACGCCCTATGCTGTGACCAAACACGCCGCCAATGTGGCCGGCCCCTACGCCATACCAAACGTCTCTGTCGACGCCCACTGCGTGTACACCAACCGCCAGCCGGGCAGCGCCATGCGAGGCTTTGGTGTGACCCCCGCTTCCTTTGCCCTGGAAGTGCAGATGGACAAGATCGCCGAGATCGTGGGCATGGATCCTTGGGAGATCCGCTTTGTAAACGCTTACCGTAATGGCGACATCAAACCCCACCGCAAAGTGGTGGAGGATGCCACCTTGATCGAAACGATGCAGGCGGCGGCTGAATTGGTGGGACATGAACTGCCGCCGCATCTCAAAACCATGAATTCCTGGGACCGAGAAGGAGGCAACCATGGCTAAAATACGAGGATCCGGCATGGCAGCGGTCAACTACCCAACGGGCATGAACCTGGGGGGGGATCCCAGTCAGGCCTTGATCCATGCCACGACCACCGGCGCCTTTGTGATTTCCCTATCCAGCACTGATCTGGGACAGGGTTTGAAGACGGTGATCGCACAAATCGGGGCGGAAACGCTGGGCTTACCCTTTGAGAATGTGCTGATCGATACCGCAGATACTGACACCGGACCTCATTGCATGGGCACCTTCGCCAGCCGGGCCACGCACCGCGTGGGCAACGCCGTCATGCAGGCAGCGCAGGAAGCGCGCGAAATCATGCTGCAGATCGCCGGTGAGGAGCTGGAAGTAGCGCCCGAGGATCTGGAGACCGACGGAGAGGGTTTCATCCGGGTCAAGGGCGCACCTGAAAGTAAGATCCATATTGTGGATTTGGCACTGGCAGCGCACTTCAAGTATGGGCGCACCATCTCCGGCCGGGGCATCTACATGAAGCCCAAGAGTGATGTGGCGCCCGAGACCGGTGAGATGGATCCAGACTCGACTGAAGCGCATGCCTGCACCGTTGTTGAGGTCGAGGTAGACACCGAAACAGGCGAAGTGACGGTGCTCAGCGTCAAGAGCGCCTACGAGGTTGGGCGGCAGGTGAACCCCAAACTGGTCGAGGGACAGATCGTGGGCGGATCATGGATGGGTGTATCGCACGCCCTGTATGAAACCACCGCCCCTTACTATCCGGCCATCGATCACAGCCCAGGCGGATATAGCGAGTACCTGATGCCGGGCCCCACCGAACTGCCCGAGATCGAGAGTGTGGTGCTCGAATATCCCTCTGCCACCGGCCCTTATGGTGTCAAAGGTGTAGGCGAAATGACGGCCAATTCACCGATCCCCGCCATCGTCAACGCCATCTACAACGCCGTGGGCGTGCGCATCACCGAGCTTCCGGTCACACCAGAGAAGGTCCTGCGCGCGCTTGAGGAGAAGGAGATGGAATAGGGTATCGTGTGATCCTGGAAATCACGTATTGCGTATTGCGTGGTGCTTGTGGTAACGAAACATGCCTTTCTAGTAGAAGCCACACAATTTCCGAAAGAACCTTGGTAGATTAGTGATTTCTATCGCCGAAACGAGGCCAATCATCAATCTTCAAT
>JAAENG010000109.1 GCA_024224665.1 Chloroflexota bacterium | reverse complement strand
GCGAAAGAATTAGGTCTCAAGCCAGGCATGGAAGTGCTCAAAGTCGACAAGGAAAAGGCCTCCAAGTGGTTCGAAGCCCGCAGTGGTTTTCTGCGCGACACCACCAGCTTTTCTACCGAGCATCACGCGGACTTCTACATCCTCAGTAAGGGGATGGCCCACGCGAAGGACACTCGTATCAAGCTGCTACTCAAAGATGCAGATGGAAAAAAGATCAAGCGCACGGTGACCTGTACATCCAAGTACTACTCTCCGGAGGGGCCGGTTGTGTACCCCTGCGAGGTGAAGCACACCAAGGACCTGCACTACGGCGTGACACCAGAGGGGATTGGCTACATACACATCCGTCGTTGCAAGGGGAATTTACCGGAACAAATGGACGAAGCCCTGGCGGGGCTTGGCGGCGTTCCTGGTTTGATCCTCGACTTCAGGGGCAACCCAGGTGGAGGTTTCGATCATGACGGGTTCTATGGTCGTTTCGTGCCCAAGGGGGAGGTGTTCAACGCTGGAACCAAGAAGTTTCCGTCGGCTGGTCCCAACCCCTATGGCGGCCCTATCGTTGTGATCGTCGATGGTACGGTGTGCAGCGCAGGAGAAACGGCGAGTGGAATGTTCAAAGAGGACAACCGTGGTTACATGATCGGAGAAAGCCCGACCGCCGGCATGTCAGCCGTTAAGCAATTGATCGATTTGCCTTCTGGCAAGTTCAAACTACGCGTGGCGGTGAGATCCAACAAAAGTTACTACCAGGGAGGTCGCGGTATTGAAGGTATTGGGGTGGAGCCACATGAGATCATTCCCATGGAACTCGAGGATTTGCAGAACGGGAAGGACACTCAGATTTTGCGCGCCATCGCAATCTTCGAGGACTTTCCAAAGAGCAAAGTGCGCTACGAACCGGGAAAATATGGCTGGAAGCCTGACGTCAAATGAAGAAGGCCGTTGTCATGCTGTCGGGGTTCCTGTTGGGTGTACTTTCTTGTGCGACCCCTAATCCCCCAATGAATTTCAGTACGGAAGAGGTCGCATTGGCTTTTGATCCCATTGTGTATCCCGAATCGATGGGTGGGCTCGTTACCAATCTAGGTATCTCGCAGATGGTCACCGATGATTGGGCACCCCTCGAAAACCCAACATACCTTGGAGTGGGTTATCTCCAACGCACTTGGCTGAAGCAGATGCAGTTTGAACTTGGGTTTAACTACAACCATGACGTGGTGGGTGGTGGGTCAACGCCGGAGGAGCGCCTGCGATTTTTTGTGGTCGATCTGGGGTTGGGTGTTGCCGTGCCCCTGACCAAGTCGAAAAACAATGCGCTTGAGCCCTATGCGGGCGTCGGTTTAGCGTTCCTATTTGCTAGGCGTGATGAAGAGGTTGGCCTCGAGATCGACCACTTCAGGAGCGGTGATCAAGGGTACTACGTGCACGCGGGCGTGCGATTGCACATCGACGGAGGTCAGTACATTTCGCTGGACTGGCGTTGGTTGCGCGATGTTGAAGTTGACCTGGGCCGCGGACTGCAGTCTGCAGATTCTGACACCCTATCGGTGGGATTTGGTTATTCGTTCTAGCGTGCCTAGACGAGCCAAGCTTCGATAACGGCGCTGAGGGT
>JAAENG010000108.1 GCA_024224665.1 Chloroflexota bacterium | reverse complement strand
CAAACAATCGATCGATGAAATTGCCGCGCATCAGTACACAGATGGCCTGCTGATTCTCAAAGACGGTGAAATTCTTTTCGAGAAGTATTACGGCCACCTCAGGCAAGACCGCCCGCACCTGATGAATTCGGTATCCAAGTCCATTGTTGGGCTGGTAGCCGGAAAGCTGGCCGCACAGGGTGTCGTCGATCTCGACAAGCCTGTGTCCGATTATGTGCCCGCGCTTGCCAAGAGCGGCTATGGCCCCGATTCGCTGCAAACTCTACTCGATATGCGTGACGGTTCCGACTACAGCGAAGACTACCCGGACTTCACGACGACCTTTCGCATCCAGGACTGCGCCATTGGTTGGACCGATGCCGACTACTGCCCAGAGGATGGGCCAGTTGGCCTCTATGAATTTCTGCCAACCATCGGGCGCGACAACTCAAAGTTCGGAAAATTCAGCTATCGATCCGGCTCTACCAACGTTGTCGGCTGGGTGCTCGAAGCGGCGACAAAGCAACCACTGGCAGAACTGATTTCAGAGCATGTCTGGCAACCCATGGGCGCCGAGTTCGATGCCAACATCACTGTGGACGAGGGCGGTGCTGTTCTGGCCGATCATGGTATGAGTGCCACCTTGCGTGATCTTGGCCGTGTGGGATTGTTGGTGCTGAACGACGGTAATGCATTTGGCAATGCCGTAATTCCGAGTGCATTTATCCAGGATATCTTAGGCCAGAAAGGTGACGTCAGCTGGCCTTACCCTGTGCTCGACGGATACGAAGAGCCTTACTACCGTTCCTTCTGGTGGGGCGAAGGGAACCCTGGCGGTGACGTGAGTGGCTATGGCATACACGGTCAGTTCGTTCGCGTGGTGCCTGAGGCTGGCCTCGTCATCGCCCTGTTTTCGACCTGGCCACGGGCAGATGGAGATGGTGAGACCCACGGCTGGGGGGCGACGGCTCAACTAATGGACGCATTGATCGCCAAGTTTCGGTGATTCGTAGAAGGTGTATTCACGTTGGCTAAACAATTGATCATAGGCACGTCACACACCCGGTGGGAAGGGTAGCGTGGTGAACCTGCTCCAGTATCGATTGCTGAACGGTTGGCCGCTGTTTTTCCTGATAGCAGCCGTGACCTTTGCAGCTATGGTTACAGCTTTTCTGTTGATCGGGGCCGACACCTCGGAAGCTGCGGTTAAT
>JAAENG010000107.1 GCA_024224665.1 Chloroflexota bacterium | reverse complement strand
CGAAATCCAGCTCCCGTTCATCAATTGATCAAAGGCGAATACTCATGGTGGAACGCAGGGTTGGCGGCCCGTTTTATCGCCAGCCAAGTTCCGCAAGCCATGGATGCCGTGGCCAACGCCAGGCTATGCAAGGCACCTGCTTTGTTTGTCATGTCCGGCGCTGACCGCAGGGTGCCTGTTCAATACCAGCAAATGGTGATTGATCAATACCAAGGTCCCCACACCATTTTCTTAGTGCCGGGTGCGGATCATCATCACCCAATTCCGGAAGCTCTGGTAGATGATTATGTGCAAGCCGTGAAAGCCTGGAATTCTCATATGCCAGCCCACGACTAGGCATTCAGCTGCCCGATCAAGGCCTCATCGAACAAGCAAAAACTGAATTCCCGCGAGCCGAGTAGCTGCGTCACACGAACCATCCGCCGCAGTGACTCGATTTCTGTCTCTAATTCGATGCGATCGGAGTTTGTTGCTTGCCTTAACTGTTCGTTGATCCGTTCCATCTCGTCATGCCATACTTTTTTACTGCCTGCATCGGGTATCGCT
>JAAENG010000106.1 GCA_024224665.1 Chloroflexota bacterium | reverse complement strand
GGCACGAGCGTGGATTGTCCCGGCTGAAAGCGAGGCGGCAGCAGCCTTCGTGTGGATTCGGAGGTATTGAAAGCATGTCGATGCGAGTGCACCATCACTTGCGAAGAAGCTTCGCACCGTTCCGCTTTTGCGTGCGAGACGGCGTCCCACGGTTCTGCCTTTACGCACGCTCCTAACCGACTGCATTTATCCGGGACAGCCAACCGTTCGTACCTCACTCAAATGACTGTCCCTCCAGCCTGCTTATTCGATGGGACGATCCACTAAAGTAAAAAAGACAGGTCTGACCCTGAAGGCCCCTTTTCAGCTCGTACTTAGCGTGGTCCGACCCCAATGATGCACAGTTGGACACGGCAGCGTCATTCTGCGATGAGAATTATCTTGTAAACAATTAGTCAAGAAAATAAACTTGGCATGATGTACTTGAAATTGGTCACAAAAGAGAATGGAGATATCTCAATGAAGAACGTAAGTGCCGGGTGTTTGTTCGTGATGGGCGTACTACTATGCAGTTGTTTCCAAGCGATGGCACGGGGCAGCAATGATATCCCGCTCAAGGCGAACTGGATATGGCGAAACTGCTCGCAGGTGCGGCCCTATAACGATACCATCATTGCCAGGAAAGCATTTGAATTGCCTGCGATTGAAAAAGCGGCGATACGGATATCCGTGGACACGGAATACCGGCTCTTCGTCAATGATCAATGGGTGAACGATGGCCCGTGCCGTAGCTGGCCGAATCATTATCAGTACGATGAGATTGATGTCACGCCGTACGTTAAGGCTGGGAAGAATGAGATTCGGGTCATTGCCAAGTTTTTCGGTACTGGCACCTTCCATCAAGTGCCGCAGGAGCCAGGATTGCTGGTCCAGTTGGATGCGATGGGCGCTGATGGCAAGATCTCCACGATCATTAGCGACAGTTCCTGGCAAGTGGCGAAGGCGGAGGCATGGATGTCGAACACGCCGAAACTGTCGTGTCAGATGGGGCCGTATGAAATTTATGATGCACGGCGTGAAACGAAGGGGGCGTTTGAGCAGGCGGTCGTACGCTATGGCACGACCGAAGGCCCCTGGAAGAACCTGATGCCGCGCGACGTGGCACTGCTGACCAAGAACCCTTTTCCGTTCAAGGC
>JAAENG010000105.1 GCA_024224665.1 Chloroflexota bacterium | reverse complement strand
AGATGCGATCCTAAGAAAGTCAGCCCATCCTATGCGCTGAAAAGCTTGTCCCCAGCCTGTTACGCTCCCAAAAATATATCTGCAATGTTAGCGCTATCCATGCTATAATTCCATCGAACCTTGTCCAGCAGGACTTCAATGGAGCCCACCACCCTCATCCGCACGAAACTCCACCGCCCCCGGGTCGTCAGTAGCCTGGTGGAGCGACAGCGGCTGGTGGAGAAACTGAACCAGGGGTTGGAGCGAAAACTGACGTTGGTGGCAGCGCCGGTGGGGTATGGCAAGAGCACCCTGGTGGCTGAGTGGCTGGAGACGTGCGAGCGGCCAGGCGCCTGGTTATCACTGGACGAGAATGATAGTGATCTGCTTGTCTTTCTGAACTACTTCATCGCCGCTGTGCAAAGTATTTTTCCTGAAGCTGGCCGGGAAACTTCAGCCCTTCTGCAAGCGCCTGAGCTTCCCCCATCGCCAGTCCTGACCAGCATGCTCATTAACGAGTTGGACCGCATCGAGCAACCCTTCATTTTGGCGTTGGATGATTATCACCTTGTCCATGACCTGGCGGTACACAACTTGATGGACGAGTTGCTGCGCCATCCGCCCCGGACACTACACCTGGTGCTGATCTCGCGCTTGAATCCACCCCTTAACCTGAGGCGGCTGCGCGCTCGCGGCCAGATGGTTGAAATCCGCGTACAAGATCTGCGCTTCACCGCCGCTGAAACGTCCGCTTTCGTACAAAAAACGATGGGCGCGCCTGTGGATCATGCCAAGGCTGCATTGTTACAGGAAAAAACCGAGGGCTGGGTGACCGGGCTGCGCTTGAGCATACTCTCTTTGCACGGGCCAGAAGACCTTGACCAGCTTTCTATCAAATTGCCGGGAGAGCGACTGGCCACCGAATATTTGTTTCAGGAAGTCTGTGAAAACCAACCACAGGCAATCCAGGAATGTCTGTTGAAAACATCGATCCTCGATCGCTTCTGCGCCTCGTTGTGCGAGACCGTGTGTGGCGCCGGGCCGGGATCGCTGCAAATGGGCGGGCAGGACTTCCTGAACTGGCTGATGCAGGCAGACTTGTTTACCATCTCCCTGGACGATCAGCGCCTGTGGTATCGCTACCATCACCTGTTTCAGTACCTGTTGAGGCGCCAGTTGCACAAGGGCTTCGATACAGATAGCATTGCCCAACTCCATCGCAGCGCCAGCGCCTGGTTTGCTCAAAACGACCTGATCGACGAAGCGATTCACCACGCCCTGGCTGCTGGGGACACCGTCGGCGCCGCTCAACTCATCGAACAAAACAGACATGACACACTAGACGCTGACAGATGGTATGTGCTGGAAAAATGGCTATCCGAATTGCCGGGCGAGATCAAGCAGCAGCGGCCGGAACTTCTGTTGGCCCAGGCCTGGGTGTCGTATTTTACATTCAAGCTTTGGGCTATTCCCCCGATTATCGAATCTGTCGAGTTGCTCCTGAGTGATAATGCAACTGAAGAAAGCTTAAGGGGGGAGGTGGATTTCTTCTGGGGGCATCACTGGTTCTGGCAAGGCCAGGCATCGCGGAGCCAGTATCTCTTCCAGCGCGCCTTGGAACGGATTCCCAGATCATATCATCAGGGCCGGGGCGAGGCTGAGCTCTATTGGGGGATGGCTGGCCAGATGAACGGACGCAAGGAGATGGTCATCCAGGCGTTGACAAACTGGCTCTACTACGAGCAAACACCGCAAGCCGTGCGCATGACCCGATTGCTGGGGGGGCTCATTTTTGTCCACTTTCTTTCGGGCGAGTTGATCGAGGCTGAACGGGTGACGCAGCAATTGGGAAATGTGGCGACAGAAAGTGACAATACCTATATTAAAATATGGTCGTCCTATCTACGCGGGTACACCCATTATTTCTGGAATGACCTGGAGAAAGCGGCTCACTACTTCGAAGCTGCGGTGAATGGGCGCTACTTCTTGCAAACAAGAGCCGCGGTCGACAGTCTGGCCGGATTGACGCTCACTTATCAGGCTCTGGGACAGCCGCACAAAGCCACGGCGACCCTGGCCATGTTCCTTGAATTTGCCCAGGAAACCAATGATCCTGCTTACGTGGCCATTGCTCGTTCGTGCCAGGCCCGCCTTGCACTCTTGCAGGGTGATCAAAAATCGGCGGTGCGTTGGCTGCGGACAAATGAACAGATAAGCGGTCCCGATGTCATGTTGTTCTGGTTGGAGATCCCCCGCCTCACACAATGCCGGGTGCTCATTGCCCAAGGATCAGCCGGCATCCTGCAGGAAGCGGAGAACAAGCTCGATGACTATGTGCTGGCGGCTGAAGCCACCCACAACACCCGGCAGTTGATCGATCTTCTGTCGCTAAAGGCACTGTCTTACGAAAAACAAGGGCAAACAGATCAAGCCCTGGCCGCCTTGCAAGGCGCCGTAACGCTGGCCGAAGCGGACGCTTGGATTCGCCCGTTCCTGGAGCTGGAACCGGGGATGACCAGCCTTTTGAACGAACTGGGGCAAAAAGGCGTGGCCCAGGATTTCATCACACAGATAGTGGCGGCCTCTCCAGTGTCCCCGCCGGATGTCACTGTCCTCGACCTGGGGCGCCAGCCCGAACCCTTGACAGATCGGGAAATGGAAGTGCTGGCGTTGCTGGCCCGGCGCTATCGGGACAAGGAAATCGCGGCAGAGTTGTTCATCTCGCCCGCGACTGTGAGACGTCACGCCAGCAACATCTACAAAAAACTACAGGTCAGCGGACGCCGGCAGGCGGTGGACAAGGCCATTGCCCTTGGCATTCTTCCTTCTTCAGAGTAAGGGCGCGTCCAAAAGTTACATCATTTTTACATCATTTTGGCCCTGTTGTGTGCACTCAGAACATGGTAACCTTGTGATAAGGTCTTCTTAGGACAGAATAACATGCGGAACTACGTCCCAAATTGGGCGTAGACTTCTGCATATTATTGAATTCTCAGTCCTAAGTGTTTTCACCATGTAGGGGCGACCCATGCGGTCATCCTGTCGGCTGACGCTGTCCAAGGTCGCGTGGCCGTGATATTCTTCTCATCAGCTTTCTTACAGATCGTAATGGTGCTAGCAGTACGATCCCGGTGGTGCGTGTCTGGAACCTTTAAGCTTGATCGTCCGAACATCAACCATTCTTATTCCACCTCATCTATTTTCAAGGAGATGAAACATTGAACGAACGAATGCAAGGTAGAGATGTATTACCTATTCCTGATCGCCAGCACACGGGTCTGATCACCTACGACGCCAAAGATCCTGACACCACTTTCCCGCCGATTGAGCAAGTTCGGCCCCCGGAAAGCGCCCCCAATGTGCTGGTCATCCTCATCGACGATGTCGGTTTCGGCGCCTCCAGCGCCTTTGGCGGTCCCGTAAACACACCCAACGCTGAAAAGCTGGCTGCCAGCGGTCTAAAATATAATCGTTTTCACACCACAGCGCTCTGTTCGCCGACCAGGGCGGCGCTGCTTACCGGACGGAATCATCACTCTGTGGGCATGGGCGGCATCACAGAAATCGCCACCTCTGCCCCCGGCTATAACTCACTTCGCCCGAATACCGCCGCGCCTTTGGCAGAAACGTTACGCCTCAACGGCTACAGCACGGCGCACTTTGGCAAATGTCACGAAGTGCCGGTGTGGGAAACCAGCCCCATGGGACCGTTTGACCATTGGCCCGCCCACAGCGGCTTTGAGAAATTTTATGGCTTCATTGCCGGCGAGACCAACCAGTGGGTTCCCGAACTCTACGATGGCCTCACCCCTGTAGAGTTGCCGGAAGACCCCAACTACCATCTCACCGAGGATCTGGCTGATAAAGCCATCGACTGGATCTCTGCACAGCGGGCGTTGACGGCAGATAAACCTTTCTTCTGCTACTTTGCCCCAGGCGCTACGCATGCCCCGTTCCATGTGCCCAAGGAATGGATCGATAAGTACAAAGGCAAGTTCGACCAGGGGTGGGATGCCCTTCGGGCAGAAACCATCGAGCGGCAGAAGGCATTGGGTGTGATCCCGCCGGAGACGCAGTTGACTGAGCGTCACGATATTATTCCGGCCTGGGCTGATATGCCAGATGAGCTAAAACCGGTTCTGATTCGCGAGATGGAGGCGTACGCCGGATTCCTGGAACACACTGACCACCAGGTTGGGCGCATACTAGACATGCTCGAAAAGAGCGGCGTTCTGGAAAATACCCTGGTTTACTACATCATCGGCGACAACGGCGCCTCAGCCGAAGGCACGATGAACGGCACTTTCAATGAAATGATCAACTTCAACGGCATGGCCGCCTTGGAGACACCTGAATTCCTGGCTTCCAAGATTGACGAATTTGGCGGATTCGATTCCTACTGCCATTACTCGGTGGGCTGGGCGCACGCCATGAACACACCCTACCAGTGGACCAAACAGGTCGCCTCTCACTGGGGTGGAACGCGCAACGGCGCCATCGTTCACTGGCCCAAAGGGATTGAGGCCCAAGATGAAATCCGCCAGCAATTCTGCCATGTCATCGACATTGCCCCCACAATTTTGGAAGCAGCCGGGCTCCCCGAACCGAGCTTTGTCAATGGCGTCCAGCAGAAACCGATCGAGGGCGCCAGTATGCTCTACTCCTTCGATGGGGCTGAGGCGTCGGAACGGCATGAAACCCAGTATTTCGAGATGTTTGGCAACCGCGGTATCTACCACAAGGGTTGGACAGCCGTTACCAAGCACAAGACGCCGTGGGAACTGGTTGGCGGCTCTATGCCCGCCCTCGACGATGACGTTTGGGAACTGTATGATACCAACGCAGACTGGAGTCAGGCCAATGATCTCTCAAAGGAGATGCCGGAGAAACTCCACGAACTGCAGCGGCTGTGGCTGATCGAAGCCGTAAAGTTCAATGTCTTGCCCATCGATGATCGCAGCGGTGAGCGCCTCAATCCGGATCTGGCCGGTCGCCCTGAGTTAATCAAGGGCAACTCACAAACGCTGTTCTCCGGCATGGTGCGTCTCAGCGAACATGCCCTGATCAACACCAAGAACAAGTCTCATTCTGTGACTGCGGAAGTAGTTGTACCGGAATCGGGCGCGAAGGGGACGATCATAGCTCAGGGCGGCAACTTTGGCGGCTGGGCGCTCTATGCCAAAGAGGGTAAGCTCAAGTATGTTTACAATCTGCTCGGCTTAGAGATGTTCTCTGTTGAATCTCCAGATGCGCTGCCCAGTGGTCTCATCCAGGTGCAGATGGACTTTGACTATGATGGCGGCGGCTTGGGTAAGGGCGGTACAGCCTCGCTCTATGTGAACGGCGACAAGGTTGCTGCAGGTCGTGTTGGCCATACGCACCCCATGATTTTCTCCGCCGACTCGACCGCCAGCGTTGGTGAAAAGGTTGGCGCACCCATCTGCGACGATTTTGATCGCTTCGGTAAAAATGCCTTCATCGGCAAGGTCAACTGGGTGCATATTGAGGTCGGTGATGACAGTCATGACCATTACATCGACGAAGAAGATCGCATGCGCATCGCTATGTCGCTGCAATAGTTTGTGGTAAACAGGTGCAACACATACAAGATTTGATCGTATGCGTTGCACCACGTTGGTGCGTGGAATCTACCTCTTTTTTACATCCTTTCGGCCCTGTTGTTCGCACTCAGGACATGGCAACATTGTGATATTGATTCTTGCCGCGCAAGGGCGGCTCTTGCGGTCGTCGGTTGGTTGACGTTGTCTACGGCCGCGCGGCTGTGATATTCTACTTATGACCATTTCTACTGATAACAATCGCATGCACGAACTTAGGATGGAGTCGCCAGGCAGATACCAGATCAGTATTCAGGGTTTTCTGAACGCAGACTGGAGTGATCGCCTGGGTGGTCTGAGAATTGTTACGACCCCATCGCCTGACGGGCGAGCGGTGACCACGCTGAGCGGCGAGGTAGTCGATCAGGCTGTCCTGATGGGCATACTGAATGCACTGTACGACCTGCGCTACCCGCTGCTGTCCGTGAGATATCAAGCACTGGGCGGCTCCATTGAAACAATCGACCCTAGCAATAGGAGATAGACATGACCGACTCAGACAATACCCAGCCAACGCCGGGCTTTAACAACCCCATTCCTGCCAAGATCATGACCCCGGATACTGTGGAAACCCGCATTGGAACTCTGGAATTTTTCGATGGTTTGCCCACAAAAGAAACCGCGCAAAAAGCGTTCGATAATCTGGATTTCATGCGCGGGGTGGAAGCGTTTCTCAACGGCATTCCCACCACCTCCCTGGAAGGAATGCGCGTAGGGATGGAAGAGGTTGGAATCACAAAATTGAACCAGGTGGTCATCATGGATCAATTAATGGATTCTAATCCGCTGTTTCTGACCGGCAATACCGACACGGTTTACGTATCAGCGATTCTGAACCTGGAGCGAGATGGACCCACAGTGGTTGAGGTACCGGCCGGCTGCGGCCCAAGCACGGTCAATGATGCCTGGTTCCGCTTTGTAACGGATATGGGCGCTCCCGGCCCCGATAGAGGGCAGGGCGGCAACTACCTGATCCTGCCGCCCGATTACGAGGGAGACATACCTGATGGTTATTTTGTTTCCCAATCCACCAGCTATATCAACTGGTTGATCTCACGAGGCTTCCTGGTAGATGGCAAACCGGACGCAGCGACCGCCATGTATAAAGCGGGCCTCAAAATCTATCCGTTGGCCAGCGCCGACAATTCGCCGGAGATGGAATTCATCAATGGCTCCGGGGTAGCCTTCAACACAATCCACGCCAATACCTACGAATTCTATGAAGAGTTGAACACCATCATTCAGCGGGAACCGATTGGTTTACTCGACCCGGAACTGCGCGGCCTCATTGCCGGCATAGGTATTCAGAAAGGCAAACCCTTTGAACCGGATGCCCGCATGAAGGCCGTCCTAATCGATGCCGTCGCCGTGGGAAATGCCACAGCCAGAAGCATCTATTTCCATTCGCGGATACCGGAAGCCTATATCTACGAGGGCAGCTACTGGAAAACCGGTTTCATCGGTGGTGACTATCAGTGGCTGAAGGACGGCGGCGCAGGCGGACGGTTCCAGGACGCCCGCACGCACTTCTTCTATATGGCCACCGTCAACACTCCGGCTATGGCCCTGAAGATGATTGGTAAAGGCTCCCAGTATGCCTTTGGCGACAAAGACAAGAACGGTGACTTCCTGGATGGCAGCAAGACCTACAAACTGAACATCCCCGGCAACGTACCGGCCAAAAACTTTTGGTCAGTGGTGGTCTACGATCCGCAAACGCGCTCCGAACTACAGACAGGGCAGCCTTTCCCCAGTAAAAACAACAAGAAGGATGACCTGGATTACAACCCCGATGGCTCAGCCGATCTCTATTTCGGCCCTGAAGCTCCGGCGGGAAAAGAAAATAACTGGATTGAGACCGTCTCCGGCAAAGGCTGGTTTGTGCTGCTGCGTTTGTACGGCCCCCTGGAACCCTGGTTTGATAAGACATGGCAACCTGGTGAATTTGCGCTGGTCGATTAGGGATACTGAGCCGCTTGCTGTTCTTGCTGCCTTTGTTAGGCGGCACTGGCGAATAGCGAGTACTCTGAATTATGTCTACTTAATCAAAAGCACAACTATCGAGTTAAAAGTTCAAGTCATTCGAAAGGAGATTTAAAATGGCACAAACACCAGAAATAACCGGACGAGAGATACTCCCAATCCCCGACATCCCATCCAAGGGAAAGATGGCGCTGGACGCGCGCAATGCTGAATTCCCAGCGATCAAACCGCTACGCCCGCCCGCGGGCGCGCCCAATGTGGTTATCGTTTTGATCGATGACATGGGCTTCGGCTGTCCCAGTGCAAACGGTGGCCCGGTCAATATGCCCGCCATGGAAAAGATCACCGAACGTGGACTACTCTACAATCGCTTCCATACAACTGCGCTCTGCTCGCCAACGCGCCAGGCGCTGCTGACCGGGCGCAACCACCACTCGGCAGGCATGGGCTCGGTGGCCGAAGTTGCCACCGGCGCGCCGGGCAATGACAGCGTGCGACCCAACACCGTGGCCACAATCGCCGAGATGCTGCGCCTCAACGGCTACAGCACCGGTGCGGTGGGCAAGATGCACCAGACACCGACGTGGGAGGTCAGCATGTCGGGTCCCTTTGATCGCTGGCCTACCGGCGACGGCTTTGAAAAATTCTACGGATTTGTGGGCGGTGAGACCAACCAGTGGGCGCCGACTCTACACCAGGGCACGTCGCCCGTCGAGCCCTGGGGCACTGCGGAGGAAGGCTACCACTTTTCCGAGGATATGGTTGACAAAGGAGTCGCCTGGCTGCGCGGCATCCACACCATGACCCCCGACAAACCCTTCTTCCTGTACACCACCTTTGGTGCGACTCACGCGCCACACCATGTGCCGAAAGAATACATCGAGAAGTACAAAGGCAAGTTCGACAAAGGCTGGGACGCTGTCCGTGAAGAGACTCTGACCAATATGAAATCTAAGGGCCTCGTGCCGCCCAACACCGAGTTGACCGGCCGTCCCGAAGGGGTCGAAGCCTGGGACGATTTGAGTGAGACCCAGAAAAAAGTATACGCTCGCTTGATGGAAGTCTATGCTGGTTTTGCTGAGCACACCGATGCCCAGGTAATGCGCCTGATCGAGGCGCTCGAAGAAATCGGGGTTTATGATGACACCCTCTTTATTTACATCGCCGGTGATAACGGCGCCAGCGCTGAGGGTGGGCTGGACGGCACTTTCAACGAGCTGATGGCCCTCAACGGCATCCCACAAGAACTGCAGGATGTGCTCCCACGCCTGGATGATCTGGGTGGGCCAAAGGCTTTTAACCACTACCCGGTGGGTTGGGCGCACGCCATGAACAGCCCCTACCAGTGGACCAAGCAGGTCGCTTCCCACTTTGGCGGCCCCCGCAACGGCATGGCCTTGAGCTGGCCCAACGGCATCGAGGCCAAAGGCGAAATCCGCCAGCAGTTCCACCATGTGATTGATATCGTACCCACCATCCTTGAAGCAGCTGGTTTGCCTGAGCCATATATGGTCAATGGCGTCGCCCAGAAGCCCATCGAGGGCGGCAGCATGGCATATACCTTCGATGATCCGGATGCCGAAGACCGGCATGTGACCCAGTACTTCGAGATGTTTGGCAATCGTGGCATCTATCACGAAGGCTGGACGGCGGTCACGCACCACAGTACACCCTGGCTCTCGCGGCAGTGGCCCTCTTTCGACGAGGATCAATGGGAGCTCTATGATACCAACAAGGACTGGAGCCAGGCCCGCGACCTCTCCAAAGAGATGCCAGATAAGCTGCGCGAGCTGCAGCAGCTGTTCCTGATCGAGGCCTCTAAGTACAACGTCTTCCCGCTCGACGACCGCACTTACGAGCGCTTCAACCCCGCCATCGCCGGGCGACCCGATCTTCCGGCCGGCCGGACGACCATGACCTTCTACCCTGGCATGACGAATCTGATGGAGATGACGGTGCTGAACATCAAGAATCGCTCGCACACCATCACCGCTGAGGTAGAGATCTCTGAAGGAAATGCAGACGGCGTGATCCTGGCGCAGGGTGGGCGCTTTGCCGGCTGGAGTCTGTATGTCAAGGACGGCATCGCCAAGTACGCCTACAACTGGTTTGACGCGGCCTACTACTATGTGGAAGCGACTGAAAAACTATCTGACGGTATCTTCAACATTCGCTACCATTTCGACTTCGACGGTGGCCAGCCCGGAGCCGGTGGTACAGGCGCCTTGTACATCAACGACAAAAAGGTCGGCGAAGGGCGCGTCGAGAAGACCGTGCCCTTCATCTTCTCTGCCGACGAGACAATGGATGTCGGCGGCGACCTGGCTCTGCCGGTCACCGACGATTATCCTGAAGGCGAGAAGAACCAGTTCAAAGGCACGATCCACTGGGTGCGCATCGACCTGGAGGATGATGACGTCAGCCACCTTGAACCGGAGGAACTCAAATACCGGCGGACGCTGGCGCGGCAGTAGTCTGCAGTAGGAGTTTTTAGGAGAAAATAGTGAGTACCAACAAACCCAATATCATCGTGATGATTGTAGACAACATGCCCGCCGATGCACTGGGCTGCTATGGCAACACAGACGCCCACACACCCAACCTGGACCGGCTGGCGGCGCAGGGAGTTCGATTTGATAACGGCTACTGTGCTAATGGGGTTTGTTCCCCAGCGCGCGCCTCGCTCGTTACCGGCCAAATGCCTTCTCAGCATGGCATTCATTTTGCCTTGCCCGACAAATGGGAATGGTATCCTGAAAATTTTGATGCTGTGGGCGGCTTGCGGACATTGCCACAAACCCTAAAAGAAAATGGCTACAAAACAGGGCTGGTAGGCAAATTCCACATGGGATCGCCTTACACACCACAGCATGGTTTTGATACGTGGATACCAGATGAACATGGGCATACTATAGATTTTTGGGATATGCACTACGTGGAAGATGGCGATGTCCATCATCATGATGGTCATGCTACGGATTTCTGGACAGACAAAGCGATTGAATTCCTGAACGATAATGATGAAATAGATCAGCCATTCTTCTTATATCTCTCCTATAACGCGCCTTACGGTGACGGGTTCGCCATGCGGACTGAGCCGAAAAGCCCATTCGGTGAGCGTTTTCAAGACAAGGCTATGGATTCGCTGCCTAGAGAACCTGTCAGCAAGCGCAACATTGATTATGTATTGCGCTGGTCAGCCGCCAATCTGCCCGGGTTCGACTTTTCTGATAATTTGACGGCACAGAATAATCTGCTTGTATTACGTCATTACTTCGCCCAAATCAGCCATATGGATGATGGCGTGGGGCGCGTGATGGAAGCGTTGCAAAAGTTGGGGCTGGATGATGACACCATAGTTATGTTCACGGCCGATCATGGGATTAGCATGGGACGCAATGGAGTGTGGGGGGTGGCGCCGTATGCCTTCCCAGCGGTGGGCAATCGCCAGTGCTTCAACATTCCCATGATCGTACGTCACACCAATCATGTCGCCCCACTGCAAGAATCAAACCTGATGGTGATGCAAACGGATTGGTTCCGCACCCTATTGGATTACATTGGTCTGGAAGACACCAAAATCAAAGAATCGCCGGGCAAAAGTTTGTCCCCAATGCTGAAAGGGGAACGGCTGACCGACGAGTTTGACGCTGTTTTCTACGAGCAAGAAGAGATGCGGGCGATACGCACCCAACGCTGGGCTTATTTCAAGTTCTTCCCCGGCAGTGAAAAGTACAGATTTGAAGATGAATTGTACGATTTGTCTAAAGATACTGGCGAGGATAACAACATCGCTTCCGACCCGGCGAATGCAGAGATTATCACTGGATTAGGCGCACGCATTGATGCTTTCTTTACCACCTATTCCAGGCCCAAATACAATCTGTGGGATGGCGGCCAGGCGATGGCTTACTATTATCCACCACTACAGGCTGCAATTTGGCAAGATGCGTTTGGCCCGGACTGGAAACCGGAATTCCCCAAAGAAATTAACTGACAGGTTTGAAAGACCTAAAACCAAGAAACGCAGTTCCGCAAAAGT
>JAAENG010000104.1 GCA_024224665.1 Chloroflexota bacterium | reverse complement strand
TAACGGGAATTGGGATCAGATAGGGTGGCGAAGCCACAACCGAATTGTTTACTATGGCGGAGATGATGACCGCTATCACTCTTTTTGTAACCCGGAAAACCTGTAAACCGGTAGGCCGGGACAAACGTCGCCTGCCGGAGTCGGCCCGGTCTACCGGCCTACCGGCCTACCGGTCTACTGATTCACCCTCTACATGAGACCAGATTGGTGACAGGTATCAGCGCCGCCAATTGTGTGGCAGGCTCTTGGGCATGTAACGCTCGACCTGCAAGTTGTCGTCCAAACGAATACACCAGTGTAAAAGTTCAGCCTGCAACCGTTGTTTGACATCATTGCAGTGCGGATCACTTGCTAGATTGTTCAGCTCGAACGGATATCTCTCAAGGTTGTAGAGTTCAGTAGGCAGATCGAGATCATAGATCAACTTCCAGCCGTCACTAATGATAGCGCGGCGATAATCGCCCATAGCCACTTGTGTTCCATCATAATTGGTGCGGGCAATGCCGTCGATGAAGAAGGTGTCCGCGGCGTCACCAAAGCCAACCTGATTCGCCTCAGTCAAGGCTGCCCCGCCAATACCCAATTCAGTGTAGACGCTGGAAAACTCCGCCTCACTATACGGTTCGCCCGTCAGGATCGGCCACAGACTGCGACCCTGAGCCCCGGCCGGTATAGGGATGCCGGTCGCCTCGCAAAGTGTGCGGGATAATCTC
Source organism: Chloroflexota bacterium (assembly GCA_024224665.1). Classification (GTDB taxonomy): domain Bacteria; phylum Chloroflexota; class Anaerolineae; order J102; family J102; genus PIVW01. The sequence goes on along the minus strand of JAAENG010000104.1, from coordinate 20,122 downwards.
TCACCCACGAGAGGACGTCGTAAAATATGTGGCAGCAAATCAGCTAGCCCCCGTTATGTCAAGTGTGTAGCGCTCGGCGCGAAAGACCTCGTTCATCTCCCCTCTCGGCGTCTGTGTCGTGAAGGGATTGACATACTCCCACACGGTCTCGCCCTCCGCCGTCACCTCGAAAAAGGTGCCGCTGGGTCCATCACAGATCAGCGTGTTGCCGCTGATTAAACGTTGTGCGCCGGATATGTTACGAGCAAAGAAGTCGGTGGGGTTTGGCGCCACATAGGACCAGATGGGTGCCTGTGGCCCGTAGACACCATCGAACGTGTAGGTTCCTGTACCGTCGACGGGCGGCTCAATCTCGACAACTGAGGAAAAAGGGCGTGTGCGCTGATCCCCATTGTTGAAGATGAGGATGTTGCCGGCGCCCGGCAAGTCAGATTCGATCCACTGGGCATCGTGCTGGGCGAAGAGCTGTTGATCGGCTGCATTACCGGCATCGTATGTCTGAGGATTGCCCCAACGATACAGCACATCCCCGCCTTTGCCGCTGTTGCCACCACTGTGCCCTGCTGCCTCCGCGCTTGTCGTACTGTGGTCGATGATCCAGATTTCATCGAAACCATGCACACTGAGCAGAATCTGGTCTAATTCGGCGTTGTAGTCGATGGCGTTCATATGGTTCCAGTCGGCCAATTCGCCACCTGTGGTATGGTTCAGATCGACTAATTCGGGATGATCCGCTACCACGCCATAGTTGGGCTTGCTGGCATCGTAGTCCTGGATCAGGTGGTCCCACACATGCCACTCCCATACGATCTTGTTGCTGCTGGGATCGACCTCTATGACGTGATCGGGCCACAACGCATTCTCTGCAGACAGCAAACTGGGATCGCGCCCTGCGGCAATCGCCTCTGCGGCCGACTTGTACTCCCAGGCGATCATGAGGATGTTGCCATCGGGCAGTACTTCGACATCATGATGGAGCTGATAGGTTGAGCTGGCGTACTCGAAGGACCAGACCCGTTCCCCATCCCAGCTGTACTCGACCACGCCCCCACCGACGCCACCGGCGGTGAACACATTGGATCGGACCCGTTCTGTTCGCAGCAGATTTCCATTATCCAGCAAGTATACCGAATTCCCGGATGAAGTACTGCTCTCCCACGTATGTACTACCTCTCCGTCCATGTCGATGAGATAGGTTGTCGTAGCCGCCATGGGGGCGAATAATGTGTACTCCTCGAATTCATCAACGGAAGGGTCGTCTGATACGGTTGTAGCGGTTGCTGTTGGGGTCGGTGGGTCAGTCGGTGTCGGTGTATTGGTTGGGACATATGTCGGCGTAGCAGTAGGGGTTGCCGTCAATGGCGTGGTGTTATCTGCAGGGCAGTTTTGCCCGAAACGGCTGGCCACGGCGTTGATATCGGCGATATCAATGACGCCGTCGGGCACAATGTCATAGATTGGATCATAGGGAGCGTCGGAGAAGATGGAGTTGAAGAGAATGGCAGTGATGTCATCCAGATCGATTATGCCATCACCGGTAAGGTCATACACTTCACATTCGATTGTGTCTGTTGTGGGGGTCGCCGTGGGAGTCGATGTGTTGGGTGGTATAGGCGTGTTAGTAGGGGTTTCTGGCGGTAATGGCGTGGACGTTGGCCTGTCTGTGGCGGTCGGAATAGGTGTGGAGGTAGCGGTAGCGGTAGGCGTCGATGAGGGTGCGATCTCTGTCTCGGCATCGCGGACGACTCTGACGTAGTTGTAGATGCGTATCTCGTCGTTTTGAGGGCCGAATCCATCGGCGTAGTCAGCGGGGTCTCCGCTCTTGGGATCGCTGCGCTGGGCGCCGGCTCCGTGGACGTCGATCAGATTGCCGCTGTACACGCCATTGGCCTGCCCAAAGGCCAGGTACACCGCCTTGTTTGCGAAAGGTCCATCTACGTGCGTTGTGCCGGTCCAAAACCAGCTCTCGGTTTCGCTGATGTCAAAAATCGGGTCAATCGCAGGACCTCGTTGCGCAGGATCCAGCGCGGCTGGGGCTCGCGTGTAATCGACGATGCTTTGCAGTTCCTTGGCATTGGGCAGACGCCAGTCATCATACCCGGCAAGCTCGAGGTTCTCGGCGTAGTCAAGCGCTTCCTCCCAATTCAAGGTGACGCCGCTGTCGCCGGTCTGCCACATCAAACCCGTGGCCAGGTCGGTGATGGCGCCATCGCTATTGTCGGCGAAGTCATTGACGCCAAAGTCGGGGTTGCCTCGCACATAGCGGACGAAATTCGTCATGGGTTTGCCCCCAGGACCTGTGTCTCGAGGATAGCCCTTGATTCGCCCATCGGCGAAGTTGACGCCGAACACCGTTGCATCACCATTATAGGTGGCGCCGACATATTCGGTACTGGTCCAGTATTGGGCATCGATAAATCGTTCTCCAGAGCTTTCGTCCCCGTACTCAAAGTCGAAGTAGTCGGTGTCGATAAAGGGCACGGAAGTAGCCTCCGTCATGCCCGTGCTGCCGCTAAAATCCATCAACGAGTATAGTTCTTTGATCGTGGGCAGGCGCCAGTCGTCGTACCCGGCTAATGCGAACGTGTCAACCCCTGCAACTGCTTCAGTATAGGTCGCCTTGTTCTCGAGATCTGGTGTCTGCTGCCACATCAGACCGGTATTCAAGTCTGTTACAGTGCCATCACCGTTGTCTACGTAGCTCGGTTGGACGCCGGCATGTTGGGCATCCTGGCCGTAGTAGGCCTGGCCTTCTTCAGGGCAGACGATAGCTTGGGTATCATCGTAGCAATTTGTCTGTCTTGTGTCTACAATCAGATAGGAGAACTCGCTGGCTGTCAAGGCGGAACCAGCCTGATTAAGAATCGTCAAAGCTGCAAATAGGATACAGGCGAGTATGAGAAGAACTGCGTTCCGGTGGCGTCTCAAAATCGGGATCGATTTCATGGTGGAATTCCTTTGAGGTTGAGTAAAAATGAATGTATCTTTATCGGTAAGCGTCTTGTAGGTTCGTCGGCAAGAGCTGAGTTTCAAACATGATCGGCAATTCTTTTCAATTGCGTGACATCAACTCTGTTTAAAACATTGCGTGTTGCTGTTCAAATCTGGGCCAGCCCACAATGATGATGGTGTTAGTACATCATCGGTCGTCAGGAGGCTGAGAAATCGCGTTGCTACGAAGAGGGCCTGGGTTGTCCTTGTGGTATGCAAGCCAAATCGGCTTGTACGATCGCGCAAGTACCTTTGATCTCTGTGCCGAATGGGGTGGTGAACTCACAACTGGCATTCTCACTCAATCCAACACATGCGTATATTGCCTCCTGTGGAGGGCCCTGTTGCTGTGGACTACCAGCGTTCGGTGGTCCACCTTGCCGCCGTCCTGTGTTCCCAGGTTGCGGGGGCCGTTGCTGCTGGGCGCCCCCTGGTTGAATCTGCTGTCCGGCGCCTCCAGGCTGCGCCGGTCGTTGCTGCTGGGCACCTGCGTGTGGTGGTCCTTGCTGTTGAGCATCTCCTGGTTGTGGCCAATAATTGCTATCTGTACCGCTATCAACCTCACCCCCGGTGAAGATCTCCGGTTCACCGCCACGTACTGCTCTCACATAGTTGAAGATGCGTCTCTCATCGTTCTGAGGCCCGAATCCATCTGCATAATCCGCTGGATCTCCGCTCTTGGGATCGCTACGCTGCGCGCCTGCTCCATGGACATCGATTAGATTGCCACTGTACACGCCATTGGCCTGTCCGAAGGCCAGGTATACGGCCTTGTTTGCAAAAGGGCCATCCACATGAGTTGTGCCCGTCCAAAACCAACTCTCGGTTTCGCTGATGTCAAATATCGGGTCAATCGCAGGCCCTCGTTGCGCAGCTTCCAGCGCGGCTGGGGCTCGCGTGTAATCGACGATGCTCTGCAGTTCTTTTGCATTGGGTAGGCGCCAGTCATCATATCCGGCAAACTCCAGGTTCTCGGCATAAGCGAGCGCTTCCTCCCAGTTCAAGCTGACACCGCTATCACTTGTCTGCCACATCAAGCCGGTGGCCAGATCGGTGATGGCGCCATCGCCATTCTCGACGAAGTTGTTGACGCCATAGTCCGGGTTGCCCCGCACGTAGCGGACGAAATTCGTCTTGGGTCGGCCCCCAGGTCCTGTGTCTCGAGGATAGCCCTTGATTCGCCCATCGGCGAAGTTGACGCCGAACACCGTTGCATCGCCATTATAGGTGGCGCCGACATATTCGGTACTGGTCCAATACTGGGCATCGATAAATCGTTCCCCCGCACTTTCATTCCCGTACTCAAAGTCGAAGTAATCGGTGTCGATAAACGGCACTGAAGCAGCGGCCGTCCTACCGGTTCTTCCGCTGAAGTCCATCAACGAGTAAAGCTCCTTGATCGTAGGCAGGCGCCAATCGTCGTATCCGGCTAATGCGAACGTATCGGCCCCTGCAACCGCTCCAGGATAGGTCGACTTGTTCTCTAAATCTGGGGTCTGGTGCCACATTAGACCTGTGTTCAAGTCTGTCACGGTGCCATCACCGTTATCCACGTAGCTGGGTTGGACGCCGACGTATTGGGCATCCTGGCCGTAGTAAGTCTCGCCTTTTTCGGGGCAAACGACGGCTTGGGTATCGTCGTAGCAGCTCGTCTGCCCTGTATCGACGACAACACTACTGAGCGTGACGGCGTCGCTATCGTCCGTCGTTAAGCCTTCGTCCCCTTCTTGACTGATCGTAGGGATGGTCGTTTTTGATACTTTATTGACAGCCTCGGCGCTGTTATTTTCGGCATCGACTGCAATAGGTTGAACCTTCTGTACAGCGCTGTTAGCAGATGTCTGTTCTACAGGCGCTTCGATATCCTGTGATGAACACGCAACCAGGAACAGTGCCAGCAAGGAACATAATAGGATTATTGAGAGGGTGTTTCGCATGATGACATCTCCTTGTTGTTTAACTCTAGGTGATCGGTTTCAATTTGGGGTTGCTGTTAGAATCACTTTCAGTGTGGCAACAGGATGTTAAGATTCTGTAAGGAAGGTATGCAGTTTCGATGTACTATAATCCGCTGTCGCTAAGTATTGTTATTAAACTTATGGCCCCGAGTTGGGCATGGGCGATGTGAAGCAGTTGCGACCCATTCTCTTCCCGCTTGACTTCGGCTGTCTGGAAATTGATTAGGAGCAATTTCTGTTTACCGACTCAGAAGAAATGCTCGATGTAGAACCGACACGAATACGCCTGATAGATGAAACCGCGGCTTCAGGCTCCAAATCCAATGCCACCGTCGATATGACCGATGGCCCCCACCTTTGCCGCTGTTCCCACCGCTGTGCCCTGCCGCCTGCTCGCCTGTCGTGCTGTGATCGATGACCCAGATTTCATCGAAGCCATGTATCCCGTATCTACACTTTCCCCACCACATCACGTAGTCTCTCAGCGAAGTAGCAATAGTTATCCCAGGGTACATCATCTGGTATCAGGTGATCGAGGCTAGGAATATAGCGACCCTGGTCCAGAGCCGGCCGAATTCGCGCGAGTTCTTGGTCGATTTCCCGCCGTCCTTGCGATAGTGCTCGTTTGTCAATGCCCCCCATGATAGCCAGTTTAGGATACTTGCGCCGCCATTCGTTGACATCACAGCCTGCAGCAACCTCCATGGGGTAGAGAAAATTCACTCCGGTCTTGATCATAGCGGGGGTGATCAAATCTGGATTTCCGTCAGTGTCTACAGATAGTACCGCTATCTGATGCCTATCGGCGAACGCTTTAATACGACGATAATTGGGCGCCATGAATTCTTCCCAAGTACTTGGCGACATTAAGGGTCCACCGCGGTAACAATGATCTTCCCAATAATGGATTATATCTACCTCGATGTCACTCACTACTTTTTCAAAGACGCCCAGGTATAACGTTGTCATGTGATCCATGATGTCGTGCGCCAGATCGGGCATCGTGTAAAAACCGAGCAGGGCTTCCTCATCACCCAGAAGCCAGCGATAGGGTCCAAAGATACCGGCATCGGGATACCAGCAAAGCTGAATAGGATACCCCTGGGAATGCCAATTCCTACATCGCTCTAGCCAGTTCCCTGTTAGGCGATCCGGATGATCGGGATCAAGATAGCTTGCTTTGAATGCCTCCCAATCCTCCCTGCTCCTCACAGGATGCTCCAGGAATTGGGACATGGATTCCATGTGTTTCAGATCGCGCCGTTTGATACCCCAGCTATCGACAAAGGTCACCGAATTCTCATCTTCCGACAATACAGTCGCTTCAATCTTAGGGCAGGGGCCGGTATTCGCAGGGACGACGGCCTGTATCGGCAACAGATCGCTATCGAAATAGGTCCACAAGTCCTCAGGCTTCTGAATCTCTGCCGGCATGCCTTCGCCTCGCCATCGCCTCATCGTGCTATTCCAGGGAACCCAGAAGAGCCAATAGGGAGGTCGATCCACCGGTTCGTCACGTACCCATGCAGCAAAACGCTCTCTATCGTTCATCCTTATCCCTCGATGGTTATGTTAGCGCCGATGAGTCCGATCTGGACATCAGCAGCGTACAGATTTATCTCGAACGCTTGTAGAACTGCCTTGGAGTCACAGGGAATGTGCCACGCGTTCAAGAAATCTTTTTTTACCCCGATTTCGACAGGGATAGTTTCTTTTGCCCAGTGTCCATACAGGGTGTCCAACTGCTTGCCGACTTGCAGCTCGATCTCGACATCCTCGCTTTCAGCGTAAATGAGCTTCAGTGTCCCTACTTTGGAGCCGGTCAGGCGGCTCTCTACCTCGTTGGCATAGAGCAGGGATAGCATCGATACGCTACATCCAACGGGTATCTTTAGGGTTGAGGGCATCCCAAAAAACTCGGTGCGTCGAGTGTGAGGATGCGATCGGCCATATTCGACAACGGCCATGGTTGCTCCTTCAACCGCTGCCAAAAACCTGCCGGCGGGCGTTGCCAATGCCCCGTTATCGTCTCGTAAGCTGCTGAGATCAATGGTTTTCATCTCCCGGCGCCACTTCGAGGTCACCCAAAATTGGCTCGAATTGTAAAAGGCTGACAGGTCCAAAGGCTGTGATCGTGCCGACTGCGACAACCCTGATTCTGATCTCATTGAGTCGTTTTCTGTAACTGCATCAGAGGTCCCGTCACCTTTCTCGGAAACCTGGATTTGAATTGGGGAAACAAGATCCGGCTGGTTTTCAAGCTTGTCGTAAGTATCTGGACACAGATGAGCATAGATCTGGTAATGGCCCGGTTGACCTACGATGAGGCCTTCAATCCTATCATCTAAAACCTTACAATCCGCCATGAGCCCCTGCGGGTCCTCTACATGAGTCACCGGCGCCTGAAACATCCAGCGAACACTGTCACCTCTTATGCCCGCTTGGGGGCCACTCTGAACCACAGGCGTGGGCAGATACTTAACAATGATCTCATGGCTGTCCGCTGGCTGAGCACTAAACTCAAGCCGGATCTTGCCCAATCCTGACGTGATATTCAAGTCTACCGTTTGTCCATTGCAGGTTACATCCTGAAGCAGGCAAGGCTCTATAAATACACCGAAATCCAAACCTCGATCACCGGTATCGACCTGATAAACACACGTTACCGACTGATCGTCGGTCGAACGCTGAAAGGATACATGACCGTAAGGTAAGGACATTTCAGCATGATTCCAGCTTGAGGGGAAGCCTGGCTGCCAGTCGAATGTATTGCCACCATTCGTGATCGCGATGCCAAATAGTCCGCGCACGACGGCGTAGGCAAATGAACCGATCGGATTGCCAAATAGGTAGTTAAATTCACCTTTGCCGAAATCGTCCATGCGCTCTTGGAAGTTGCCTGGCGCTTCGGTGTGGATGGTTGCCGCTAATGCTACCGCTTCGAGTAGTTGATAGCCTAAATCGTTGTCGCCCATAGCGAAACAAGCGCGTGCTGTTTCAGCCATTTGCGCTGGTAGCACGCTGTCGTTGCCAAACATGGTCGGTAACAGATCCCCTACTCGCATCAAAACAAGGTCCGAGTCAAATCCAGGCAGTTCGCTTCGATAACATAATGTTCGCCTCAAATGAGCCAAACTCTGCCAGCGGTAGAGTGTTGGGACCTTGGCATATAGAACAGGGTAGATCAGATCTGTATAATAGTGGGCAAGATGAAAAAGACCTTGCAGATCGCGATGATTGTAGAAAACGCCCTCTGCTTCATGCCATAGCTGAGGGAGGTTCTCGTGGATGTAATCGGCCTTCGCTTGCAGTCGCTGGGCCTCATCAATTTTACCCAACTCTCGAGCCAGATGCGCCAACCGATCGATCATACCTGCCGCCATTAAGCTGGGAGAAGCGGCATCGCCCGGCATTCCCAGTTGATCAGCCTGGTACAGAAAAGCATTGCATCCCAGGCGCCAGCTCAAAAGACCATTTCCATTTTCGTCTTTTTCTTTAAGCACTTGCTCTAGCGTCTCAATCAGAGATACCCAAATGCTTTCAACAAGCTCTGTATCCCCAGAATAGTCGTAATATTGGCACAGTTGGTAAATGTAATAGAAAATGCCGTCGTAAGGAAAGTAGAAAAGTTCGTGTGGTGGGGGCCAGCCGGAGGCTTTACCTGAAGAGAGGATCAACCCAAAACTCTCATTTCCGATGAACTCCAGGGCCGTCCTGGCACTCTCTATCTGGCCTAGTGCTATTGCAGCGGATATCTGGAAAAGGTTTGTCCAGTACGCAGACCACCAGTGAACGCCTTCCAACCAGGCGGGCTTGGAATAGACACTATCCAGATTCCAAATGGCGGTGCGGAATCCGGCATCCATGATCGGTTGAGGCGTAGATATTGTAGTTTGGGTCAGAAGTTTGTCGTAATACTGGCTGGTCTCTTCGACGCAAGCGTCGACATCGTTGGCACAGAGACTCAAACTCAATTCGGCCGATTGACTAGAGCCGACAACGATGCCTGCTGATTGCATCTCGTCGGGTGCTATCGATATCGTTGTCTCAAACCAAGCCTTCGAGTTACGTATAGAAGGCTGTGGAAGCGAGTGCCCGGAGACCGCCACATAAAACGGGATGTCTGGAGCTTGAATGAGAATGGCTTGATCGACAACCTCCAACTGATTCCCAACACTATCATCGTAATCGGAAGGAAAGTAGGCCGGGCGAAAGGTCCGACCGTGGCGCCCAATTCCGCCGTATTCAAATCCGACAGAGATTACCACAGCCTCTTCTCCCACATTAGTTATCGAAAGCTTAGATACCAATCCCCAGTTACCAGCCAGGGATACAGTGAGGCGTAGCTGAAGATCTGGTAGGTACTGTGAGGTCACGTAGTATTCGGTGCCGCCAGGTCGAAAAAGCGTAGCAATGTGATCACACTCATCCAGCCACAGGTTCACGTCACCACAGTGAATCTTGATCCTTCCTTCACCCAATTTGACCAGATCAGGGCCTGGGAAATCTCCGGGAAACGAGCAAGCCAGGGCGAAACGCGGTAAGTCGCCTGTAACTAGGATGCATGGATCTCGCTTTACTCCCCTGTTAAACACCTGATCCGGTGTTACCAAACTCGTCTGACTCAGGTGATCGGTACGGCGAATTCGAGCTGGGTTTTGATCAACATGGGGTAGCAAAATGGCCACGCCATCATCGGCAATCTGGTATTTAAAGGTCGTGTTGATCATAGGACTGCCTCATATTTACAATGGACTGGTTTTTGACATGCAACCAGGAAATAACGCTGCTCTGGAAATCTCTAATCACGAGTCCCGGAAGACGCTGCGGATCGCCTCTAGATAGGCCATGCCATGACGTGTGTCAGGCTCCAGATAACTGCCCTCACTCCACTCATTCCAGGCGTTTATGGTAAGTATGGGCGGAGCGGAGTATTGTCCCAGGTAGTCACGGGCGCGGCGAAGTGAAGCCTCGAATGCGCTTGGCGTGTTACCTGACAGAATGGGAATATATGGATAGTCACCGTGGATAAATACGCCTGTTTGCTCGGTGCGCGGTGAGGAATCCCATCCCATAGTCACGTTTGGTATGTATGACACGGTGTAGGATTCTTGTGCGTCCACCCAATAATCACACATTTGCCCCATGACTGTAGCGTAGTCTGCCGTGGGAAAACTGGCAGGTTGGATATGATGGATACAGACGTAGGAGGTCACACTCTGAAAACCGAGAGCAGTCACCAGCTCTGCCGGTCTCGAAACAGACTGCTCGTTGGGTAGAATCTGGACGCCCCACAGCACAGCGTTGAGATGGATATCTGGGTAGCCCGCTCGCCTTGTACGTTCTCGAAAGCCTCGTAACGCTTCGGCCGCAGCCTGCACTCCCCCCAGACCCGCAACCAGGCGGTAGAGTTCATAGATGGAGAAGTATGGACAGCCATCGATCTTCCAATAGGCGGGATGGTTGAAGTACGATTCGATCACATAGTCCGTCAATTTCTCGAATTCCGGCAGGGAGACGGCGCCGGCGAACATCAATTCAGGCTGCTGGCCATAACGGGCGGGGAAGATATTGACCCAATCATGGTTTGCCCACATCAGGGCGAAGCGTAGACGTTCGTTGTTGGGCGCCTTGAGGTAGCCCTCTTCCAATGCTCGCTGCAGGTATGGGGCATTGCCGTACCAATACCAATCGAATATGAAGGCATCTATGGCATGGTCGGCGGCCGCATCGATCTTACGAGCGAAGACAGCCGGATCACTCTCATCTTCGTAACCCCATAAAGGTATCTTTGGCTGTTCATGTCCGGGAAACCGGGGGCGTGCGCTGCGCACCAGTTGCCATTCCGTCCAGTCAGTTCCGTGCCATGGCTTGTTGCGCCGATCAACATGATAGCCTGGAAAGTAGTATGCGGCCACCTGTGTTTGGGTCATGCGATCTCCTCAGGCCATCGTCATAGCGTCAACCTCGGCGCCCATGATCAAAGAAACGACTTCCGAGCGTGTCAATTCGCTCCTGGGACGGGTGGCTATCATTTCGCCGTGGAACATGACGGAGATCCAATCGGCCAAATCCATCACCTGCGAAAGATTATGGCTGATGAAAATGACGGTCTTGCCGTTGGAGCGGAGCGTTTCGATCAGTTGTAGGACCTCTTGGGTTTGTTCCACACCCAGAGCTGCGGTGGGTTCATCCAGAATGATAATATCCCCACCTCTCACCAGAGCCCTGCCTACCGCCACGACCTGTCGCTGGCCACCGGAAAGCTGCGAGACCGGCACGTTGGGATCGGCGATACGAGAGTGTATCTCCGACAGGACCTCATGCGCCCGCGTTCGCATGCCCTTTTTATTCAGGAACATGTTAAAGGGTCCGTGAGTGCGCTCGGTGCCCAGAAACATGTTCATCATTACGTCTCGGCTTTCAACTAGAGCAAGATCCTGGTATACGGGAGCAATGCCAAGCCGCAACGAATCCGTCGGACTTTTAATGCGGGCATTCTCACCCCGTATCAAAATCTCCCCGGCATCAGGCATATAGGCGCCGGTGATTAATTTTATGAGAGTTGACTTGCCGGCGCCATTGTCACCTACAAGGGCCATTACCTTCCCCGGATAGATCTGCCAATCGACGTTTCTCACTGCCTCTACCGAGCCAAAGCGTTTGCAGAGTCCTTTGGTTACAAGAATCGGTGCGGTGGATTCCATGTTTGTTTCACCTTACGAGAAAATTCGCTTCCGCGGGCTATTGGTCGCGCGGGGCGTGTAGTAATGCGTCGGTGATGACCGTTATCGTAAAGATCACACCCTTGACAATCAGGCCTACGGTCGCTGGAAGGCCGAGCAATAACAAACCGTTCGTGAGAATGGCGAGAAAAAGCACGGCCACCAAGGCGCGTTCGATGCGCCCTGTGCCGCCATAGAGACTAATACCACCCAAGAGGGCTGCTACCACCACATCGCTGAAGTTTACCGCAGTCGGCGTGATTCCAAAGAGGAGCGATGTGCGTACCCTGGCGACGGCCAGCATGGCGGTAAGGGCTGCGGCGGTGGCAGAAGCGATCAGGGCGATTCGCACAATTCGCTTCACGGGAACACCGGCCAGGCGCGCCGCATCGTAATTAGCGCCTGTTGCGTAAAGATGTGCTCCAAGCTTGGTCTGATTGAGAGTCGTGTAGCCAAAGATGTACACGAAAATCAGGAGCCAGATGGACACCGGAATTCCCAAGGGCCGGGCGAGAAGAGTCTCGCTAAAACCGATCCTGGAAATACCGATCACCTGACCCCCGGTGATGAACAGGGCTAAGCCGATGAACAAGCCGGTGGTGGCTATGGTGGCCACCAGCGAAAAAATCTTCGCCTCTACGATGAGAAAACTGTTGAACAGCCCAATCAGGGCAGCAGAACCTAATACAAGCACAAATGTGAGGGGAAAGGGTACGCCGACCCGAACAAACAAGAATGCGGCAATAGCAGCTGTCAAGGCCACGATCCCGGCAATGGAGGCGTCGATCTGTCCGGCCACCAGCGCGATCATGAAGCCTGCCGTTGCGATCCCTGTGATCGAAGCCCCGATGATCAGGTTTCTCATGTTCTCTACGCTCAGAAACCGGGGCACGACAAGGGCGTAGAGGACGAACAGAATGATAGTTACGGTATATAGCCAGTTGTTGAGGAGAAAATCCAAAACCCTGCTGCCAGCGGAACGATTCCCCTGACTATTGTCGCTGAATAGTGGCACGTTGGTCATAGTACTGCCTCCAAGATCACCATTTCTCAGCTGCCCGGCGTGCGCTATCAAGCAATAGGGCAAGTATGATAGCCAGCCCATCCACTGTAACGCGCACAGCGCCCGGTGCATTCAGAAGTCCCATACCGCTTGACAGCACAGCCAGGAATAACAGGCCAAACAGAATGCGTTGTATTTTTCCGGAACCGCCAAACAATGCTATCCCTGCCAGCAGGCAAGCAACCAGCGGGTCAGGACGGACGATAAGGGTTCCTTGGGCGCCACCGCCCGCTGTGAGACCAATAGCGCCCGGGATCAAAGATGCATAAAGGGCTCGCCCCATGAGATAAAGAACGGCAACCCATCCACCTACGGCGAGCCCGATGAAAACCAGATAAGTCAGGCGATTGGGATTAACGCCGTTAAGGATAGCGGCGCGACGGTTTCCGCCGACAGCGTAGAGATGGGCCCCAAGTTTGGTATGATTCATGACAACCCAGGCCAAAATCAGCACGGCGAGAAACACAAAGATTATGGCCGGGATATCAAACCACCTGGTGGCAATCAGTTCGCGCAATTCCTGCCGTTTGAAGCGCACGTAGGCCTCATTGGTCATGGCAAATAGCAGGAAGTAGGAGAGGCCAAGGGCGAGCAAGCTGACCGCGATGGTTGCGATGATAGAAGCAACGCGGGCCTTGGTGACCAGAAGAGCGTTGACGATAGCTCCCGCCACCGCCACCGCCAGGGACAACAAACACGCTGCCACAAAGGGTAACTGCCATATCTGGTATGTCAGGGCGAAAACCATCGCCGATAGCGTCATTAGTCCCATATACGAGAAATCAATCACCCCGGCGGTGAGTGCTATACCATAGAAAATCGCCAAGATCCCCACACCCGATACGCTGCGCATGATATTGATCACGTTCCGTGACGAAAAGAATATCTCTGGTGGGATCAGAAACGCAAAAATCGCTATCTCTGCCAGCAGGGCAAGGAAAATACCGTTGTCGAGGATTAAGCGAAGGATCTGTTTGCCACGACTGGTAAGTATCCAGGAATTTTGACTTGGCGTCCTGTTTTGTGAGACTGCGGGGGCCGACATATCAATTGGCTCCTTGGACCTGACTGGACGGAGGTTGCATTTCTCGCTGCTTTCCGTATTCGATCACAGGTGCTGGGGCAAGGAAAACCTGAACTACCCTGCCCCAGCGCCCGCTGTGGGGCTATTCCGAATACAGTTCCTGATAGCGTTCTTCGATGTTGTCCTGGGACACAAATTCATTGACCGTGTATGGCCGGAAGGGGATACCTTCTTGAATGGCCAGGGTCGTCTCCAGCCAACTCCAACCTTCACAGTAAGGCTTGAACTGGAGCACGCCATAGTAGCCTACCGGCTTGCTCTTCAAGAACTCCAGCGTTGGTTGATCGGCGCCCTGGGTCACCATCAGAATGTCACCCTCGCGTCCCGACTCGCGGGCGGCGTTATACGGTTCGATACCTAACGCGTCCCAGCAGGGGATCAGGCCAAATACCGCATCAGGATTAGCGGTGAGAGTTGCCAGCAGCATATCAGGTGGGGTTGTGCCGATGGCGAAGGGATCCTGCATCAGGATGTGGTCATCGTCCAGGCCCATTCCATCCTTGACTGCCTGGGCGGATGCCGCTGTCCGTGTCACACAGGCAGGTACACCGCCATGGGTAAACTCAAGGAAGAAGAGTTCCTTGCCCTGCCAATCGCCCTCCATTCGCTCTTTCAGTCCCTCTACCAGCTTTTCACCAGCCAACTTACCGGCAACTGCGTTGGGAACGCCGTACACATAGGGCGAGTATTCCGTTTGCCCCTCGTCGATGTTCAGATAGGGGATACCTTCGTCCAGAGCCGCTGCTGCAATTGCATCCATGTCCTTCTGGCTACCAATGATGTCTGGATTCTGGGCAAGCAAGGGGTCCAACTGATCGATCGAGGCGCCATTCGATGCATCCATGCCAATGAACTTAGCGCCATAGAATTCGGCAGCGTCAGCCATACCGGCATCCCATTGGCTGAAGAAGGGATGGGATTTGTCCATGTTGATGTAGCCAACAACCCATTCTTGCTCCAGTTCTTTGGGGATCTCTGCCACTGGATCACACAGCCATTTGCCTGTGGCGTCTCGGATTTCATCGCCCGTCCAACTTTCGCCGGGACTAGGGGTTACCTCAACTTCCTTGACGACCTCTACAGTGACTTCCTTCGTCACCACTTGTGGGGCCGGGGTAGCACACGATACCAAAATCAGAACCAGTATACTTAAGGCGATCATGGTCATAACAATCATTCTTCGTTTCATCTTATAGTCTCCTTTGCTTGGCTTTGGCAGCCACAGTGCGTTTCGAGAAATAGCGAGAAATAGCGACACATTGAATCGATAACTTGGCAGGTTTGGCTCAAACTTCACCTCCTCTTTCTACCTTACTTCTGGCATAGGCTAAAGCTTGCAGCCTATTAGGCGGATAGTGCTCTCCTACGTTCTTGGGGGTCACAAACACATGATCCATGTAAACTGCGGGGGGAACCGGCTCACGCTGAAGAATTTGCATCGCCAGATTAATCAACTTCTCGCCATAGGCCTCCGGCCAATAGGCTGTAGATCCTATCAGCCGTGTTTCGGGTCGTTGCATCTCCTCGCGGTTGGGACCGTCAGCACCCTGGCCGATCACCACGATATCGCCAGTACGCTCCAAGTCACGGGCTGCCGCCAAGGCTCCCAATGCAACGTCATCGGCAAACGCAAGCACTGCTATCTTTCTGGCATCAGGCAACTTTCTCAAGGCAGATGCCACGATTGCCTGGTTGTTTACGGCAGTGTTGCCGGTATCGATACGAAGCGTTGTTTCTTCCGGAATGGCCTTCACTACACTGTGCAGGCCATCGAGCATGCCGCGAATACGGCTGGCAGGCAAAGCACCGGCACGAGGGTCTTCCAGGACAATGAGCCACTCCACATGACCTTCCCAATTCTCATCCAGCCACCGGCCAAGAGCTTCACCGGCCATCAAACCCGCCCCGTAATTATCCACACCAAAGAAGGTAGCGCCTAGCATGGGAATATCTACGGCGATAACTGGGATGTTAGCCCGGCGGTATTTCTCCATGATAACGTCGCCGACTTTTTCATCGATCTGATACTCGATAACCAAGTCGAGCTCTTTTTCGATCAGCATATCGGATACGCGTAAAGCCACCTCCCCATCCATCTGGTTATCAGCCAGAACAAGGTCGATATTCCCCGCATCGTTGGCCGCCCGTTCAAGTCCGTGGCGCACGTCGACTGCGAAGGGAATCTGTTCCGAAAGATTGGCAAAACCTATACGATAATGTCCGTTTTGATCGCTCCCTGGTGTAAATGCAGTGGCGGAATTCTCGTCACAGACTGTAAATGGCACATCTAAGTCCTGAAGCTGATCGATCCATCGCTTAGAAAGGCGGTGGTCGGTGACGACGTGGGTGACCTGTTGCACCGTGGCAAATGGACACAGAGAAACGCCGCCGAATTTGCTAGAATCCAGCAAGGCCACTACCTGACTGGCCGAGTTGATCATATGTCGTTTGAGTTCAGCCGCCTGTACATCTTCCTCAGTCAGTCCAGCCTCAAGCGAAAAACCGGCTGCCGAGACAAAGGCTATTTGGATATGGAGATATTCAAGCATCTTCTCGCCTAAAGCTCCCCCTACAAGCGCCCGCTCGGCGTTCAACTCTCCTCCGAGCATGATCACCCGGTGATCCGTTTGCCTGGCCAAAGCCATACCGGTTTCGATTCCATCGGTGACAATGGTGACATTTCGGCAGTCTCTTAGATAAGGAACGAGATGAAATACTGTGGTACTGGCATCGAGCAGAATAGATGCACCATCGTGAACCATGTCGGCTGCTCGGCGAGCGATCCACTGCTTTGCCTCATGATTAAGACGGGAGCGCTCGGCGAACCATGGGCTAATGAACTGCTGCTGTTCGGCGAGCACGGCGCCGCCCCAAGTGCGAGAAACCCTACCCATTTGCTCCAGAGCACGCAGATCATTGCGGATCGTGCCCTCGGAAACATCGAGCAAAGTCGCTAGATCCGAGACCTTGAGAGCTGGTTGTTCTGCCAGGAAATTGAGGATTTGTTGGTGGCGTGCAAGGGCGGGCATGGTTATGACGTGCTAGATAGCAGATGGCGCTCGACTCAATGCCAAATGGGAGGAACGAAGGCTGGGTGTTGATGCAATATTGTCGATTTGTGTCAATATATTATCAATTTTTGTTGAATTTATCCTAATATGCCTGTTAAGTATTGTCAATATAGATTTATTTTGAAATCTCCAGTGGGTCAGTTTGTCGAGTAATCGCCGCCTTTGGGGGTAGGAATATACGAAAACCGTCATCGAACGTCGATTTACTACACGTAAGCTGAATCGTACCACGACCGGCTCAATTGGATACAGCAGTTGGGCTCGAATTTGTCCCCTCCCCTACAATCCATTACAATCAAAAGACGCTGTGTCCGCCCGCTCAGCGCCATCCCCACCTAGCTTGGGCGGTGATAAGTGAGAACATGAAGTTCCGGAAAAATTGACGTTCGCAGACGTTATGCCATCATCGCAAAAACTCACCCTCCCCCGCCTGGAACGGCTGCTATTTGAAGCCTGCGATATCCTGCGCGGGAATATGGATGCCAGCGAGTACAAGGAGTATGTGTTTGGCATGCTCTTTTTGAAACACCTCAACGACCAGTTCGAGGTGGAGCAGGAACGGTTGGGACACAGGCTGGAGGTCGAGGGCAGGCCGCAGGTGGTGCGGGAAGCGCTGCTCAACGATCCCAACCAGTATGATTTCTTTGTGCCGGGTGAGGCTCGCTGGGATGAAATCCGCCACAAGAAGAGCAGCGTGGGTTCGGCCCTGAACAAAGCCCTGGCAGCCATCGAGGAGGGCAATCCCGACACCTTGCAAGATGTGTTGAAGGGCATCAACTTCAACCGGCGGGTGGGGCAGAGGACGATGGATGACAGCACGCTGGTCGAGTTCATCCAGCACTTCGACGGCATCCCCCTGCACACCGCTGCTTTCGAGTTCCCCGACCTGCTGGGCGCGGCCTACGAATATCTGATCAAATACTTCGCCGACAGCGCCGGCAAGAAAGGGGGCGAGTTCTACACGCCGACCGAGGTCGTGCGCACCATGGTGCGCATCATCGAGCCCGGCGAGGGCATGGAGGTTTACGACCCCACGGTGGGCAGCGGCGGCATGTTGATCCAATCCCGGCAGTATGTGGCGGAAACCGGCGGCGATCCGGTGCGTTTGCGGGTGTACGGGCAGGAGCTAAACGGCGGCACCTGGGCCATTTGCAAGATGAACATGATCTTGCACGGCATCCCCGACGCCGACATCCGCCAGGGCGACACCCTCAAGGATCCGCAGCATCTGGCCGGCAACGCCGAACTGCGCCGCTTCGACCGCGTGATCGCCAATCCCCCCTTTTCGCAGAACTACAGCCGGGCCGATATGCGTTTTCGCGACCGTTTCAAGGTGTTCATGCCGGAGAAGGGTAAGAAGGCCGACTTGATGTTCGTGCAGCACATGCTGGCTGTGCTCAAGGTGGATGGCAAGCTGGCGGTGGTGATGCCCCACGGCGTGCTTTTCCGCGGCGGCGACGAAAAATCCTGCCGCAAGCGCTTTATCGAGGAGGGCGTGCTGGAAGCGGTGATCGGCCTGCCTTCCGGCCTGTTCTACGGAACCGGTATTCCCGCCAGTATCCTGGTGCTCAACCGCGAGGGGGCGGCCCGGCGCCACAGCCTCCTTGTCATCAACGCCGACCGGGAGTATCGCGAGGGCAAGAATCAGAATAGCCTGCGCCCGGAGGACATCGAGAAGATCAGCCATGTCTATCGAGATAGGCTGGATGTGGACAAATACAGCCGCCTCGTGCCCTACGACGAGATCGCCGGCGAAGACTACAACCTCAACATCCGCCGTTACGTGGACAACAGCCCGCCACCGGAGCCGCAAGATGTGCGCGCTCACCTGCACGGCGGCATCCCCCTGCCCGAAGTCGACGCCCTCCAGCCCTACTTCGACAATTACTCTGGCTTGCGTGAGCAGCTTTTCAACTGTCATCCTGAGAAGCGCAGCGACGAAGGATCTCGGTTTGCACAGTCGCAGACCCTTCGCTGCACTCAGGGTGACACAACGTATCTCGCCTTCGCCCCCGCCATCTCCGCCAAATCCGCCATCAAGACCCTGATCGAAGCCCACCCCGGCGTGCGGGCCAAACACGCGGCCATCCACGCGGCCCTGGATGTCTGGTGGGCGCACAACGTGCACCAGATCGTCGCCCTGCCCGATAACGGCAATGTTTTTGCCATGCGCCGCCGCTTCATGCAGTCCATCGTCGCCGCCCTGAGCCCGCACAACCTGCTGGATGTACACACCGTGCGCGGGGCGATAGCCAACTACTTCAAATCCCTGGAGGCCGACTTCAAGTCCATCGCCGCCAGCGGCTGGAATGCCGAACTGATCCCGGATGGCGAGATCTTGGCCTCGCAGTTCCCCGAAATCCTGGAGCAGCAGGCGGGACGGCGGGCGCGCATTGCCGAATTGCAGGCCCTGTTCGCGGCAGCCGATGGTGGGGATGAAGAGGAAAGCGGGGAAGAGGAAGATGGTGGGGAGGAGGGCGGCGTGCTGCCTGCGGCAGTGGCCAAACAACTCAAGCAGGAGAACAAGGAAGCGCGGGGAGCTTTGCGCCAGTTGCTGAAAGAGATGAAGGGCATGGCCGCAGACCTGTATGAGCAGGCCAGGCGAGCGGGACAGCTACCCAAAGGCGCACGCAAGAGCGACTACAGCGGCGGACTCACCCTGAACAACACCGATTTTACAGCCGTGGCCCGCACCCTGGCTCTGTGCGAGGAGGTGCGGGCGGGGGACGAGTTGGTCGGGCGTTTGCAGGAAGCGCGGGATGAAGCCCAACGGTTGGTGGAGGGAATGGCCGGGCGAGATGAACGCCTGGCCCAGCACAAAGCCCGGAGCGATGAACTGCGGCAATTAAAGGCGGAAGTGCGACAGGTGGAGCGCCAGAAGGATGCTCTCGTGGCCCAGGCCCGGGCGCAGATCCCGCCGGAAGAAGCCCAACGCCTGATCCTCGCCCGCCTGCACGCCCACCTGCACGAGGGCTACGGCGGCTACCTGCGCCGCTACCGCCGCGAGTTGGTCGCCGCAGTAGAGAATCTGTGGAACAAATATGCCGTCACCCTCCAGGATATTTTGCGGGAGCGAGATCGGGCGGCGGCGACGCTGGAGGGATTTTTGCAGGAGTTAGGTTATGAATGAGTGGCGACCGACAAAGTTGGGGGATGTTGCTCAGATTGAGATAGGAAAAACACCGCCAAGAAACGAGCCTGAGTACTGGGTCAAAAAAAAAATGGAGGGG
>JAAENG010000103.1 GCA_024224665.1 Chloroflexota bacterium | reverse complement strand
CTCTCCCAATGTCGCCGATAATGCTTCCTTGAAAGCGCTTTCGAATTGCTCCATAGAGGTAAGCTGTGCCCGTTGAAAATTCTTGATTTCCCGACGAATAGCCTTAGCCGCCTCGGTCATCTCGGCATCGGCTTGCTTGTCCCCCCCCATTACCTCCACCATCTGCTTGAATAGGCCTGCACCTGGGATAAACGCTGCTGCGATTTCAGCACCCGCTTTGCCCCCTCCCCGTAAGAACTGCCACCAATTGACTGTGAGCTGTCCCAACTCCTGCCAGTTCACATCCTGGTAGACGCTCTCCTGCAGCTGGTCGAGCAAGATGACCTGTTGTTGCTGTTCTGGTGTGCGATCTTTTTCTTCGACCTTTGGATAGAGGGCATCCAGCACTCGCAAGATCAGCGCTCTCCACAAGGCTTCATGTCTATCGTACTTCCAGGCCGTAAACCACACGGTCCGCAGTGGTTGCGTTCCTTTGTCGGCGATATCCTTTTCCAGCATTCGCAGAAGACTAGTCTTACCGCTTCCCCAAGGGCCAAAGATACCAACGGTTAACGGTGTTTGCGCAGAAGTCACAATATCGAGAAGTGCCGGACGGTAATCGGAGAAGAAATGATCATCATCCGTCCAGTGGTCACTCAAATAGCCGGTGTTAGTCCAGGGTTCTGTCATGATCGTGTACACCTATAGAGATTTTGATAGTTTGATAAGGGACTTTATGTATGGCTTACAGTGTTGTCGCAGTGTACCTAATTGACTCCACCTGGGCACTGGTGTTGGTAACATCAAGTGGGGTCATTAGAAAATGGATACCGCTCACCACGGATGTCGGAGGAACGACTGCGAACTGGCACCATTATGACAGATAACTGTAAGTGTATCAACAATTACAGTTATGCGGATGCCCAGTTTGCTTCTTCCGCATGCAACCTACAGGAAACTATCCACCGCCCCATGCTTCCTATGCGCATCCTCCAGATCCTCTTGCATCAACGCCAGGTAACGTCTCAGGACGGGTCAATTCAACCTTGTCTGCAACCGCACTCGCACCTGCTACTTGAACGGGGCCTCATTTTCCCAGCGCTGTCCGGGAACAATTGCCAGGTCTTACCAGGCCGTTTCCCGAGCGGGTGATCCCCTTCCACGGACGGCCTCTTGAAGTCATGGCGATGCAAGGCTTCGCCGATGCCCTTTTGTCCCAGATCACGGACCCGGCCGTCAAAGCGATCTCCGAGCAGCCCCCAATTGGCGGTCTCGACCAGTTCAGCGATAATACCGATCTAAAAGAGAACCCCTCCTTTGTTCACAGAATCCGTCAGCTATATCGGTAGGTATATGATCCGCTTATGTTCAATTGGCCCCTTTTTACCATCCTTGTCCTTGTCTGTATTCCTGGGTTGATTGTCGCCACCCCCGGTAGTATCGCAATAATTGAAAAACAAGCACGAGCCCAGAGTAAGTCGGGCCAACAAGCACCATCACGTTCGATACTGATTTTGGCGGCACTCGTGCAAAGTGTGGTGCTGGTGCTGATTGCCGCGGCAGTGGGGGTCGCATTAGCGCCCCGTGTTGGGCTGGGCGCGCCCGTTTTCGAGGCCCTGGTTACAGCGGGTGAGTCGGCATGGAGGGTGCTCCAACCACAGTTGCTACCGGCCATTGTGTTGGGTCTTGCCGGTGCGGTTCTCTTCGTCGCTGCCTATTACTGGGCCTTCCGTCCCCGTCTGGATGCACCCACACTTGCCGCTATCGAATCGATGCGCATGAGTCTGGGCATGCCCGCACGTATCCTTTACGGAGGCGTTGTCGAAGAAATCCTTATGCGTTGGGGTCTGATGACACTTCTGGCCTGGCTGGGTGCAATCATAGTCGGTGATGCTACAGATTACGTCATGTGGGCGGCTATCATCATTGCTGGCATCCTGTTTGGCTTGAGCCATACACCTGCTGTCGTAGCTGCAGGCGCACGCAAATCGCCACTATTTTTCGTCGCTGAGATCGGCCTTAATCTTTGGGCAGCGGTTATCTTTGGCTGGCTTTATTGGCAATATGGTCTAGCAGCAGCAATGATCGCCCACATGCTCTTTCACATTGTCTGGTATCCTTTTGACCAACGTTATGCTGAGTCCAATCCAAAAGCTAAGTGATTCTTCAATAACAACTTCAAGGCTTTGACGTAAATTGGAGATCACTGGTTCGCGGTTGGCGGTGCGTGAACCTACATTTTGCAATCTACAATCTCGAAAAAGTACGAACCTGTTTTGAACCAGCGATATGAATTCACTCATCATCACACACAATAAGTAAGGCCCAGCAGATGAATGCCGGACCTTCGATGTAGGTGAGTGGTGGTGTCGGACTACTTGAATTGCGAATACGCCGGCTGTAAAATATAAGCGACGATGATGGGCGGTAAGAGAGAACCAAACAACATAAGCATGCTGCCGCCGGTATCCACAAATACGAGAATCGACACTATGACGACGGACACAGCATAGAGGTACAGTCCCCAGCGCTTCCATATCCACATGCCGATACCGGCAACGATGCTGGCAATTGAACCTAACACCATCAAGCTAAGCATGAGCGTCGTATCTTCGGGCCCGATCTGGAGGACGAAAGAACGTGTCATTATCGTCCAGAAGACGCCGTGGAGCAGGACGTAAATGAGGGCAATGGTTTGTAACGTCGTACGGTGGGGTGCTGCTTCAGAGTGTGTTGAGCTATGTGCTTTTTTGTGCTTGGTCATCTTGTCTCCAATTCATGCAACGAAATAACTGTCAAAGTAAAATAAAAACTGGGAAGATACCACTAGATCGCAAATCGCTCAGATGCAACGGGTAGTAAATCTGGCAAGAACGAAATGGGGCATATGTTCGATAAATGCGTCGCGAATTGTATCAGATAGTTGCCCATTCCAACTAAAATGAGTGCAGGCCGGCATAAAATCGTAGCTGCCCATCACCGCTTGTTTTACTCAGACCTGAATTACCGGGCAGATATATCTATTATGCGCAGATCAGGCCTGTTGTTTCTAGTCCGATTTCAGCGACTTGCTCCCTGCCGCATACTCGTTTATCCTGCGACTTTGTTTACACTTTCGCAGATGGAAAGACGGGACTCCGGTCCGAAGCTGCACAACGCCTGTATTGACTAAATCTTGCTCATGGAGATCAGATGAAGATATCGGTTTTAGGCGCTGGCCTGATTGGTAGTGCAATTATCAAAGATCTGGCCGCCGAATCCACCCTGTCAGTAAGCGCCACTGATAGCGATTTCGGAGTCTTGGAATCGCTGGCAAATGAAGTCGCAATCAGCTATGACACAGCAGATCTCAGGGATAGCAATGTCATCGCCGATCGTATAGCCGATGCAGATCTGGTGGTCTGCGCACTCCCGGGATTTATGGGATTCGAGACACTCAAACAGGTGATCTTATGCGGAAAGGATGTTGTCGATATTTCCTTTTTTGACGAAGATCCCTTTTTACTTGACGAACTGGCACGCGCCCAAGGTGTTACTGCAGTGGTCGATTGTGGCGTCTCGCCTGGCCTGCACAACATCATTCTTGGCTATGTCGATACACAACTAGATCGAGTACAGTCTACGGCATGTTATGTGGGCGGTCTGCCTGAAGTGCGACAATGGCCCTACGAATATAAGGCCGTGTTTTCACCTAGCGATATAATCGAGCTATACACTCGCCCTAGCCGATTTGTCGAACATGGGCACATGGTTGTACGGCCGGCATTATCCGACATTGAATTGCTTGACTTCCCACAGATCGGCGCTTTAGAGGCTTTCAATACCGATGGTTTACGCACCTTAATGCGGACGATAGATGCCCCCTTTATGATCGAGAAAACCTTGCGCTATCCCGGCCATGCCAATCTCATGCGCGTCTTCCGTGATAGCGGCTTTTTCGATACTGATCCGATTGATATCAACGGACAATCGATCACGCCACGTGCGTTTACCTCCACACTGCTCTTTGATCAATGGGAACTACACGAAGGTGAAGAGGACTTGACGGTTATGAAAGTTATCGTCGAAGGAGAGCGAGCGGGCAAATCGCAGCGCTATACCTTTGATCTGATCGATCACTACGACGCTGTAACTCGAACGACATCTATGGCTCGAACAACCGGATACACCTGTACAGAGGTCGTCCGACAGGTACTTGCCGGTTCATTCACACGTAAAGGTATTAGCCCACCAGAATTTATAGGCCGTACCGAGGGTTGTTTTGAGAGGCTGCTACAGGGGTACGAGACCCGAGGTATACATTTACGACAGGACATCACCGAGCTAAACGAATCCTGATACTCGCAGTGGCGCCTGACTTTCCTGTGAACCATCATAAGACGATCAGGGACCCAGCAGAGGCTTAACACCGACGCCGATCCTGGGCTGACCAGCACCGAGGCGGAGGATCGATTAAGGCAATATCGATCTGTTTTGCTGCTGCCCTCGCAGTCTACGGCGTGGTAGAGTTTTACAAGTGGATTAGACGGAGGCAAGAATCACAGATGTAAGTATACACCTCACGCCAACCTGCCATCTAGCATTTCCAAGATCTCTTGCAATTCAGTGACCTGTTGGCAGGGCATGTCGGTAAATACACCCCGATCATTGAGTAAAATCGCATCCCAGCCGGCGTTTTGGGCGCCGACAATATCGGCGTAATAGTTATCGCCGATATAGATGACATCTTGTGCGCATAATCGACCTGCACGAATCAAGCCTTCATCAAAGATCTCCCGACGAGGTTTCCAGATACCGATTTCACCCGCCGCTAACGTGAAATCAAAATAGGGGTCGATGTTCAGGGCCACCAACTCATCG
Source organism: Chloroflexota bacterium (assembly GCA_024224665.1). Taxonomy (GTDB): domain Bacteria; phylum Chloroflexota; class Anaerolineae; order J102; family J102; genus PIVW01. The sequence goes on along the minus strand of JAAENG010000103.1, from coordinate 11,696 downwards.
ATAAATGGTTTTTCGCGGTTGGATAGCACACCTAGAGTGATTCCGGTTTCGCCAAGGGCTTGCAGTGTTTCGAGCGCACCCGGCATTAATTCAGAATCAGGTTGGTAGAATTCCCGCACGTGGCGACCAAATGCTTCGATGTCCTTGTCCTGGGGTGGATGTCCGGCATGTTCCATCAATCGTGCCAGAAAACGAGACCAGATACCACCATCGCCATAGGTATCCACATCCATGATCAATTCAGGACTTTGCGCCCAATATCTATGTACCCAGCGCTCGGTTAATCGCCATTGAAAGGGTTCGATCTCGATATCCAATTCCAGCAAACAATCATGAAGCGCATCCATAAAACGGGGTTCTGACCCCCGCAATGTGCCATCTAAATCGAAGATTACTGCCTGATATATCATTGCAAAAAAAGTTCTCCTGCTCTACCGGTTGCTTATGCTCAATTTCGGAATCATAGCCCAGGCGGCGCCTACTTACCAAAATCAGACGGCTGCCGGCTTTTCGACCTGACCCCGATCCCGGGTACAATAACGTTGTGATATCCCGTATTGCGAAAGTGCTCTATTTGCTTGAAGCACCACGTACGTCGTCGTGTCATAGCGATACGATGGATTATGACGACACTTATTCTTTGTCGAGAGGCTCAGGAGACATTCCCCCATGCCTGATTCCGCCCCCCTTTCTGTTACTCGCCCATTATGGTTGCTCCGACCGTTGATATGGGCTTCTGTTTTGCTACTGGCCGCGTGTGCTATTCTGCCACCCACCGCTGAACCCGAGAGAAAGTCCCCCCACACAGCCACACCGATCTTTGCACCGGTTACAACCCCCACACCAGAACCAAGTTCCGATCCCATCCCGCCCACAGTTACAGCAGAACCCTCTCCTGCACCTAAAACTGAACCTCTAGCGGTGTTCCTCTCCCCGGACATCCCTTGGGATATCGCAGGTCCTTTGGGGGCAACGCTGGCGGCCGGATATACTTCAGAAGGGCGGTCTATTGCCCTTGTCGCAGAACCTGAGAACGCAAGCGCCGTGCTTCAGTGGGGGCCGCTAGAATCGCAGTCAAGCGGCAAAACAAGCTTTCAGCGTACTTATGTACTGGTCGTGCCCTTTGCCACTGTTCGGGATGAGATCAGGCTGGATGAGTTCATCGCCCGCTGGCAGGGCTCGGGCAAGGCCCCGCTTCTGCTTGGCGATCACGCTGCGGACGTATTCACAGCGCTCTATGGTGAGCCCGGAGCAACCCTTGTTCCCGAATCCGACCTGCTTAATCAGTTACAAAACACCCCTGGTTCCGTGGGCCTGATCCCCTTCGACCAAGTAGATCCGACTTACAAAGTGCTACAGGTGGATGGGATCAATCCCCTAAGCAACGCATTCGAGCCTGTCGGAGATCCCCTTACCTTTGCCCTTACCCTTCGCGGCCCCGGGAGCGAGATGCTTCTGCCGCTAATCAGCGGCGCCGGCATTCCCCAAACGAACCGTGACCCCGCACTACTTGCATCCCTGGCCATGACCGGTGTCACCGCAATGGCCCGTCTCACCGCCGCCCGCGTGGAACGCCACGGTTACGACTACCCCGCTCGCCACATTGCAGATGAACTCACCGCTGCCGATATCACGCATGTCAGCAACGAGATCCCTTTCATCAAAGGCTGCAAGGTCAACCCCTCAACCAGCAATCTCACTTTTTGTAGCAAACCTGCCTATTGGGCTGCGTTACAAGCCATTGGCGCGGATATCGTCGGCCTTAGCGGTAACCATGTCAACGACTTCGGGCGCAAGGGGGCACGTGAATCCATAGCCTTCTACCGTGACAACGGTATCTCCATTTATGGCAGTGGTCTTGATACAACCGAAGCATGCGCGCCCCTGATGTGGGAGCACAATGGTAACAGGTTTGCCTTCATCGCTGCTCTCGCTTACTGGCCGAAAAGCGCCTGGGCGACTGACACGAAACCAGGCGCCTGTTATTACTACGATAACAAGGCTACGATTTTAGAAACCGTGCAAAAACTCAGTCTGGAAGTTGACATTGTTAGCGTGGAGTTGCAGCATTATGAAACATATCATGCCAGACCAACAGCCAAACAGGTCCGGGAATTCCGGGAGTTGCGACAGGCCGGAGCTGATATTTTAACAGGTGTGCAGAGCCACGTGCCACAGGCCATGGAACCCTATGGCCATGATGATTTAGGCAGTGACGGTATCATCGTTTATGGTTTGGGAAACCTGTTCTTCGACCAGATGTGGAGTTGGAATACGCGCAGTGGCCTCATAGCTCGCCATATCATCTACGACGGTCGTCTGATCAACACAGAGATCCTTACAACCATGCTGCATGACTATGCCCAACCTCGGTGGGCAAATTCTAAGCAACGTACCCGCATGTTACGGCGCGTTTTTCAAGGTACACCTGACAAACCCAATCCTTCGTGAGAACGCCTGGTTTTCGAAGGTAATCAATTCTCGAAAACCAGGCACGACTATCGCCGATGATTTTTTCTAGACCTTACTATTTTATTTTCAGTCTAATATCGCATCCCCGGAAAGTTCTAATTCCATGCGCCCTGATCGTCCTGCTGTTGATCGTTGCGTGCAGTTCGAGGGAGCAAACACCTGACGCATCTCCTACACCCTTGCCCGCTGCTGATACGATCCCAACGGTGTCCGCAGCGCCGGGGTTAGCTGAATCGACAGCGGTCGGCGATATGGCGACGCCAACGCTGGCTCCACCGCCGACCGCCGAGCCAGAGCCAGACCCTGTACCTGTGGCTATCAGCGCCAATGTCCCTGCAGCGCTCCGCCAACTTCTAGAAAACGCATTAACGGAGATGGGCGAGGCAGGAGATGGGCGACCTGTACAAATAGCCGGTGTCATCTCTGACGCTGTAAACACCATTGCTTATGTTCCCAGGCAACATGCACAAGGGCTGATGTTAGCCGAGCGCGTTTATGCTGTGGTTGCGCCCTTCGACACCGTTCGTGATGATATCTCCCTGCAAGAGCTTCAGTCACGCTGGTCGGGTGAGGGGGAAGCGCCCCTGTTGGCCAGTGAGGGGGCGGCCGTCAGTCTGGGGCCGATTTTTGGCAGCTTACCCGCGAACATGGTTACTGAATCCGACCTCTCTGCCCAACTCCGCCAGCAGGATGGGGCTCTCGGTCTCCTGGCTTTTGACAGACTTGATCCTACGTACAAAGTCATTTCTGTCGATGGCGTCAGCCCCCTTAGCAACCAGCTCGATCCGATGGCATATCCTATCGCCGTTGCCTTGAGACTGGCCGGCCCCGATGCGGAGTTGCTGCGCACGCCACTATCGGGTGTTATCCCATACACCAATCGCGATCCCGGCCGGCTCACCACCCTGATCATGACCGGTGTCACCGCCATGTCGCGCGGCACCGCCGAGAAGATGGAGCAGAAGGGCTATCTCTACCCTTCGTTGGTCATTTCCGATACGCTCAGTGTCGCCGATATCACCCATGTCAGCAATGAGGCGCCTTTTGTGGAGGGTTGCAAGGCTGATAATTCGTACATGAATCTGATCCTGTGCAGCGATTATCCTTACTGGCAAACGTTGCAGGCCATCGGAACAGACATTGTGGGCTTGAGCGGCAATCATGTCAACGATTTCGGGCGGGAGGGCGCCAGGGAGTCTTTGGCGTTCTACAAAGAGAATGACATCCCCATCTACGGCAGCGGCATGAATGAGGCCGAAGCCTGTCAGCCACTGATGTGGGAGCACAATGGCAACACCTTTGCCTTCATCGCTGCCCTGGCCTGGTGGCCTGAAGAAGCCTGGGCAACCGCGGCCGAACCGGGCGCTTGCTATCTTTACAATAATTATGACGACATCTTGGCCAACGTCCGAAAGCTAAGTGATGAGGTGGACATCGTCTCTGTCGAATTACAATATTGGGAAACGTACGATCCCTGGCCGATTGAGGATCAGGTGCTGGATTTCAGGGATCTGCGCGCGGCCGGCGCCGATATCGTCACCGGTGTACAAAGCCACGTGCCACAAGCCATGGAGCCCTATGGTCTGGAGGCTCAGGGAGGAGCGGGCGCCATCGTCTACGGACTTGGTAATCTGTTTTTCGATCAGATGGAGGACTGGTCTACAAGAACGGGCTTGATTGCGCGCCATACGCTTTATGATGGTAGTGTCCTGAACACCGAGATTCTCACCACGGTGCTTGAAGATTACGCTCAACCTCGTTGGACAACGCCCGAGGAACGAGCAGGAATTCTCGAGAGCATTTTCGCTGCTGCCCCACCATCCGGGGTCTTGCCTGCCGAACCAACGCCCTCTCCTGCACCGCCGCCGCTGGTAGAAAATGACCAGGGAGAACCCGCAGAGGTGGAGGCAGCACCTGCACAGACATCAGACGCAGGGGCTGATACGATCACGGCGCCAGAATCAGAAGAGGCTTCGGCCGGCACTTCAAATCTGCAGGCGCAACCCGGTTTGCCCTGGCCTGCGCCTGTTGAGCTAGCTGAGGAGCATTACTGGTTAGCTCCAGCGGTGGGAGCTGAGGCCAACCGTATTCCTGCCGCGACCTATGCTTTTGGCAGTACGGCCAACGGCACTTACCGCGTGCATCACGGCTCGGATATCGCCAACCCCATGCATACTGCTCTGCTGGCGCCTGATGCGGCCACCATTGTTTATGCCGGTCCTGACGACGAGGCTCACGTTTTTGGCCTTTATCCGGGATTCTATGGCAATGTCATTCTCTTCCAGTTGGATCGTGCCTGGCGGGATCAGCCGATTTATGTGCTCTACGGGCATCTGCAGGATGTTAGGGTGGGCTCAGGTCAGCATGTCGAGCGGGGAGAAAGGGTGGGGGGCACCGGCATGACCGGCATAGCAATCGGCCCACATGTGCATGTGGAGGTACGTCTTGGCGGTACTGGTTACGACGACACCTACAATGCCGATCTTTGGCTGGAACCGCCCTACGGATATGGCACGATCGCAGGGCAGGTGGTCACACTAGATGGGCGGGCCTGGCATAATAGCCGCTTGCACCTCTATCGCTTGGGCGAGGAAGGATCCCGCCTGTTCCGCATTATCCCAACCTATGCCGAGGACCCCGGCCTCAATCCTGATCCCGACCGGGCTGAGAACTTTGTCTTTGCCAATATCCCGGCCGGTGAATACCAGCTTATTTTGCGCCGTGGCCGCCAAAACCTGCGGCAACGTCTCACCGTTTTATCGGGCCAAACCACATCGGTTAATTACATGTTACAAGAGTGAAACAGTTGCTGCATATGCGCCGGGCCTTCGCCAACTACTGTCAGTGAGGTGGTATGGCCCAGGCCTTGGTTAGGTTCTTTTTTCGGGAGATATATCTTTATGGGCGATACTTCCTCACCAAGCCATTCGTAGACGGCGGGTAATTCTCCAGCGAGTATTTGTCGTCACTCACCAGAGTCAAGGGTATTCGCCATACTCACACATGGCCACCATCGTTGTAGGCAAGTATCTCTATAGACGCGCTCCACAATGAGCTTGACTAGATTGTGGCGTTCTTCTTCCTACACTTTCAGCCGCCGCCAGTGCGTGGGGAGCTGTTCCAGCCTGTCCACTGCGAGTTGAAAGTCTTGTCGGATAGCCTTAGCCGGTTGTATCGGACAATCACTCACACAATTACCGCAAATCATCTTTCTGAACCGAAATCAGTTCTAATCCCAGATCACGTATCCGATTGATAACACCGAACAAGGCAGGCTGATCGACAGCTGTCAGCACGATCAATGTTTTTCCATTGTCGAGATAGACAACTGTGTGACCATCAAACCAGCGTAACCAGCGTTCATCCAGACGGCCGTATACGTAAATTTGATAACAGGCATTCGTGTTCATGATGCATCCACTTTAGCGGTCAACAAGTGTGTCGATGAAGGGGCCCAGTATCACATTGGGCAGTAACCCAACCAGTGAAGCTGTTGCAAGAACAGTCGCTGAGCCTGTTTGAACCGTCAGGTACCAGATCAGTGCGAACTGAACAAGCTGGCTCCCAATAATTGAGATTGCCTGTCCACCCCAGATGGTAAAGAAGCGAGTTTTCCAGGGTATATTGTCGTTTACAGAAAATCGTGTAGCCATGAGAAAAGCCCTCCTGTTTCTCTATGGAAAGCTAGTACTCAGTCAAGCGTGCCTTGATGGATGTCATTCTGAGTGAAACGAAGAATCTCGCCTTTGCAACCGGAGATTCTTCACTCCGTTCAGAATGACATATTCATCACTCTAGGCTTGACTGACTACTAGAAGCGTTGATCAAGCACGATGTCCTTCTCGCTCAAGAATGAAATTCATGAAGCTAGAACCCCAACTCAGTGAGCCAACTTGATAAGCTTTCTTCTCTTTCTTTTCTCTCTGTCCCATTCTCGGAAGGTTTACCCAGGTACTTCTCAGAGACAATTTGTCCATCCAGCATAAAGAGCACCCGCTCTGTCCTTGCCGCCACTCTGACATTATGCGTCACCAGCATGATGGTTGTGCCGGATTTGTTGATTTCTGTCAGCAAATCCATGATCTCGCCAGCGGCCTTTGAATTGAGGGCGCCTGTGGGTTCATCACCAAAGAGGATGTCAGGGTTGTTGATCAGTGCACGGCATATGCCAACACGTTGTAACTGACCACCGGAAGCCTGCGTGATATCGTTATCGGCAAGATGCGCTACACCGACCTCTTCCATTAACGCCTCTGCCCGCTGGTCGATCTGATCGTGACTTTCCTCAAGTGCCAGGTAAGCGGGGAGTACGACATTATCAAAGATAGATAGGTTCTTCAGCAGGTGAATATGCTGGAAAACAAATCCCATGCCGGTCAGGCGGACTTTTGACAATTCTTCCTCAGAAAGGGTGGTGATATCCTGGCCATTGAACAGAACGCGCCCTGACTTTGCTCTATCCATACCACTGATGTTGTACAGCAGCGTCGATTTGCCAGAGCCTGACGGCCCCATCACGGATACAAACTCGCCTGGCTCTATAGTGAGGTCAACATCCGACAGAACGGTGTATTCATTGTCATTTCCAAGTACAAAACTCTTGCACAGTTGTTGTGATTCTAGTAATGCAGTCATTTTTAGTTCTCCTTATTCCATAATCATTTCGGCGATATTGGTTTCTTTGATCCCCGTTCTCGTGCTCAGGATGGTTGTTACAGCAACCGTAAGCATCAGGAGCAAGGGATACATCACATAAGCCTGGAGCGGGTCAATCACGAACCTGATGCGAGACGCGCCCTGCAACGACATGACAACACTCACCAACTGCTGCCCTAACGTATTCGAGAATAGGGTTCCCAGCACGATTCCGAATACAAGCAGGAACAGGGCTCTGGTGAGATATTGAGTGCGGATATTCCGTAGTGAGAAACCAAGGCTCCTCATGATGGCAATCTGATTACTGTCTTTGGTAATGAGCATCATCAAGAACAGCGATGTAATCAGGACGGATAGGGCCAGCCCCACAACTACCATGACCACGGTTACTGTCTTTAGCTGTTGAGCGGTATTCCCCATCGTCTGAGAGACATAGCCGGCCGTATCGGTGATGCGTGCCGGGGCAAATAGCTGCGAGTATTCCAACACTTTCTCCTCGGTGTCGGTGTCTGATACCAGGTTCAGGTTGACGATATACCAGAGTACAGTCTGCGGATTGTAAGGCAGTGTCGCCTTAGCCGTTCTGCCGCCATTGGTCACATCCTGATAGATACCGCTGACCACCATCTCGCGTTCCTGCCCCTCGATGACGAGTGTGACGGTATCGCCAATCCGTTTTTCCATTTCCCTGGCGTTGAGATAAGAGAGTGCGATCTCATGCTCCTGTTGTGGCGCAGTTCCTTTCACATAGTCCAGCGGGAACAATGAGAAATCACCGGTTTCAATATTGAGGGTCTCCAGGGCGCCGTCACTCTGCATGACTGTGAATTGCGATGTCACCAGGGGCGATAGTTTCGCTACATCGGGATCATCCGTGAGATAGGCGATTGTACTTTCGAATCTGTCTGCAACGCCCTCTGATTGACGTAGATCGATTCGAATGTCACTCTGCCCGATGCCCATATACGAAATGAATGTCGGTGATTGAATCGTCGTCAGGAAATGGATCGGGATGAGGATAATCACCGCGCAGAAGAAGAAAACGAAGGCGAGCAACCCATATAACCTGGAGCGCTGTAAGACATCGCGAACGCCAAGATACGCGTTGATGTTCAATGCCCTGCCCCGTTTAAGATTGAGCAGCGGGATGCTCCGCATGGATTCGCCGACACTACCAGAGCGCAGCGCTTCAACTGCAGAAATACGATTGAATCGTCTGAGTATGGCCACACATGACATGGTCACAATCAGGAAGATGCTACAAGCTGCAATCAGTGGCAATGCCGCTTGCAGCACGCTCTTTGACGCACTCCCGATATATAACAGAACATTGGCGGACAGCACCTGGTTCAGCAGCAGTGAGGTCAGGTAACCAAGTAACACGGCAGCCGCACCCATTACGACATACTTGGCAAGATAGATACGCTTGATGTCAGAGCGTGCGATGCCGATTGCCTTCATGACGCCGATCTCTTTGGTGTCTTCTTCAATGGTTGCCAGGAGCGTAAAACGCAAACTGAGGATGGCAATGACGATAAGCAGCATGCTCATCAGGATGACCACGCCGGCGACAAGGCCGTCGGATAATGAATTAATAGTTCTGAACAATCCCTTATCGACGGCCGGCCCGGCCTTGGGTAAATCCGATGCCTGGTACGCGGAGACGAATGCGCTGATCTGACTGTCATCAACAAGCCGGAATTCAACCAGATACTCGGTGTCAGCGATATATTCCCTCAGGTTGGCATAGTCTTGCTCGTGAATTAGGAAGCGTTTGGAGTGAACGATGGCGGGATTCATCTGAGAGTCGCGGCTGATGGCGGTGATGGCGAAGATCATTTCCTCGGCGCCCGTGTGCACACGAACCTCATCTCCAATTGCCAGATCCCGCTGCTGGCTATAGTACACAGGAACAGCGATTTCTCCCGGTGAGAGTTGGATAATGTTGTTATCAAGGTCCAGCAAGAAATCAAAGCCCTCATTCTGGGTCACAAAGCTGATATCCATGATGCTGTTTTCTTCAGGGTTCTCGCTCTCTCCCAGATAAAGATTGGAGCCATCCATGGTGATCATCTCGACCGTCTGCTGGTCTGCGACCATATCATTGGCGGCTGCCCAGCTGTCGATCTCAGCCTGGTCGAGCGGCCCGGTATGCATCTGCACGAAATGCGGGGTATTTGCTCTGGTAAACAGAACATTCAGGGAATTACCCAATTCAATAATCAAGTTCGTACCACTAGCTGCAAGTAAGGCCGCCAGGAAAATGAATGCAAACACCACGATCGTTATCAGTTTCTTCCGCAGAAAATCTTTCCTTAACATGCGTCCAATAATCATAAGTCTGTCCTTTTCTTGTTGGTGAGAAGTACCATCACCAGCAGTGTAAGACTTATCGGGGTATTAGTCGCCTATCGAAAGATAGGTTTATGGATAGGGATAGGGTTAGGGAACTGGTTGAATCAAAAAAGAACTGACTGCCCAGTTCTAGGCCAAAAGGTAGCGAAGCTGTCACCAGGGGCAAGATCATCAGCATCAATTGGCCCTACTCATAGGCATTAATTGACATCTGTTCCATTCGCTGAGCCAGATCATCAGACGTTAGCCGCAGATAGACCTTTGTCGTCTCCAAGATTTCGTGCCCTAGGATCCGGGCCAGCCCAATCAGATCCCCGGGATTTTGGTCAAGATAGCGGTGGGCAAAGGTGTGACGCAGGTCATGTGGGGTTGTTTCGGTCGACACCAGATCACGGGTTGCACAATCGCTTACCAGGGTCGCAAACATTCGCCAAATCGCCGATGCGCTTGCTCTCTGCCCTTTCTGACTAATCCATAATGGCTGCCACTTGGCCAAATCCGTTGACAAATCTTATATACCCCTTCCCAAGTAGTATCTATCCGACCTCTGAACCCCCTCGCTAGAGGGGTAAAAGATACCGCGCCAGGCTCGTGTGACTCAACTTGATGGGTGCTATGCTTTTCATATTACAAAACATATTGTGAAACTGGAGGTTTCCGATGAGTGAAAAAACTGCTCTCTTTATCTATGAACATGCAGATGACCAGCACAATATGAACAGAGTTGGCATTCTGCGCGACATCCTGGTCGTATTAACACCCTGGTTGATTCTTGGCGTAATTGCCGAATGGTTGGGAGACGACACAACACTGGGCGGCGTGATGATCACCCTCGCTTATGTTCTTGGCGTCGTACTCGCCACGGTTGTCCTGAAAAGGCGCGGCAGCGGATGGCGCGAAGTCGGCCTGGCCCGACCGGATAGCTGGCGTAAGACGATATTGCTCGGACTCGGCGCTTTTGTTGTCACGACCCTCGCCTACCTGGCGATTCAAATAATCATGCAAAACCTACCAGGCCTGGAGATAGCGCCGGCAGATAAAAGCAACTACAATCCGATCTATGGCAACCTGCCCCTGTTAATCGTCTATCTCGCTGCTACCTGGACAACAATTGGGTTTGGTGAAGAAATGTTATTCAGGGGATTCCTGTTAAACAGCCTGGCTGGATTCTTCCGGCACACGACGGCCAGGTGGGCGCTAGCCGTGATAGGAAGTTCGCTCATTTTCGGGCTAATACATTTCAGTTGGGGATTCGCAGGGGTTGTTGAGACCACGATAATGGGACTCGTCTTGGGATTCATTTATCTACGAATCGGGCATAATCTGTGGGTTACGATTATCGCTCACGGCCTGATGAACACAATAGCTTTTGTCCTTATGTTTAGTGAGGTATCTTGATGGAGCTTGTTCTGCTGGCTCATTAGCCACCTGACCATAGCTAATGCCTACCGCTCCATTCTTGTTATAGCTTTGAGCCATGGCAAGAATGGAGGCAGGTATTATTGCCAACCGGCGATGCTCTCATTATAGTGTGCTTATGGACGACCACACTTCTCTCACTAAAAAAGGCCGCCAGCAACTTAGATGGAAGCTGACGTTGAGTTATACGGCAGTGACCGTCGGCGCGTTGTTGGCCGTGGAATTTATCCTTCTTGGCGGGTTGGTTATTCTGCTCGTCACCTTACTCAACAGCGGTGCTCTGCCGGCCCAGTTGATTGAAGTTACATCGACCAGCTACACTCCGACGCTTCGATTTTTTCTTAACCAAACCCCTCCTGACCAGGAAGGTATAGCGGAATGGCTGGAGCGTGTCGGGGACGCGTACCCAACTATCCCGCTCACATTCGATGCTACCAACGAGATGTTTGTAGTAGGAAGTGATGGAAGATTGATCGGCGCTAGACCGCCAGACCTCCTGGGCAGTGGCCTGATCGGTCAAGTACTTGACCCCCAAGCCATACCCGGGCTAGAAAAGCCCCTGCAAGCTGCGTTAGCTGGTGAAGAGGATGTCGAACAACTGTACACACTCGGCCGGGCGGGCGAAAAAGTTATCATAGCTGTGCCTATATGGGATGGGTGTGTCCTTTTTGAGTTAGAGCGTGCTCAGGCGACCTGCTGATTTGTGCTGGAGATAGGCTGTAGGCGCTTGTGCTTGGCGGCCTGGAAAGAGATTATATTGTCGGAGGGTTGTGAGGCAGGATCGAGAGCGACAT
>JAAENG010000102.1 GCA_024224665.1 Chloroflexota bacterium | reverse complement strand
TCGCTCTCGATCCTGCCTCACAACCCTCCGACAATATAATCTCTTTCCAGGCCGCCAAGCACAAGCGCCTACAGCCTATCTCCAGCACAAATCAGCAGGTCGCCTGAGCACGCTCTAACTCAAAAAGGACACACCCATATCCCAGGAGCGTCAGTGGTAAGTTGATGCGTTACACAGGTTACAACCGTCGAGCCACCATTTGGGCGATTTCGCCTGGGTGGCTGGCAACCGGAACACCGGCGTCTTGCAACGCCCTGATCTTTTCGGCGGCCGTACCTTTGCCGCCACTGATAATGGCGCCGGCATGGCCCATACGCTTGCCTGGCGGGGCTGTCTGTCCGGCAATGAATCCGGTGACAGGTGTTTTCATATGGCTATTGATGAATTCGGCCGCCGTTTCTTCATCCGAACCACCGATTTCACCGATCATGACCACATGTTTGGTGCCGCTGTCAGCTTCGAACATACGCAGGACATCGACGAATTTGGTGCCGATGATGGGATCACCACCGATACCCACCACTGTACTCTGGCCAATGCCCAACTCTGAGAGAGCGGCCACGGCTTCGTAGGTGAGCGTCCCAGAGCGTGAGACGACCCCCACGGGTCCGGGCATATGGATCTGGCCCGGCATGATCCCGACTTTGGCTTCGCCGGGCGTGATAAGTCCAGGACAATTGGGGCCGATCAGTCTCGTGGGGACATTGTCGATATAGGCACGCACCGCAATCATATCGATCACGGGCAAGCCCTCTGTGATACAGACAACAAGATCTAGCTCTGCTGCTGCAGCTTCCAAGATCGCTTCAGCAGCGAAACGAGCGGGCACATAAATGATCGAAACGTCGGCGCCAGTCGCCTCTTTGGCCTCGGCCACAGAGTTGAAAACGGGCACATCCAGCGTCTCCTGTCCCCCCTTGCCGGGCGTAACGCCTGCGACGATGTTGGTGCCATAGGCTATCATCTGCTCGGCGTGAAAGCGACCCTCACGGCCTGTAAGGCCCTGTACGATGAGACGTGTGTCTTTGTTTACGAGAATACTCATGTCAGTATCTCCTACAGAGTTTCGCCTTGGGCAGCGGCGACAGCTTTCTGGGCGGCTTCGGCCAGGGTAGCGGCGGTGGCCATATTGGCTTCGGCCAGGATGGCCCGGCCTTCGACTTCATTAGTACCCACCAATCTCGCGACCATGGGCGCCTGCGGCTGCACTTCCTCCAGAGCCACCAGAATTCCACGCGCCACTTCATCGCAGCGGGTGATCCCGCCAAATATATTGAATAACACCGCCTTCACGTTAGGATCGCTGAGGATAATCCGTAACGCCGCCGCCACCTTATCCGACTTGGCGCCGCCTCCGATATCGAGGAAGTTTGCAGGTTCTCCCCCAAAATGCTCGACAATATCCATCGTCGCCATGGCCAGACCGGCGCCGTTGACCATACATCCAATCTCGCCGTCAAGCTTCACATAGCTGAGCCCGTTAATACGAGCCTCAGTCTCGGCAGGCGCTTCCTCATCCAAATCGCGCATTTCTTCTAAAGCAACTTGCCGGAACAGGGCGCTGTCGTCGAGCACCATTTTGCCATCTACAGCCAGCAGGTCGCCGCTAGCAGTGACGACCAAAGGGTTGATCTCGGCCAATTCTGCGTCCGAGGCGGTAAATGCTTTATAAAGGCCAAAGGCGATGCGATTGAAATTGCGGAACTGTTCTTGAGGGATGCCGATGCTGGAAGCAACACCAATAGTCTGGTAGGACCTCAACCCCAGGTAGGGATCAATGGCAATGGTCTTGATCGCCTCAGGATTGGTGGTCGCCACTTCCTCGATGTCGACACCCCCTTCGCTGGAGGCCATCATGACCACGCGGCGGCGACCCCTATCGACGATCATCCCCAGGTAGATCTCTTCGCTGATGTCCGCAGCCTGATCGACCAACACGCGGCGCACCTTGAAATCTCTGATAGTCATCCCCAAGATATGGTCGGCCATCGCTTCCGCTTCGTCAGGGGTTTTGGCCAGTTTGATGCCACCGGCTTTGCCCCGGCCACCGACCAATACCTGCGATTTGATAACGACCGCCCCCCCCAACCTCTGGGCGATCTCTCGCGCCTGGGTTGCAGTGGTGGCGACTTCACCTTTGGGGATCGGCACCCCGTGCTGGGCGAAAATCCGTTTTGCCTGATATTCGTGTAATTTCAATCGAATCCTCCTATGGGAGTTTTCTTGACCGGCTAGAGCGATTGCCGATGGAGCACCTATGCAGGATCATCGTCTGCCATAAACTTGCAGATGAGGCAATGCGTTAGTGCAGAAAAGAATTATAACGGACGGGCAAGTGCCAACCAAATTCTGGCAGCATGATCGGCACAGACGAACTGATCTCCGACCGGAAGGGCAAGTTACAGGCCGTTCTGCAACTTCTTATCGAGGCGCCCCTGCAAACACAGTCACCCGACAGAGATCAGGATCGGTAACGACTACCTCGCCATTTGGCCCTACTGCCACACCCACAGCGCGGCCAAAGCGGCCCGGCTCGTTACCTTTGCCACCGATCTGAGCGACAGGGCTGAGATCACGTGCATAGACAAGTACTCGCCCCAGTTCAGGGTCGGTGATCAGGATGCGTCCATCCGCAGTGACCGCAATGTGGGGTGATTCGATTGTATTAGCTTCCGGTCCGGGATATCGTTTGGCATCGCCACTGATGGGATTGACGAGCCAAAGTGCCCCGGCGATGGGTTCCGTTACATAGAGCGTACCGTCCGGCCCTACGGCAGCGTCGGTAGGCTGTCCAGGACCGAGAGGTTGGTCGGCGCCACCGAAATTCTTCACCCATTGCCCATCCGACCCCACTTGCACGATGCGCACCCCACCGGTGTCGGCGATGAAATAATCGCCGGAGGGCGAGATGCCAAAGCCGCGCGGTCTGTAAGTTGCCAGTTCAGAACCGAATTGGCGGATGAACTCACCGTCGGGCGACCACAAAGAGATCACCTGGTTGACAGCATCAAGGGCAGCGATCTCCCCGGCCGGTGTCACTACCAGATCGAAGAGTTCGGTAAACTGTCCGGGTTCTTCACCCCCCTCGCCCCAGGCATCGACATACTCGCCATCTGCATTGAGGTGAACGATGCGTTGGTTCCCTTTGTCGGCAATATAGATGTCGCCCCGTGTCCCTACAGCGACACCGGTCGGTTGTTGCAGTTGTTCATCAGCCGAACCACAGCTACCGTAGGTCCACAAGATGTCCGCCTCTGACGGCGAGAATTCGCCAAGGGAGGCAGCAGGGACAACAGGATCCTGTTCAGGCGGTTTTTCGTCAGCTTCGAGCGGGACGGGGGTTTGGACCGGTTCCGGCAGACTGGCTGTAGGTAAGGGGGGCAGTTCTAACCCCTGGGGCAACTCCTCTTCGGATGGGTACAGGTAAGCGCTCTGGATGACACTGTGGCCGGCGCCCGGTGGATTCCACCACAACTGCATTTCTCGTGAGCCTCCCACCTCGTTGTAGCGGACCTCGATATCATGGAAGCCCTCCGTTAGATTGATCATGCCATCTTTATACTCGGCGCCGTGGGCTCCGCCGTTATCTACGACTAGCTGGCCGTCGATGTATACCAGAGAACCGTCATCAGAGCGAGTACCGAACACATAAGTGCCGCTGGTCGGAGCTGCCAGCTTACCCACCCAGCGGATGGAGTAAGGCTCCCGCAACACATTGTTTGGCACAATGAAGAGATCGCGTTGGATGAGGTTGGGCGTACCAGACCAATCAGGGGTCGAATAATAATACCCTACCAAACCGTTGGATGCGCCAGGCAGCGTATAAAGGGAGTGACCACTGACGAGTTCCATTTGCGACCTATCCGGCGTCGACCAGCTTAAACGTAGGCGACCAGGATCGTCGGTAGAGGTATACAGCAAGCGTAAGCTCTGGAAGCCCCCGGGCAATGTACGCTGTGTGATTGCAGCCTCTTCTGATGCCCGCAAGATCTCGATCTCATCTAAATAGAGTACCGCTTCACCTCCGGTTGACAACAACTCAAACGTGTAGTCGCCGAATCGCGGTACCAAAAGCGCGCCCTCGTAAGCAGCGGTAAAGGGTGGCGCCATAGGCAAATCGGCCACGTAATCGAAATCCAGGGTGTCCACTTGCTCGCCCCGCACCGGCGGTGTAGCTGCATCGGAACCGAGGCTATAACCCGCTTGTAGACCACGGGCGGCATCGTACGCAGTATGTGGGATACGGTAAGTGAAGAACAGCGTACGGCCGAACCGATCCTGGTGGGCTTCAAGGATTCCACTCGGGTAAAGCTGCTGGAACAGGGGGATCAAGCGCTCGTCGATGGGATCCAAAATAAACTCAACGTCAGCGCCGGGATCTTCACGCAGTGGAATATCTCTGGTAAGGTTCAGTGGTGTGATGTTATGGGGTCCACCAATATATTTTACAGCCGAGTGGTGGGTATACTGCGCTGTCATATAAATGCGGTCATCAGGTGATACATCGGCAAGGTACTTACCCACTGCCGATTCATTGGGGCTATAGGCAGCCCACACACTGGGATTGACTGCCTGTACCCTGAAATAGGTATAAACATTGGCGCCGACAACAAAGATTACGAGCGCGCTCAGACCAACAGCCAGTGGACGCCAGCGCCTTTCGCCCCAGGCCGCGCCCCAGGTCTTCCACAGCTGTGTGAAGACGGCAGCAACCAATAGATAGATAACGGGAAGTAGACCGATGGGTCGGCGGGCGCTGGGTGCTTCGTGAGCTACAGAGAGCACAGCCAGACTGGCAACTGCCGCAAACCAGAGGAGGTAGAACAAGGGCAGTTCCTTCCAGAACCAACGGATGGCCCAAGCCAGGCCCAGAATCAACATCAGGGCTACGATAGCGTGAAGAATGGCTGACCCTGGCAGATTGTTCAATGCAGCATTGTCACCGGCCGAGTTGAACATCAACAGGGTCTTTCGTAAATTCGACCACAAAGGCGCATAGCTGCCGGCGATCTCGACATCACGAAAGACCGAGATATGGTTGATGCGCGAGATAAAAACGCCCCAATTACGTATGGTGTACGCTGCCAGTGGCGCCACAGCAACGGCAGCCCCGGCGGCAAACACCAGCATGCCCTCAAAATCATTGCGGATGCGGTTGCGGTGCGCGATCAGCCAGTATGCGAAATAGGCTGCAAAGAAGAATGGTACGACTCGATACGCCGTGTAGGTGTTCATCCCCAACGCCAAGGCCATGCCTGAAAGCAGCCACCAACGACGCCGTCCTGTTTTCAATGCCTTGAACAAGAATAGCGCCTGTAATGATAGCACCAACGGTACCATGATTAATTCGTAGACAATGCGGCTGAACGTGATGTGCCAGCGATCGGCTGCCAACAAAGCGGTGGTAAGCAGGGCGATTCGCTGGTCGTAAGCTTCTCGCGCCAGGAAATAGAACACGAGGACGGTGAGAACGCCTATCAGGGCAGATACCATACGCATGGATTGCACCGTAGGGCCAAGCAGAGAAATAGCCCCAGCGATGAGATAGGTAAAGAGCGTAGATTGGCCCTCATTTGTCTCGGCATAGGGTGTATATCCGCTACCGGCCAGCCACTCGAGTGCATCCAAGCCGTTGTTGCATTCGTCAGACTGGCAACCATTGGGATAGACATCGAGCGCGTAAAAGCGCGCAGCGACGGCCACTGCCAGAATGAGAATAAGTATGATCAGAACATAGCGTCGATCCAAGATGGGAGCATGCCATGCTCGCGCAGCCTCTTGTTCAGCTTCAGGATCCGGGCTGGGGCTATCCAACCAGATCCCTATGACCAAAATGGGGATAGAGAGCAGCCACAACCACAATCCCCAACCACCGTACTCGCCCCGCCAGAATTGTGCTACAGTCGCAATTCCGGCCAGCAAAATCGCCAGGGCGGTCAAAATCATCCCCGGATTAGTCCATTTCCTGCGCGGTGGCAGCTTGGGCCATGGCAATGGAGATGCGGATATAGCCGCGAATATCGCCCCGGCGATGATAAACAGTATGAGTGAATCACGGGGGATGCTACCATCTGCCAACCAGCGCTGGCCAACAGCAGCAATGAGCAATGCAATGAGCAAATAAATGAGGTTTTTCATAAGGTCAAACTAGGACTAATCATCCGCGTGATGGATTCGGATACGACCCGGTTCTATAATCCATAATCGGCCTTCAATAGACATATTCTCAATAGAACGTAAAAACTGGCACACCAGATTTTCGAGTATGGGTAGGCTCAAATTCCCTGGTGCACGCACAACGACAATACCACTCGTATCCCGGGGAGAAAATCTTAAGATATTGGAGAAGTCTAAATCCAATGTAACTATGCAACGACCTTCGACCCTGCATGCTTCATAAAGTGATTGGTCGGAAGCACCTTGCATGGACTGTTGTCTGATCGTTCGGACATCATGCCCAGCTTCAAGGAACAGTCTCTCAGTCCGATTCCCGAAGTTCTCATCGAGTTTAAACTTCATGCAGCTATCTCGCTAGCAATGCTAACATAGCGTTCACGAGACATTTCCGCACCATATGCAATGGCAGCAAGGATGTCGTCTGCCTCTAGTTGAGGATACTCCATCAAAATCTCCTCAACAGTCATTCCAGATGCCATAAAATCCAGAAGCAAAGAGACCCAAATGCGGGTTCCTTTAATGCAGGGTTTTCCAAAACAGACATTCGGATCGATAGAAATGCGCTCTAGTAGTGGATTCATACGGTCACCTCACCCTAATAATACTAGTACGTCACACGAATGGCTACTCTGGTACAGGGCGTAGATACCGTGGCGCCACAGGTTGCAGGGATTCTGCAGGCGGTTGCCAGAAAAATTCCAGGGCCTTGCCTCCGCCGCCCTGGAAGTAATCGATACGAATCGGGTGGGGTCCAGCTTGCAATTCGAGATCAGACGCGGCCAAATTGACGGTATCAGGATTCACGCTCTCAGCCTGCAGCTTGCCATCCAGCCAAAAACGTACACCATCGTCGGCATGAAGCCGGAATCGATACAAGCCATCGCGGGGGATCAGGATTTCTCCAGTCCAGGTGGCACTAAAGGGGCCAAACACCGGCTCGGCTTCAGGCCAGGCAGCCAGCAGCAGAGGGTCGAGGCGTTGCATCAAGGGGGGCGACGCCCAATCACTCCCCTGATAGTAGGTACCGAGCAGCCCTTGACCACTTGGCGCCTTCAGGAACAGGTACTGATCAGGAATAGCCCCACTGCCGGGCGGACCTTCCCAGGTCAGGAGGGTTTGTTCAGGTGGCAGCGCAGTATTGGACACGCCGACAAGATCAAGAGCATGCAGACCTTTACCTAGAAAAACGGGACCCGCCTCAAGGGGTGCACCATCGAGCAGGATTTTGGGTTGGGTAGAGGAATCGGGTGACGAGACAGTGAGGGTGTAGGGGCCGCTCTCAGGGATGTACAATCCTTTGAGTTTATCTGCTTCCGCAACCCGGTTTCGGGCTTGCAGGGCGGATATCTCATTGCCCGGGATCGTGACACTCAGATAAAGGGGTTTATCAAAGCGGTCCTTCACGATCTCGGCCTGCGTACCAGGATAATAGTACCGGAACAGATCCAGCACATGTTCAAAGTGGAGATCCAGCAGGAATAGTGCGTTGTCACCGCCGAGATCGGGTAAGGGCAGATCGAGGGCGGGATCGGTCTGTTGATAGCCGGGTTGTTCCAAACCTCCGCCCAGTGTATCGAAGGGAGAATACTTAAACGGGCCAATGCGGATACCCACCTCTTGCGAAGGTTGATAGGCAAAGAAACGCAACGGTGAAAAGTAGTAAAGCCGGGGACTCAGGTAAAGCTGGTGGTCGCTACGTTTAGCCACCACTTCTCTGGCAACGGCCGTTTCTAAAGGAGAAAACGCAACATAAACACTGGGATCTTTGGCCTGTTTGTTGAAGTACGTGTTGTAATTGAGTGATGCGGTTGCCACCAAACCAGCAACGGCCAGAAAGGTCCATAGCCAACGCCACGAATTGTAACGACGTGCCCGAAATATCAGGCCACGTAAGCTTAGATCATAGGCATCTGCGGCCAAAAGCGCAATGGCCGGCACGACTGCCAGCGTACGATATGCCTGCGGCGCCTCATCTAAACGAGAGAGAATCCCACCCAAAAGTGTCACCCCTATCCAGATCCACAACAAACCATGTTTATGATCACGCCAGCGCCACAGCGCCCAAGCCAGTCCCAAGAGGAAAAAGGCGCCGGTGATCGGATCCAGCATGGGCTCACCAGGCAGATTGTGTCTGGGATTTCGATCACCGCTGACGTGGAACATCTGCAAATGCTGCTCGATCGATGACCATAAGGGCTCGAGATCACCTTGCGCCATCTCGATATCGTGGAGGATACTCACCTGCTGACTACGGTTTAGGAATGTAAAGGGATTTTTATAATAGGTGAATCCCAGGGGAGCGAGGGTCATGACATAGAGGGTCGCAAAAAGTGTGAGCCCCTGCCAATTAAGGCGTAGGAACCCGCGCTCGACCAAGATCCGATACAGCAGATAGATAGCGATAGCCACGACTGCCAGCCGAATACCGAGGTAAGTGTACATCCCCAAACCCAGCAGAAATCCTGCCATGGCCCAATCACCCCAACTACGCAAGCGCGCCGCGCGTTGAATAAAATAGAGCGCCAGTATCTGTATCAGCGGCGGATAGACTTCGTTCCAGCCCCAACGGCTCATGTTGAAATGCCAACGATTGACAGCCATAAAGGCGGCGCCAAATAAGGCCGGGCGTGTACCAAACAGCTCTTTGCCCAGCAAATAGAGCGCCAACACGCTGAGAATACCCGGCAACAATGATTGCAGCTTAACTGATAGAAATGTCGTGCCCAGCATGCGGAAGAACAGAGTTTGCAAGTAGACAAAACCGTTGGGGGTCTCGAACCAGCCTGTGCCGAAGAGATTACTTGGGCGACCTTCCAAGATCTGTAAACCATCTAAAGCGGCATTGGTTTCATCGATAAATATGCCTGGTGGCATCTGTTCGATGTTGGATACCCTCAGCCAAATGGCAATACCCATGATGGCCAGCAGCAATAGTATCTCAAGCCAACGCTGGATTTTTGGCTCGTATACAGCTACACCGATAGACCTCCGCATTGGTTTCGCAGGTTCGACGGTACTGGCAGGGGCCTCAAAATCCGAGTTCAGGTCGTCAGGATGGGGTTGTTCACGTCCGATTGCTTCCAGCTTGTATCCGGCGGGTCGCGGGCCAAGTGATTGTTTTGAGTGAGCTTTCTTAGCATGAACAAGTTCTGGATCATCATCCTGCAGGGGCGCCTCGATTAGCGGTTGAGATTGACCCCCACTCTCTTCCCCGCCCCCACCAACCAGATATGTACCCAACACCCCCAGGATCAATCCGACCATCCATCTTGTTGCCTGATCCCACGTAAAGGGATGTGACCAGATGTCATAAAGTGACCACAGGACCAACAGTGTACCGCATGCCAACAAAATGAAAGCCAATCTGCGTTGATTGGCGCGGCCCTGTGCCGGTGGCTGTGCTACTTTGCCGGCGTGGGGCTCTGGCCGAGGCCAAACGCCTTCTACGCGGATATAGCTGTACACTGCCAACACCATGGCGACACCAACCAAAGCTGCGCCTTGTGTTCGCGTTGCCGGATCAGGTAGCCAGAACGCGCCTAGTAAAGCAAGAATTACGGCAATCAGCGTGGTGATAGCAATCTGCATGGGCGGGCCGGCGACGTGGTTGGGGAAACGGCATGACTAGGAGTGCGTGGTGCGTGGTGCGTGGTGCGTGGTGCGTGGTGCGTGGTGCAATGAGATTATCTGTGCGGAACGGGCTTTCTAGTAACCTCCGTTCCGAATTGAGAAATAGCCCACGGATCTTCACAGGTTAACATGGATAACGGCATGGTTTCATACACATGGTTGCCAATCAGATCACCAAAAAATCTGTGTCATCCGTGGTTAGGGTGAGCGCTCCTTGAGGACTGCCAGTCCTACCCTCGAACTACGTTAATCCTGTGTGACCCGTAGATCGGGATGTGCCGCCAAAGTGAACATAAAGACGCAATCTACCAGGTATCCCGGTCTACCGGTCTACTGGTTTCCCGGTCTACTGGTCTACCTGTCTACTGACTTGAACAGGCTGGAACTGCATGAGGCGATGGTTGTCGGCATCGACAATCCAAATACTGCCATCTGGGGCAACGGTTATGCCGCTGGTGAAGGCAAAGTCTGTGTCAGTGTTGCCATATTGGCCAAGTACGGTCAGGGGATTACCTTCACTATCCCAGACGAGCACACGCCAGCCAGTAGGATCGGTAGCATAGACGTTACCCTGGTCATCGACTGTGATATAAGGTTTGTTGAAGATATCCTCGGTTGTCCAACCGGGTACCTCCCACTCTTTGACATATTGGTAGTTGGCATCGAATTTCTGGATGCGGCGGTTCCAGGTATCGGCGACGTAGACGCTGCCATCAGGTCCCACGGCCACACCGACCGGTTCCTCGAAATGACCTTCATCCAGACCGCCGCCGCCAAACTGGGTGATGCCCACGCCCTCAGGGCTGAAGACCTCGATGCGCTTATTGCCGGTATCGGTCACAAGCAGGTTCCCTTCGTTATCGACAGCGATATCGCGCGGGCCCCAGAACACGCCCAGGTCGCCCAACTGTGCTTCGGTCGAGACGAAACTGCCCCATGAATTCTGGAAATTGCCTTGTTCATCAAAGGCTTGTATGCGATGATTCCAGGTATCCGCCACGTACACTGTGCCCTCCTCAGTGACGGCGATAGCCCAGGGTTCATTGAATTGGCCGGGCGCTTCACCGAATTCACCCCAATCTCGGGCGTAACTGCCATCAGGATTGAAGACTACAATGCGATGATTGGCGGAATCGGCGACATACAGGCTGCCATCTTCCGCGACAGCGACATTGCGTGGCTGCTGAAGCTGCCCCGGCTCACTACCGGCAATTCCGCCAACGATCTGAGTGGCAGGTTCCAAGCGATATTTACCTTCGAACGGATCGGCGACAACTTCCGCTACGATCGCCGGCGTTGCACCAAGATCCCAGACTTGCGAGGCAATGTCTTTGCGGATGAACATCACGAAGCGGTCGGAGGGATCCCAGTCTGCCAACGGCTGTTGGTAACGCCTGTACAGGATGACATCGACGAAATTGCGTAAAGCTTGAGAATCCGCCAACCATTCCCGCATCCGCTCCAAGCTTAAGTCCTTGTAAGTCTCTTTTGGCCACCAGATCTGGCGGTAGGGTATACGATAGTAATCATTGCCCAGATAGGGTTTTACTTTGTCCTCGTTCTCGGTTCCTACCAACACCACCGGCGCATCGTTGAGCACATCACGCGAAGGGTTGGCAGCGAAAAACTCTTTGTTTGGGAAATCTCTGAAATACCACTCAAACGGCCAGGTGGTTTCATTGTCGTAGGCAAAGGCTAGTTGTCCTTCACCTACAGTGCGCCGCGATATCTCTTCCAGATCGTTGACCACGACCTTGATATCCGGCGTAGCATGGGCATAGACCAGTGGTTCTACCGGCAGATCGTAATTCACATAGCTGGCCATGGAGGCTGTGCGGACGGACATCAGTGATAACACGCCCAGCAGACTGAACAGAAGCATCTGGCGGGTGAGGAGGAATCCGACATCAAGCGCTTTGCGTACGAGCACGTATCCAAGTCCTATCAGCAAAATCAGCGCCACTATCGAACCCATGGTATCACTCATTGCTTCGAGAGAAGAGCCTTGAAAAGGACGCAAACGTAGAATGTCTATTAGAATGGCTATGAAGAGGAGGAGCCAGAGTGGCACACCTACCAATAACCACAGGGCGCCATTGTGCCACGCTTGTTTCCAATCGACCTGGCGTATACGGCGTGCCAACCACCAGCCACCCAGCAGAGCCATAGGCACGGTGAAATGCGTGGTAAGCCATGGCATCTTCTCACCTGCCCAGGTGAAGGCGCCCCAGGTCGCTACCATGAGCCAGAGCACATACCAGAGCCACTGGCGGCGCACGGCGTAAGGGCTGGGGCTGGCGTCGTTCTCGTCGATGGGACGACGTCGTAACTCGTTGACAACAATGCCGATCCCCCCCAGCATGCTCAAAAGCAGAGGCAGAAATTCGTAGAGAGGGACGAGGAGGAAATAGTAATACCAGGGCTGGCCGCCGCGGGCGACCTCTTGCTGGCCCAACCAGTAGCCAACACTTCCGACCAGGCCGGTGATGATACCATCGGGGTTGGTAAAGAAGGTTGTAAAAAACAGAATCATGACACTATAGAAGATCCCCAATCCCGTCAGATAACGCAGCTTTCCCCAGAAAATACCAAATCCATGAAATATTAGCATCATGACCAGAAGCGAAACGAGACCCTTTAAGATTTGGGGGTCAAGAAAACTACTAAGGCCAGAGATGTTAATGTCACCAGGAGTGCCACCAATCATCTTGATGACAAATGCTGCGAACAAAGGCGCCGACATCGTCAGAATCCAAATCATCACTTCTAGGTCACGGCGAGAACGCAATGTTTCGCCGCCAATCCCGCGCCAAAGCAAAAATACGGAGATGGCCAAAATGATAAGCCCCACTACCAACAGCGGCCATATCACCATCCCTCCCAGACGTTCGCTCACTGCAAAGGTGTTAAGCGGCGCTTTCATAGCCTCCAGCATCGGGTAAACCACCAGGATCCCCCCCAGCGCCAATAGGCCGAAAAATGGCCACCTAAAGCTCGATTTCTGCCACGGTTGGCGCAGCAAGCCGATGAGCGCCCAGAGCAGGAAGAAGGCGACGATGATCACCGCCGAGATGAAGGCCACTTCTTTCGTCGTAAAAGATAAGCCCAGAGCCGCCGCCATCAACCATAACCATTTACTCTTGCCCTTGTCAATGTATTTGAAAGCGAAAATCGCCACTGCCATAATAAAGAAAATAGCGTACAGATCGTGGCGAATGTAGCGGCTATGGTAGAGCAATGTTGGCGACAATGCCATCATCGCCGCTGCCAGAAAAGCGCCCAGCTTACCCAGCCAATCACGTGTGAGCCAGAGCAGACAGACTACCCCAATGCCCATAAGCACGACAGGCAAGCGCGCAGAGAAGTCGCTGGGGCCAAAGAGGAAGTAGCTTGCCGCGGTCGCGTGGAACAGGAATGGCCCATGCATCAAAGGATCGTGTTTGAAACCGGTGCCACTATACAGTTTGTAGCTGTATTGAGTGTGCAAGCTCTCATCATGACTCATGGCGCGAGCGCCGACATCGTACAGGCGCAGTACCAATGCCAGCAGGATAAGCACTATCCAGGCGATTTTCTCCCAGTTCAGCCGCAAAGCGACGACAGCGGGTTTATCGAGGAGGTTTTGGGTGGTAGATGAAGATTGTTCGGTCGTTGTCATAATGTTGAATAGAGGTTAGTGATGACTATATGATCGATTACTCGAGGTTGATAATAGCTGTATCCGCCCACAGGATGTGGTTTTGTGTGGGGATGTTCCAGGGTGCTTTGCGGAAGATTATCCAGTCGATCTTCTGGCGCCCGTCGCCCATGGCCGGATCCCAGGCATCGAGTAGTGCAAAATCCTGGCCGGCGTAGCGCTCGCTGAGAGGTAGCTCGCGAAAGGCGGGGGCAATGACCAAAGGCGGGGCGTTCTCCAGGCCAACGCTTTCGACCAAACGTAAATCTGATGCCTCCCGCAGATACCATTGCAGGAGATCGTCGGCGTCGCTGCCCGTGACCAAGGCGATGGGCAGGGACCAGCGATCTCCCCGTTGCCGCTGACTGAGATCACCGCTGGTTGTAACGAGATCGTATAAGCCGACACGAGCATCAGCAGTATAGAGCGCAGCGAAGCGTGGCGGGCGGGCGTCGTAGGCCATGCCCCAGGCCGTTGCTGTGTTGAATAAGGCGAGAAAGGCCACCGCCACGACTGCAGCGATGCTCAACACACGTTTGGGACCGGCAAGTAACAGGAATACCACCGTAAGGACAATCGCCATGCCGACGCTAGCCCCCATAAGCCAGAGTTGGGTACTGTCAGCCGTCTTGTTGTAACTGATCAGTGTAAATATGCTCAAGGCGATGAGAATCGTCAGTACAATCCCATATAAGATCAACTCAGGATCGTTCCAGCGAAAATCTCCCGAACGTGCAAGCCATAGCAAAAAGCCGGACACGGGCACGGTGAGCATAAGCGCGGCAATCGCGCGAGAGTTGGCAGCGTAT
The DNA here is from genome assembly GCA_024224665.1 of Chloroflexota bacterium. GTDB lineage: Bacteria > Chloroflexota > Anaerolineae > J102 > J102 > PIVW01. The sequence continues at coordinate 4,026 of JAAENG010000102.1, read as the reverse complement.
GGGCCCTGTAACAGCGCTATAAGCATGACGACGAGGGCGGCCACGCTGAAGGCGCGAGGCACGTTTCCCCGGCGCACCCCCCAGATCGTGGCGCCAATACCCACAATCACGAGCAGGGGCTCGTCCGACAGCAGACGGATGAAACCCCAAAGCAAGCTGGCACCGGAAAGATTAAAACTGGCGAACCACTCACTCCAATTCAGGGCAATCAGACCAAAACCACTGAGTTGCGTGAGCAAGGCCGTCCCCCCCACGAGAGCGACACCGAGAAAGAGGACAAGCGTTGTAATGCCGGGTGAGGATAGCGGTTGAGCGTCGTGCCAGGTTAGGAGCAGCACGATAGCCAGAGCCAGGAACGCAGCCGGTGCGGCGGGCCCGCTGATCAACAGAAGTCCCGCACCCACGGCAAGCCAGGTCCAACCATGGTGCTGTTGCTCTTGCAATCGCGCCCAACCGGCCAATGCTATTGCCAGGGCCATCAGCGCCAAAGCAGCTCCGTCGCCGCGGCGGCCAAAGGCATTGAGCAAGGGCGAAAAGCTGATCAGCAGGGCTGCCAAAAGTGCCACGTCTCGACCTATCCATCGCCGCCAGTTGAAAATCGCCAAGATCACTATCACCGAAGCCACGACCGGCCAAACCCGCACCAATGCACTATTGGCGCCCGTAAAGAAAAAGGTCAGCGTTTCCAGGCTAAACAGTAGAGGTACGCCGGCATCCAGATCGGGACCTAAACCCCTGCTAGCTTGCCAGGCGCGTAGGGCGGTGGCAGCCTCGGTCGGTGCGAGGGGGCGCAAGCCCAAATTCAGCAGACGTACCGCAAGCGCAATTACCAGTATAAGTGTATAGGCCAGATATTCGATTGTAATGCGTTCAAGCCAGGAGCGCTGCTCTTCAGGTTCGATGACGAGGGTCGACACTTCTGATGCCATCGTAGATGCCATCTCGACCGGCTCGATAGGCGCGTCAATTGGTGATGTGGTCATAGGAATGCGGGGATAGACAGGGGTTCATGTGTTGCGTGTTGCGTGTTGCTAACGAAACACGCTTTTCTAGTATCTTCTCAATAACTCGGGAGAACCAACTCGTCCACGTAGGTGGACGTTCGGCGTAGGTTCGCAGAACCCCGCCCCCAGAGTCCGAATTCATTCGGCGAGTGCCCCGGAATATTGAGAAGATACCTTTTCTAGTAGGAGCCTCACAAATTCCGAAAGGGCCTTATTCGCATTTAAGAGTAGCAAATGAATGTTGCAGAAAGATTACGGGACTATGATGAAGTTGGAACTTACTTTAGAATAATCACGTGGTTGTTGTCAGCCACCACGCCAACGATACACGATATAGGCGCCCTCTTCAAATGCGGGCTCCCATAGATTGATAAACGCGCCTTGGCGATTGGTGGGGATGCGATATTTCTCTAGTTCGCGTGGCCCGACGATCAGGTAGTCTATGTCATAGTCCTCGACGGCTCTGGCGATGGCTGCACTGTCCAGATTTTTATAAATGGTATCGATCACAGGCTCTCGTTGGCCCGGCAGATCGTAGGAGCCTCGCCATTGCAACTCATGCCCTCCCCACCCCAAGAGGGTGGCTCGGCCACTGTGGGCGGAAATCGTATTGTAGTCGGTATATGAACCGCCGGGCGCTTCGACGATCACGGCATCGGGTTCGGTGTTATCCACGAGCCAACGGATAACAGCGGCCTCGTCAGGGCGGTACACTGCGACGAACTCGGCGCCATCTAGTGTCGGTGTTGTCTGAAAATTGTTGGCCTTGCTGGGAGTGGCAAAAGCAGGATAGAGGAGACCGCCCAGTACAAGAACAGCCACCACAACTTGAGCGGTCACGCGCACTGCTGAGCTAGCACGTGTACTGATATAGTACAGCGCGTAGGTCGAGCCAACCGCCATGAGTATCCAGGCCTGATAGTAAAACTTGAAAACTGTGTTCATACGTGTTGCAAATGTATCTCGCAAGAACACGAACTCGACGCCGTATGTGAGGAGGAGGGCTGTAAAAAAGAGAGCCAGGGCAAAAGCGAGATTGTGCTGAAGTCGACGTTGTGCACCGGTCCACACACGGGATACCAGGGCGGCTACAGCGGCCAACAGCACGCCGACGACCAACCAGGTGCCCGGTGTGGTGAGCCGAAGGGAGAGAATGCGGGGCACGGTCTCGGCAACGGACATGCTAAGCGCCCGTTCGGCAAAGGATCGTAGCCCGGGCATCAAGCTGATAGCCACGATGGCAACGGCCAAAAAGATCGCCGGGATCAGTAAAACTGCCATAAGCCATTGCAAGAGAGCCTTTCGGCTGACATCAACCTGGCGGTAGGCTACTATCAGGAGGAAAAACAGGGCCATCAGGAAAGGGCCGAACATCAGCAAGTATTGGGTAAATCGGGTGGGGTTGTAAACGTTGGGAAGAATACCCCCAGCTTGCGAACTGAAGCTGAGATAAAAGGGCAAGTAAGCTACAATGCCCACGACGGCAAGGCGTGTAAATGCCAGGATAACTTCCTGCCACAACGGCCAACGCAAATGTATACCCACCAATCCCCGCCTGATGGCATAGACTACCACGACCAGAAATAGATAGATGGGAAAGTCCCAGGTGTTGAGAAAACCGAGGGCGCCCAAGGCAATGCCATACAGGACCAACCCCCAACCATTCAATCCGAATACCTCAGTTACCTGGCCCCAGGCAGCCGGCCAACCGCCTATCTCGACCCTGTCTTCGTTAACTCCACCATCAGGCTCACTCGCCCGTAGCTCAATAGAAGCAGCGGGTCTGCGCAACAGGTTTAAGGCCAGGGCAACCGCAAGCAGTACAAAGGGTATCGCCAGTACGTGCGGGTGCATGTCGCCCAGCACAAAGCTAAACATGGGGAATTCGTCGATCACTTCTTGCTCTGATGTCCCGGCAAAGTTGTAGTCATGGACAGTGCGCCCGGCCCGGAACCACCACCAAAACTCGGTGGGCCGAAAACTGCCGGTCACAGGCGCATCGGCAAGACGCTTGACATCAAAGAGCGAATGCAGGGCAGGTGACATCAGGCCTCGTGCCTGCAAGGACTCCAGTACAGCTTCCAGATTACCCATGATGCCCACAAAAACGGCCGCTAACAAGCCGTAGAGGGCTCCTTTAACCCAAGCCGCCGGCGACTCTGTGTCGCTTCTTACAAGATTGTAGCCCAGGCCAAAGGCGCCAAGCAATGTCAGGGCGAAAACAGAGGCCAGGCCCAGATTGAAAGCGACACCGGGCATCACACCTGACAGCAATACCACCACATTGAGGATCACATAGCCAAAATAATAATAGCTGATGCCATAGCCCGAGAGCCAGGGGTCATGAGGCGGAAATTGTGTCGAATTGAGAATGCCATTGAGAAAAGCAAACTCCATCGGTTTCTCGGTGCCGGCGATGTTGGGATCATAGCTGCGGAACACCGCCCATAATATGAATGCCACCGCAAACAACAACTCGGCAACGGCAATGTACCCCAGTTGTGCGCGCAGATGCACCAGCAAGGGGCGATCACCTTGTTCATCAACGCTTAATCCATCACGGCCCAGCCATAATCCAACCAGGGCAAATACCACGAGCGCCAGAATAGCGCCACCGGCGCTGTTTCTCAAAAAACCGAGACTGGCGCCTAGCCACAGCAGGTAACCAACGCCGAGCAGCCCCAATGCTTTGGCAAAAGCGTAACCCCGATCTGGTAGAAATGCGAAGAGCCTCCAGCCCATAGGCAAGGCGAGCAGTCCGAAAAGTTGAAAAATCAGCCAGAAACGTAGGAGGTCAAGCATTGGTCGGGTGGTCGTTTGGTCGGGTGGTCGTTTGGTCGGGTGGTCGGGTGGTCGGGTGGTCGGGTGGTCGGGTGGTCGGGTGGCCAGAATGCATATCTGTCAAGACAGCGACGTCCTGGTTTCCTGGTCTACTGGTTTCCTGGTCTACTGGTTTCCCGGTCTACTGGTTTCCCGGTCTACTGGTTTCCCGGTCTACTGGTTTCCCGGTCTACTGGTTTCC
>JAAENG010000101.1 GCA_024224665.1 Chloroflexota bacterium | reverse complement strand
ATGTGCGCTTGGCGGTGGTAAAGGGGTCATTTCAAGACACTAGTTTCTTCAAGGTCTCAGGAACTTACTTATTCATCAACAAGTTGAATGGTTCCGTGAAAAAACGCGACTGAGACCTTCCGACTGGGACGATGTTCTGGACTTTGCTTTATGAACCGAGTTTTCCAGAGTTTTCAGTATGTAAAGTCAGCGAGTTATTCCCAATGTAGGCACGTATGCTGTAGCGGGACTCTTTCCTCGTTGTGCTATACTCTCGAACATGTCTGAAACCCCACCCGATCCTTCCCTCGAACGCGTCGTTATCATCCTGGTCGAACCGCAAAACCCCGACAATATCGGCGGGGTGGTGCGGGCGATGATGAACATGGGCCTCACGCGCCTGCGGCTGGTCAAACCCAAGCGCTACGATCCCTTCCGCATCAGTGCCGCCGCCCATCGTAGCGAAGACTTTCAGAAGGACGTTGAATTCTTCGATAACCTCGCCGATGCCCTGGCCGATGTCAATCTGGTCGTCAGCGCCAGCACCCGATCGCGCGAACTGAGCCCTACCATCCAGATCCCATCGACGCTGGCGCCCACCATTATGGATCACACGCGCGTGGGCACGCCTGCCATTCTGTTCGGCAGAGAGGATTGGGGATTGCCCAGCGATATCGTGCAGACCAGCGATTACCAGCTCGCCATTCCCACTCACCCCGATTACCGCTCACTCAATCTGGCCCAAGCGGTCTTGCTGGTGGCATACGAATTGCGCGAGGCAGTCCTCCCGACAGATACCCCCCTCCCCATCCGCATAGACCCGTATGATCCCCCAGCAACGGATTTGCAGATCAAAGAGGCGGTGGACTCTCTGCTCGATGTATTGGAATCGGTGGGATTCTTCAAACCTGGACAAGAACCGGCCAAACGCGTTAAGGTGGAACGTCTATTTCGCCGTACGCAACCACTCTCTTCAGAGGCCGGTTTGCTGAGGGCAATGGGCTATGTTCTCAGCCGCAATCTTGCCAAACGAAAAGAAGCTGATATCTCAAACTGAGGTGTTCGTAGCGCCCACTTTGGCGCATGACGCTGATGAAGGTTAATTATTTATTTCGGTAATGTTTTCTTGCCAGGTCCGCCGGGGGATGAATCTCCCGGCTAGCAAACAGCGCCGGATCAATCCGGCTATCGGCTCGTTTTGTGACACTTTGGGTGTCAAATCAGCCCCTTTAT
>JAAENG010000100.1 GCA_024224665.1 Chloroflexota bacterium | reverse complement strand
GTAACAATGGATCCTGCCAGGCGGGAGATCCCTGATGGTGGTCTCTTCGTGCGGGATGGAGTGATCGAACAGGTCGGGCCAAGCGCCGAACTCCCGGATACCGCCGATGTCATCCTCGATATGAAGGGGCACATCGTACTGCCGGGGTTGATCAACACGCATCATCACCTTTACCAGGGTCTGACCCGCGTCATCCCCGCCGGACAGGATTCGGAGCTATTTGACTGGTTGCAAGCGCTCTATCCCATCTGGGCTGGAATGAACGCCGAGGCCATCTATATCTCTACCCTAACCGGCCTGGCTGAACTGATCCTCTCCGGTTGCACCACCGCCAGCGATCACCTCTACATCTACCCCAATGATTGCCGTCTGGATGACGAAATCGAGGCGGCGCAAGAAATCGGCATGCGTTTCCACGCCATGCGCGGCAGCATGAGCCTTGGCGAGAGCAAGGGGGGGCTGCCGCCGGATAGCGTCGTGGAAGAAGAAGGGGATATCCTGAACGATTCCCGCCGCCTGATCGAAACCTACCACGATCCTGAACGATTTGCCATGTTGCGCGTCGGTCTGGCGCCTTGCTCTCCCTTCAGTATCACCCCAGACCTGATGCGGACCTCTGCCGAACTGGCGCGCAGCTACGGCGTGCGCTTACACACTCACCTGGCCGAAAACGCTGAAGATATTGCCTACAGTCAGGAGGCGTTTGGCATGCGGCCCGGCGAATATGCGGAAGATGTGGGCTGGATCGGCGACGATGTCTGGCACGCTCACTGTGTGATGTTGAACGATGCCGAGATGGGGTTGTTTGCCCGCAGCGGGACAGGCGTCTGCCATTGCCCCAATTCCAACATGCGCACGGCCGCAGGCATCGCCCCCATCCGCAGAATGCTGGATGCTGGCGTACGAGTAGGCCTGGGGGTGGACGGCGCCGCTGCCAATGACGCCGGCCATCTGCTGGCGGAAGCTCGGCAAGCGCTGCTCATGCAACGCGTTTTGGGCGGGCCTTCGGCGTTAAAAGCACGGGAAGCGTTGGAGATCGCCACATTGGGCGGGGCGCAGGTACTGGGTCGAGATGATGTGGGAGCACTGGCATCGGGCATGGCCGCTGACTTCGTGGCCTTCGATTTAGAGCAAATCAGCTTCATCGGCACATCGGCAGACCTGACGGCAGCACTGATCTTCTGCCACCCCGTCAATGTAAATTACTCGGTGATCAACGGGCGGGTGGTGGTAGACCAAGGACATCTGACGACCCTTGACCTGCCGGTGATCATGGAACGACATAACGCCATTTCCAAAGCGTTGATCAACAGGACACTGACCTGACAATAAGCGTTGTTGGATGTTCCGTATTGGTGACAATTGCACTTAGGACAGAGAATTCAATAACTTGCGGAACTCTTTCGCCATTTCAGGGAGCAATTCGGCAAGTTAGTCAGTCCTAAGTCCTTTGCAAGTTCCGAGTTTAACTGTGAACGAGTGCCCAGACTTGCATTTTTCTGAGGAAACACTACACTCAGGATATACGCTAGCAAAGTGTGCACCTGGCTGTACGATTTCGGTGGTTTGGAATATCATACCGATTCTACAAAACTTGGAGGTTTTGATATGGAATTTGAAGGCTATTGTGTCAAGTGCCGTGAGAAACGGACGGTCAAAGATGGACGCGTTGAAGAAACTGCCAAGGGCCGTCGCATGGTCAAAGGTGAATGCCCGGTCTGCGGCACAAACGTAACTCGCTTCTTACCGGCAGAAAAGAAAGAGTAACGCGGATCGGTCACTTGCTAAACACCGAAGGAACCCGGTTATTCTTACGATTCGAGATTTGAGCGATCTGTTCCCACAAGTTCTATGTCGAATGTCGCCTCTGTGGGCGCGAAAAACCGGGTTTCTACACCTAATCATCTAACGAATCTTTACCTCAAACCGCCGAGAAGATGTTTGGTAGTGGTTAGCAATTGGCAGCTAGCAGTTATTCTGTCCTAAGTCCTTAGCAGTAACACGTCATGCAGGCTAAAAGTGAAAAAATAGCGATACCTTTGATTGGATTCATTATCTTGTGCGGCCTTCTCCTGAGCGGTTGTGGTGAAGTCCCTAACGAGTATTACATCAGCAATCATACCGATGACGTGCTGACTGTGACGTTCACGCCCAGATATCGCGAAATGGTAGATCTTACCAGCGGACCATTGATCGATGAGATCGGCCAAAGTGTGCGATCCTCGCTCAAGCAATCGCTTGACCACGACCAGGTAGATGAATCCATCCAGTTTGCCATCCCCCCAAAAACAACCGTTTTTCTAGGCAGCAGCTCAGGAGGCAATGTTCTTTTTTCACAGTTACAGGTCAAATCAGAGCATGTTGATCTGTCGATGGACGCCGCTGACTACCGCACCTATTTCAGCGTGCACGACAACCTTGTCGGTGCGATTGCACAGGTCTTGGATGTCCGCTGAGGGATATGTCTGAGTTCAGCGCGAAAGTCATCGATCTACTGAATAACGAGGGAGTTGTCCACCGCCAACTAGCCCATGAGGAAGCGGTATACACCGTCGCAGCAGCGGGGCGCGAAAGAGGAAGAGGTGGAGCAACCTTTGCCTCTATTGCAGAATGATAGCTCGACAATGACACTCAAGATATCGGCACTGTGGCAATGGCCCGGTCTGAATCCGTAATCCACTCGGACCATGATCCGGCGTACATCCTGGCATGTCCGAGATCCACATAAGCCATGGCCAGCAGAGTGTGGCAAGCGGTTACACCGGAGCCGCAATAGCAGACGATGCGCTGCGGGGGATAATCTTGTATCAGGGGTTGATAACGTGCACGTAGCGCTTCTTTCGGCAGGAAGCGGCCGCCAGCATCGATGTTGGCAGGCCAGGGAAGATTGACAGCGCCGGGAATATGACCGGCCACAGGATCGATAGGTTCGGTCTCGCCACGGTATCTTTCAGCAGCACGGGCGTCGATCAGGCAATAATCAGGATCCAGGCGGATGGATTCGACTTCACCTGCTGTGAGTATCATGTCTACCTGAGGATTTGGGACAAATTCGCGCGTCGGTTTTGTTTCTCTTCCACTGGCAGTAGCCCGCCCTTCCCCTTTCCAGGCAGGCCAACCACCATCCAACACGGCCACAGCCTCATGTCCTAGCCAGCGCAACATCCACCACAAGCGTGCGGCGATACCGCCACCAAAATCGTCGTAAGCGACCACTTGGGTGCCGGCGGCAATACCCCAAGTCCCTAACAATCTCGCAAACGTTTCGGGGTCGGGCAGCGGATGCCGGCCGGTTTGGCCGGGAATGATATCACCGGAAAGATCGTCATCGAGATGGGCGTAGACGGCGCCGGCAATGTGCGATACAGCGTAATCGTCGCGGCCTCGCGATGTGTCGGCCAAAGAAAAACGGCAATCGACAACAACCCAGTCGGGGTCGGTCAGATGTTCAGAGAGTTCGCCGGTGCTGATGAGTGTTGTGTACATGGGTTTTTTGTGGTGCGTGGTGCGTAGTGCGTGGGTATCAATAGACTATACCAGCACATGGTACTATAAAAACCGAATAACACTTGCTTCTGGTTCACATCGTTATCGAGTTGCACTCCTGCAGTTGCTCTACCCTCCACACGAACTGGTACAGTGTATCACACCCCTACCATGACAAAACGCCATCTGCCTGCTTCCCTTCCTTTTCTCAACACGAGCGGGTCCTACCTCACCTCACCTCTCAGGAGATGCCATGTACATAGTCCTTCCCATCCTTGCTTTTCCCGATGTCCTAACGCTATGATTGCACTTCCAGCCACTCCCCCTCCTGCGATCGTCATGCTCCGCTATAAGTGATCGGCATCGCCGGTCTAGGTGATCGGCATCGCCCGGAATGAGTGATCGGCATCACCGGAATACGCAGTGTAGCAAGGGGGGTGGGCTGGTTCAGCCGGCCGGAAACGGAGAAGGTGGTGCGCCGCATGCAAGAGGGAAGGGCCGAGATGGCCCTTTCCGAACGGGAAATGGATGTCCTGCGGCTGCTGGCAAAGGGATGGACCAATTGCAGTATTGCCAAAGAGATGACAGTCAGCGAACGAACCTTGGGCTTTCATGTGGGGAACGTGTTGGGTAAGTTGGCGGCGGATAGCCGTACCGAAGCCATGGTTATAGCGATCAAGAAAGGGTGGCTGAAACTTTAGGCGTGATTGATGAACCTGCTAGAGTTGAGAGTTCGCACCTGGCAGAAGAAACAGACCTAAGACTAGGAATCGGATCGTTGCCACCGGACAACAAATCTGGTATCTCAGAGAGTGGACAACCTGATGCGGTATAATCTATCCATACCCTGTCATACTTTTTCCACTCCCACATATGATCTAGATCATGGCTACAGGGGACTGCTTCATCTATACTGAGAATCAGGGTTCATAGATGCAATATCATTGATATTCATACCCATAGATAGAGCACTGCCAAGTGGTCGGCCCACTTTCAATTGCATGGAAATTGGTGCATTTCTCAGCGTTTATTACGTGCTGAAGATAAATCTCAGTACATAAAAAACATGCATCACCTTGGTCACCGAGTATAGCAAAATATAGGGCGTATCTGTTCTTGTTGTAACTATCACCCTTGAGGAGGGAGAGACTCATGAAGAAACAGACTTTCAGGCTCTTAAGAGGCACCATCACCCTGACAGGCATCACTGCTATTATGGTCATCCTTGTGATGGTGTTTGCAATCCCGGACGCCAAGGCCGATATCCCGCTCGATGTAGCAGCGGCGCCAGACGCTTGCAGCGATGTTATCAGTAATGGTGGCTTCGAGAACAACTTCGCCTCTTGGACAACACAGGGCGGCCCCTGGATTGCAACCTATCTGGCGCATCAGGGCAGCAACAGCGGTGTACTGGGCGGCGAAAACAACGCCAATGATTCGTTCTACCAGGAAGTGACGCTACCTGCGGACGCGACTTCGGCAACACTCAGCTTTTGGTGGTATGTCTATACACAGGAAGGGGGCATCGGCACACCGATCGCAAAGGATTTTTTCGATTTCGAGGTTCGAGATCACACGGGCGAATCATACAATCTTGAGAATCTCTCAAATCTCTCATCCACCGGGGGCTGGTTTCAAACGAACATCGATCTGAACCCGGTCGAGTTTCCCTCGCTGTTCGGGAATCCGATCCGCCTGATCTTCCACGCCACCACCGATGGGGCCGACTTCACCAGTTTCTATATCGATGAGGTTCAACTCGTGGTATGCTCGCCTACACCGTCGTGCCCCTACGACCGCTTCGAAGTAAATGACGACTTCGCCGGCGCCGCCTCCATCGAATTCGACATCTCATACCATGATCTGTATATCTGCCCCAGTGGAGACGAAGATTGGTTCCAATTTCCGGTAAGCATTGGGAAGACCTTCAAGGTGGATGTCTATAACTTACCGGCTGACTACGACCTGGAAGTGTACGATCCTAATGGTAGTCATGTCGGCAGTTCGGCTGGCGGCGGGGCAGCACCTGAGTCAGTCGAACATACCGCCGAGATGGCGGGCAATTACCGCGCCCATGTATTTGGATTCGAGAACGCCTGGAGCATCGAGGGTTACTCTTTGCGCATTGAGCACGTGGAACCCACGCCGACGCCCACCGACACGTTCACACCGACACCTACGGACACACCCACACCCACCAAGACGATTTCTCCAACCCCATCCTTTACCCCGACGCCCACCGACACGTTCACACCGACGCCTACGGACACACCCACACCCACCAAGACGATTTCTCCAACCCCATCCTTTACCCCGACGCCCACTGACACATTCACGCCGACGCCTACATTCACACACACCTTTACCATCACACCCTCAGCAACTCCCAGCTTTACGCCCACGTCTACAAATACGCCAACTCCGACACCCACGCCAGACACCTGCCCCGGCGACTATGCGGGCGACAACTTCTCTTCGGCGACCGACATCATCGCCGACAATGAATACACCGCTTATCTCTGTCCCTCTGGCGATGAAGACTGGTTCAAATTCTCCGTCACCATCGGGCAGAAGATCACAGTGCAACTCTACAACCTTCCCGCCGATTATAATCTGCGCCTCTTCAGCCCTACAGGCCAGTTGCTCGTCGATGGCCAGCAGTCAGGCCTGACCGGCGAACAGGTCTTCTATACAGCGACCGCAGCAGGCGAGTATCGGGCGAGCGTACATGGCGTCGACGGGGCAAGCAGCCCTTCATCCTACAATCTTCGACTTCTGCTGGGCTCTACACCCACGCCTACTCCTACGCCTACCCCTGCCTGCCAGCCAGATAGCTACGAACCCAACAGCAGTGCCGCTCAAGCCTACAACATGGGCGACCTGCACAACGCTCCGCAGATTTTTCCTGACCAGAATATCTGTCCGCATGGGGATGAAGATTGGTTTAGCACCCGCTTGGATGCGGAAGATCGCATCGTGGCCGAACTCACTCACGACCCTGCCAAAGGCCCACTACGCATGTGCCTGGTAGATAAAGATATGATAACGGCACTATCATGCACACACTATGATATCGGCCTCAATCGCATCGATTTCTTTGTTCCTACCGATGGACGCTACTACATCAGCGTGGAAGCGGCGACGACCGATAGCGACAATCCTAACTATATGACCCAAATCGGCGTCACGCCACCCACACCGACCTGGACGCCCACGCCAACCTGGACACCCTCCATTACGCCCACACCTACGCCTACGCCCACATTCACACCCACTCCGCCACCGCCGTTGCCCCGAGCCGATCTTGAACTCTGGCGCATGGAGGTCACCCAGAGCATCCAGAGCCTGTCCAACGACGTCCCCCTTTATACGGGGAAAGATACGTACGTGCGCCTGTATATGCAGACCGACTCCCAACACTGGTTGCAGGACGTCGAGGGCTATCTCGTAGGAGACTTTCCCGGCGGTGTGTCTGGACGCATACCATGCCTTAACAAGGCCACCACCGCCAAAAATTACGACATCTGGATTCAGCGGGAGGACTGGGGGGGGGCATCCATTGAATGCCGTGTCCCCGCTTCGTGGATGAAAGACCCCGGCCGCATAGAAATTACGGCGACGGTAAACTCGCCAAGCATCATCGATACCGATCCGGCCAACAATAGCGGGTACGTGTCCACGAACATCCAGACCTCTCCTCCTTTACACATTCAGCCGGTCAAAGTACAAGATGGCGGTTTCGCAGGTATCGGCGCCAAAGGGCCTCCCTTTAGCGACTACAAAAGCATCCATCTGGTAACCCAGTATATGTACCCACTTAACAAAGTAACCTTGCACCGTCCCGTTGCCACGATTGGCTGGGCGGGGGACTATCTCACCCTACTCGGCATCCTCTACGTCGATATCCTGACACCGGACCCGGGGCCAAACACAGTGCTGGTAGGCATGGTTCGCGACAATAATTTGACCAAATGGGGTGGGATGGGATTGCCAACTCGGCATACCTGGGTGGTCGCCAATCCACGGAATCGGGATGGAGTAGGATTCGTTGCCGCTCATGAGATGGCCCATGGTTTTGGCTTATATCATGTAGATGCTTGTAAGGCGGGCTGGCCATTCGAAAACTACCCGTATCGGAAGGAATGGCTGAGCGAGGGAGAAGGGGAAGACCATTTTGGGTTATTCACAGGGCCTGCCACGCCCAGGGTTTTCACGCCCAAAGTCACCAGTGACATCATGACTTACTGCAAGACCTGGTGGATCTCCGACTACACTTACAAAAAATTGAGTAAGGCGTTGCAGCGCGGCGCTACTTTGTCTGCGCAAAGGACCACGATCAATCAGGATACAGAATATCTGGTCGTGGTTGGGGCGGTCCAAACCGACACTCAAACCGTGACGACACTGCCGATGATGCGCTTGCAGGGCGCCGACCTGGATCCGAATCCAACGGTCAGTCCAGTGGGGCCGTACACTTTGCAATTGCTGGATTCGGAGAACGCAGTGCTGGCCGAGCAGTCCTTTGGGTTGCTGGAAGGAAATCATCAGGGCGGCGGCAATATGTTCAGCATCGTCGTGCCCTACGCGCCGGGCACAGACCACATTCGCATCCTGTACAATGCTGAACAGATCCACGACATACAAGTGAGCGCTCATGCACCTACCATCTCCCTCGATCCGATCTCCGGGACGGTCTCCGACCCATTGGTTGCAAGCTGGACCGCCAGCGATGAAGATGGCGACCCACTCACGTCGAGCCTGTCCTTCAGCGCAGATGGCGGCGCCAACTGGCAGTCCGTACTCGTCGGCCACACAGAACAGCAAGCGGAACTGGATACAAGCCTATGGCCGGGGACAACGCAAGGTATGCTGCGCCTGCAAGTCACAGATGGCATCAACACGACAGAGGACAGCACAGGTCCTTTCACGACACCGTTCAGAACCCCCTCGATCTACATTCTTGCGCCCGAGAACAGATCGACCCTAACGCCCGGAACATCCATCAAACTTATCGCCAGCGCCTATGATCCGGAAGATGGTGATCTGCTTGGGGATGACTTTGTCTGGTCCTCGGACCAGGACGGCGCTCTAGGAACGGGCGCAGAAATTATGGTTGAGACATTGAGCACAGGATGGCACGAGATCAGAGTCGAAACTGAGGACAGCGATAGGAGCACTGCCTCCGATTCCATACGCTTATACGTCGGGCACGAGCTTTACCTCCCTGTCATCCATAAACCATAAATTTAACCGGGAATCAATAACCCATGGCCGAGAGGCGGTCGTACATGGCGCCGCCTCTCGGTCAGATTTCTTAACGGCAGCCCATCACCCGAAAATAGCGGTCGTCCACAGGATGGAGGTCGATGCAAACAAAAACTTCAGTATGGCTACTTGTGTTGATTCTGCTCTCTATTGAGAAATTCGTGCAGCATATGTTCGTGGTAGGACTGCACTTCAACTGGGAGTAGGACACCATCGTTGAATGAGGCGTAAAGCCTCTAGCGATGGCCGCCCTCGT
>JAAENG010000099.1 GCA_024224665.1 Chloroflexota bacterium | reverse complement strand
GGTGAAACGCCAGAGGATATGACTTCCTGGCAACGCCCGATAACCGCAGTAATTGACCTCATTAATTACCGGGCGGGCCAGATTATTGCCCTGCTCATGGTGCCGCTCATTGTAGTAGTGGTGCTCGAAGTCATTTCACGAAATTCCTTTGCGATCTTGCAAGATGCCGGGTTCGAAGATCTCGCCCGAACCCTTGGACTAGGTCCCACGCTCTGGGTGTATGATACCAGTCGTATGATAGCCGGGGTGCTCTTCATGGCTGGTGCGGGTTATGGTCTGATGCGCGGGGTTCATATTCGCGCCGACTTTCTCTACCGAAACTGGTCGGCAAAGACACAAGCGACAGTGGACGCAATACTGTACCTCTTGTTCTTTATGCCGTCGATGATCTTCTTTACCGTTATAGCCACAGACTTCTGGTGGCTCGCCTTTTCAAGAGGTGAAACCATGCAGGTCGACAGTGCCTGGGGACCACTTTTGTGGCCCGCGCGCCTGGCGATGCCAGTCGGTGCCTTCCTCTTGATGCTGCAAGGCCTCCCTGAGATTTTCCGCGCATTTCACAAGATGGGTAAAGAGCGAGAGCGTTGGTTCGTACGGGCCTTGCCTGTTTATTTGGTCGCACTGATCTGGCTCGTTCTGGCAGTGTTCCAACCGGGCATGGTCCCTGGTGGCGAATCGTTTTCTGACCTCATGTCTTCCCGGCCAAACATGGACAAAGCGACCATTGGATTGATCATGCTGGGTGCCATGCTTTTCGTGATCTTTATCGGGTTTCCAATTGCGTTCACGCTGATCTTCCTTGCCTTTGTCTTCGGTATTTGGGGCGCCAACTTCAAGTTGACCACGCTGTTGATGACCTTGAACACAAACTCCACCATGTTGAATGATCAGCTCATGGCGGTGCCGCTCTTTGTCCTGATGGGGATCGTAATGGAAGCGGCGGGCTTGATGGACCGGCTGTTTGCATCGATCCAGATGATCATGTCGCGCGTTCGCGGCGCGCTATTCATCGCCGTGCTGATTGTATCCACGATTTTTGCGGCAGCCACTGGAATCGTGGGCGCTTCAGTGACCCTGCTTGGGATCATGGCTGGCGCGACCATGACCAGGTCCGGCTATGACGTCAAGCTTGCGGCCGGAACCATCACCGCGGGCGGCACATTGGGGATTCTGATCCCGCCCTCGATTATGTTGATCGTCATGGGGCCTGTTCTGGAAGTTTCAACCCTGGACCTTTTCCGTGCAGCCTTTGTTCCCGGCGCGATGCTGGCGACACTTT
>JAAENG010000098.1 GCA_024224665.1 Chloroflexota bacterium | reverse complement strand
CTGCTCGGCCATGGCTGCAGCGCCTTTCTCCATGGTGATGTAGAAACCATCGTTCTTCACACCATACGCCAATGCTACTGTGAAGGCCTCCATTTCCTCCGCTGGTTCTTCAGCAACCGGCTCTTCGACGGCCGGTTCCTCAGCGGGAGCTTCTTCGGCAGCAGGCTGTTCAGCGGGTTCTTCGGCGACCGGGGCCGCAGGTGCTGCTGGCGCTGCTGCACAGGCGCTCAACATCAAGCCCAAAACAATTAATAGTGATACTACAGCTATCACAACATAAGAACGTCGAACTATCGCAAACATGATAACCATCCTTGATTGAATACAGGTGATACTGTTGTTTGAATATGGGCGCTTGAAATCAAGCATCGAGATGATGCCCAAACCTCTGAACTCTGTTGCTTTTGAACCTCCTTTTCAAACGACTTTGAATGTTGAATTAGAGAAAATGCAGCAAGTTGATCCCTGCTCTCGCCATTGGATTATATTATACGTACCTGGCAGGGAGGAGCCAAACTTCAGCAGATAGGTCGAACAGATAGTCCAGGTGTTTTGGCTCGCAGTAGCAGACAGGCATTTCAGAACTTGGTTTCTGGTGGGCTGGTGGTTTTCATGCCCTTCTGCAAGATATGGTATAAATCCAGCGTAGCGGATTCCCCTTTCCAGCCACCTGTAACACATTGGAGACTATGACCATGACCAAGTTGTACGGAGGTATCGAGGCGGGTGGCACGAAATTCGTCTGTGCCATAGGCAGCGGGCCCGATGACCTGCGGGCGGAGGCGCGTTTTCCCACGACGACACCACAAGAGACCATCGCTCGCTGTATTGATTTCTTTCGAAATTGGGCGCAAGTTAGTCCCTTAACCGCTATTGGCATTGCTTCCTTTGGGCCTGTAGACCTTGATCCCAGGTCGCCGACCTATGGCTATATCGGCGAAACCAATAAGCAAGGGTGGGATAATATCGATTTCGCCGGGGCGATGGGAAGGGCATTGGCTCTTCCGATTGTGCTAGATACTGATGTAAACGGCGCCGCCCTGGGTGAGCGACGCTGGGGCGCTGCCCAGGGACTCGATACTTTTCTCTACCTGACCGTAGGCACCGGCATTGGGGGTGGGGGTATGGTGGGCGGACGCCTCATCCATGGGCTCTTGCATCCGGAAATGGGGCATATACGTATCCCCCACGACCGCCAGCGCGATCCCTATTCTGGTTGGTGCCCCTACCACGGTGATTGCCTCGAAGGCCTGGCGGCGGGGCCGGCGTTGGAGGGGCGCTGGGGACAACCTGGGGAGACATTGCCGCCGGATCATCCCGCCTGGGAGTTGGAAGCGCACTACCTGGCACTGGGACTGCACAACTACATTTGCACGTTTTCACCGCAGCGCATCCTCTTGGGCGGAGGCATCATGGAACAGGCTCACCTCTTTCCCATGATTCGGGCCAACGTTCAACGGTTGCTGAACGAGTACATCAAGGTCCCGGCCTTAATCAAAAACATCGAAGACTACATCGTTCCCCCTCAGTTAGGGAATCGGGCGGGCGTCTTGGGAGCCATCGCTCTCGCCCAGAGGCTTGGAGGGTGAGGTAATATCTGAGGGTCCCAACCCGGTAGGACTCTTCATCCACTTCTCATGTAGTGGCAAGCAGTAGCCGCCTACTCACACGACGCAGTGCGCGTATCTGCAAACTGTGCTATGCTCTGTGCCTGACACTCTCGTTCTGTACGTACCCCGACGTCGTGCTGATAGCGGCCAAAATGTCCATTATCAAAACGTGCATAGGGTGCCGTGCCTCACACACTTGGTATTTGCACATACGCCATGACGCTGCATCTAGCCGATGGAGACCGGGTCTGCATTGTCGGTGGTGGGCCGGCAGGGTGTTTTGCTGCCCTGCATTTGCTGCGGCTGGCGGGACAACGTGATCTAAAACTGGAAGTACTGATCTTCGAACCAAGGGACTTTTCCTTACGCGGGCCGGGTGGTTGCAACCGCTGTGCGGGCATCCTTTCATCCAGATTGATACGCGGTCTTGCCGGTCTGGGATTGACAATACCCGATGAGGTCGTACAATCAGAATTGAAGACTTATGCCATTCACCTGGATGAGGAGGTGCTGACCATCCACCAGTCTGACCCTGATCGCCAGATCTTAAGTGTTTACCGTGGCGGCGGCCCTCGCAGCGGGGATAAGCCGCCCTCATTCGGCTTCGATAACTGGCTCATCGAGAGCGCCTGCCTCCAGGGCGCGATACACGTCCCCGAGCGGGTACGTACAATCACCAATGAAGAACGTCCGGTCGTTCACACCCGAGAGAATCGTTACGAAGCCGATCTCATGGTATTTGCATGCGGTGTCAACAGCAGCTCGCCGCTGTCATCTGATTTCAGCTACGAGCCGCCAGAAACGGTGATCATGGCCCAAGACGAATTTCTGTTACCAGACGACGTTCCCATTGATCAGGTCAGTGCTTACTTCGACAAAACATCAGATATGCTCTTTGCGGCCATGATCCCCAAAGGCCAATACGCCAACGTATCCCTTTTGGGCGAGGAGATACGTCTTGATTCGATCCGTGAATTTGTGGCGAAGCAGAATCTGCCGAAAGCCTATTTCTCGGAAGAACGCAGACTATGTGGATGTACGCCCAAGAGTGCAATCGGTGCCGCGAAAGGCTATTATGGATCACGCTGGGTGGCAATAGGTGATGCCGCCGTGACCCGACTCTACAAAGATGGTATTGGATCTGCATTCTACACGGCAGAAGCTGCCATGCAAACAGTCATCACACATGGTATATCTGAACGAGCGTTCAAGCAGAATTATGCACCCTACTGCAACAGAATTCGTAACGATAATCGCTACGGACAACTGCTGATCAAACTGTGGCAAAGGATGCTCCATTCACCCCATCTGCTCAGAGCATGGCTGAATGCCGTCAATATGGAGAGGCCTGGCAATCCGGCCCAACCTGTGCATGCTCGTATCTTATGGGGGATGCTAACCGGTGACGATTCTTACCGAACGCTATTTTGGCATTCTTGCAGTCCCAACGCCCTTGGTAATTTGCTGAGGGGACTAAAGCGGTCTTTTTGAAATGACTATGACTCAGTCTTTGGGTCCTTTAGCGGATGGTGGCCATGCGATAATCATGGGAGGTGGTCCGGCCGGCGTCGCCTGTGCCCTGGCCCTGCAACGTCTGGCCGCGCAGATGAGTAGGCAACTGCTGATCACCGTGGTGGAAGGCAAACAATTCACCGGCGAACGCCATTACAACCAGTGCGCTGGTGTGCTCTCGCCTCCATTACCCACACTCTTGCAAAATGATTTGGATGTACCTTTCCCCTACTATCTCAGCCGCGATTCGATCCAGGGTTACGTGCTCTACACCGGTCGAGAACGAGTCGCCCTGCCAGAGCAAGGAGAGCCATCTATCGCTCTCAGGCGCATCCAATTCGACGCCTACATGTTGGAGACAGCCAGATCCCGCGGCATCGAGATAATATCAGCCCGTGCCGTCGACCTGGAGCTGCACGCGGATCAGGTGATCGTGTACACCGAAAACAAGCCCGTGCAGGGGGATGTGGTGGTGGGTGCTTTTGGTTTGGATGAGGGCAGTGCTGGCATGTTTCGGCGCCGTACTACCTACCGGCCTCCACTGGCTCTCGATTCGGTGGTAACAAAATACCATCCCGGTGACGCTACCATGGCAGCGTTCGGCCATTATATCCATGCCTTTTTACCCGCGCATCCCTCGATAGAATTCGGCGCAGTCACCCCAAAAGCCAACCACCTAACGATCAACATCGCCGGACAACGGGTGGATGTTCCCACCATGAAGGCGTTTTTGCAGAGCGACTACGTTAACACCGTCTTGCCGAACATGTCCAAGGTCGGACACTACGATCAACACGATCTGCGTTTCTTCAAGGGGCGCTTCCCACGATCATTAGCGCGCGGATATTACGGTGACCGTTATGTCATGGTAGGGGATAGCTCCGGAATAGTAAGAGCTTTCAAGGGCAAAGGGGTGACATCCAGCGTGTTGACAGGGATTCGGGCGGCGCACACGATTTTGGAAGCCGGCATCTCCCGGCAGGCGTTCGACGACCACTACCGTAAAGCGAATCTGGATATCATCCGGGATCTCCCTTATGGCCGGGTGATGCGCCGCCTGACGATTCTGTGCTCTCGCTATCGCCTGCTCGATCCGGTACTACGCGCTGCTCACGACAGGCCGGAGCTACAACAAGGTCTGTTTGGCGCCGTTTCAGGGCATGATCCCTACCGGCAGGTGATGGGCCAGATGATTCGGCCAGGTATCTTGGCAGCTATCTTAAAAGAAATGCCGCACAGAAAGTGAGAACAGTCGGGCACTAGCTCAAACGAACAGGATGCGATCCCTCGAATTCTTAGTGGTCCTTACTCTGACCCTAAGGTTGCTATTTAACACAATGCAAGCTCGCCGACCCACGCGCTTGCCAAGTTTTGCCGGTCTTGGAGCAGGCCTGATCGCCTTGGCGCAGATTGTGATCGAGGGCTACCGTTGGCAGATGGCGCCCTTGTACCTGTTTACGGGATTCGCCGTCGTACTCTCGCTACGAGAGCTGCGGCATCCACTGCAGCGCCAGCGCAGCAGCAGGCGCAGGATCTTGGGAAGTACGATTTATGCATTCATCTTGATACTCTGCATGCTGTTGCCTGAGTTGATGCCTGCGCCGCGACTACCGCTCCCCACCGGCCCTTATTCGGTAGGTACGACATCTTTCGAACTCATCGACTCGACTCGCAACGAGATCTACTCAGACGACCCCAATGAGCCGCGGGCGTTGCTGGTGCAACTCTGGTATCCGGCCACGCCGGCAGCGGCGGCAGATACGGTGCCCTGGCTGGAATATACGGACAGGCAGATACCGATCATTGCCGAATCGGCGGGCTTACCGGCTTTTATGTTCAGCCATATGCGCCAATTCTTTACCCATGCCTACCTTGACGCGCCCCTGGTTGATGCCTTCCCCACCTACCCGATCCTCCACTTCTCTCATGGCTACGGTGGGTTTCGAGCGCAGAACACCTTTCTGGCCGAGGATCTGGCCAGCCATGGCTATGTGGTTGTATCGGCCGAACATCCTTACGCAGCCCTGAACACCCTATTCCCTGACGGTCGCGTGGCGAAGTTTAATCAGGACACTTTGCCAGAGGGTGTTCCTGACGACATCTATGCTGAAGCTGCACAGCGCTTGCTGCGCCAATGGGTGGAGGACACTGGTTTTGTGCAGGACACGCTAGAAATATCACCATTGCCCGGGCCAATATCACAGCTTGAGGGCAGATTGGACTTCGGGCGGATGGGAACGTTTGGGCACAGCACAGGTGGTGGGGCGGCGCTACAATTCTGTGCAGAAGATAAGCGCTGTAAGGCTACTGTGGGGCTTGATGCTTGGCTGATACCCTTATCCGATACCCTGCTGGCTGAAGGACTATCCAAACCTACGCTGTTCCTATTCAGCGATCCAGATATGGCCTATTTCGAACCCGATAACCGCCAACTTCTGGACCTCTTGGTGCAACACTCAAGCAGCACACCACTCGACTACCAAATCGCTGGAACCGGCCATCACGATTTCGATGACACTGCAACCTTCAGTCCTATCGCCCGCTACTTTGGTTATAACAAAGGGCCCATTCCCGCAGCACGTGCCTTCGAGATCATACGCGTTTATACGCTGGCCTTTTTCAAGCAAACGCTCGACCAGCAGCCGACCGCCCTCTTTGACGAGCCATCGCTATGGTATCCTGAAATACAGCAAAACACGAAGTGATAGCGGCATAATCCGACACATTTGGCGCCACGACTTCCTTGTCTACTCCTTTACTTGTCTACTTATCTACAAGGCGTTTCGGATACTCATAGTCGACAATTCTTGATAGTGGCTTAACAGTTACCTTTCCGCTTTATCTAGATCATCGGCGATATCTCGGGTAAACTTTAGATCCAGATAGTCATGTGATTTTGGCAGCGATAGTTCAAGTGAATAGATGAATTGCACATCCGCACGAATTGTCTGCGTAGCGCATTCGAGCAGATGGCCGCCATGCTGGCAGTCGTCGGAAAGGAAATGCAGATGCAGGCCGGGCACGCTTAAGGATGACATGAAGGGTGGCGTAAAAAAGCCGGCCAGGGTTCCGGAGATGTCGTGAAACTCGAACACATGCTGGTGCTCGGCCACTTCGACCAGGGGATGATAATTCTCTGTTTTTTCGACTGAGCGAGTCCTGATATAGTTGAATGTCCCTTTGATACGGATGGCATAGATGATGTTAGGAGAGGGTAATAGATTCTGTAACCATGCAAGGAAATCTGAATACGACATCTCTCTTTCAGCCGTGTCATAACACGTCGATTCGAAATAGGTAACGCAGGCGAAGGGTGTGAGTGCACTCTCCTCAACCTCATGCACCTTGCCATCGGCCGTAATCTGAAAAATCTTTCCTTCCAACATAACCATCTCGCCGTCAACATGATCAAATGTACCCAGACCAAAATCGCCATGCTCCTTTACATCAGCCAACGGGATTTTCTCTTCGTAAATCCCCTCGACCAGAGCATTGACCGGGGCGCATAAATAAACTCGACCGTCGTACATGCCGATTCTCCTCGCTGTGAGTGTGGATAGTGCAGGTCAGTGAGTGTAGCAAATAACCATTATCATGACCAGGAAGAAATGGTACGCGGATGAACGCGGATTAAATCGGGTAAAATCAGCGTCCTTCCGCGTTAGTCCGTGTACAAAAACTTGACTCATTCGTTCAGATTTTGCTGTGCGAAGCAATCCCCAACGTTCATTTGCACACGCACCTTGGGGATTGCTTCGGGGTTACGCCCACTCGCAATGACAGACAGGGGAACTTATTCTTGGACGATATCTTAGGTCACTCTCCGTACTCAACCAGGGATTGGCCGGAGCCATAAGACCGGTACGCCTTTTGCACCCAGTTCTTCGATAATGCCATCGACATCATCTTGTGGGACGATCATGTATTCAGGTTGTAGTCCGATCTCGTACAGATAACTGGTCATCCATTCACCGGCCGGGATCAGTTGATCATCCTCTTCCGGCACCAGGACGTAGACTTCAAAACCATCAGGATAGCCGGCCTCGGCCAATAGTTCCAAAGCAGCTTCGGGATCGTAGGCCACTTTATCGGTGGTGATGCCGAACTTTGGAAATTTCAGAGCAGCAGCGGCTTTGTCGGGATAGAGATCGTTGAGAATGGCCTGCCAATCTACAGCTGAGACCACTCCCTCAGCCACACGCTTGTCCTCGAAAGCTTCCCCAAAGCCGGTTGCCAAAAATGCCAGATCTTGGCTAACATTGGGGCCTACACCAAATGGCACATCATCCTTTTCTGCTTGTTCGGCGACTTGTTCGTACCAGGGCTCCAGCCTCAGTTCCTCGACCACAGGAGGAAGCAGCTCTATGGGGAGGGGTTCACGCGGGGGAAAGCCGGCAACCTCATGGAGTCTGTCGTCCGGGGCAGTAAAGAGAAAACTACCCGCCTTCAAAGTAATCGGCTCGGCTAGTGCATATGTGTCGAATTCAGTTACAGCGTTTACAGAGGCAACGCCTTCCGCCACAACCACAAGAGTCAGTTGCTGATCGGGCAGATAAGTAAGGGATAACCAGCTTCCGATGATCTCGACTGCACCACTGGGCGTCATTTGGGTGTTGCCGATACAGGATTTATAAACAGCCGTATTCTCTTCTTGACAAGTGGCGGTACCACTGCCTTCATAGGAAGATTTCGGACACGCCTCCGTTCGAATACCTCCCGATTGGAACAGATAGATTTTACAGGTTTTGTTTTGTGCCAGTTGACCCTGTAGCAGCGCATGTCCGGATGTATTGGTCTTGACGAAATTACCTTTAGGAAGAGGTTGTGGAGATGAAGTCGTCAGGGCCGTGAGACTGCTGACCGATGAGCCTGTAGAAACCTGTGGAAGGAGTCGTTCGACGCTGAAATCGATTTTCTGGGGTGTGGGTGTACCTGGGTTACAAGCTTGCAGGAGAACTATCGTAAGCAGCAGTAGCAAGCTTATTGTGAGACGCCTGAGTGATGATAGGGTAATCGATAACATGATAAACCTCGCCTTATGTGTCTGAGCTGACGTGACGGCACAATCCAGTTGCTGCGGTATCAGCGGCCGCTTGTGTCACGATAATTGGGCCCCATAGTGGGGATTACTCCAACGTGACCGCTCTGAACGCGAGGATTGTGTTATTGATTCTGAGAACTCTGGAAAAGTCTAAAACGGCTGTTCGCACCCCTATATACAGGGGGGTTTTGCTCGTTCGCACCTGTGTAAACGGGGGTAAATAATAGCTCAAAAAGGTTTTCCAGAGTTCTCAGTATTGATTTCGAAGCATAGCCGGCCGATCTATGCTTGCACTGCCGTTAGAAATGAATCATGCTCATGTCAGGCCAACCTGCTATACCACCTGCTGGCGACACGAACACCGAGTACAATGCCAAGAAATAAAGCGATTCCTACCAATAAAGCATCTAACACACCGGCAAATTTAAACCAATCAGGATAATCACGGATGAATTGCTGCCACCAACTTAGATTCACGGCTGCCAATCTGAAACGATACATCGTCCCCGGAATACCAACTGCGCTAGACCAGCCCGGATCCCGGGTGAGGAGGATGAGTTGGCCCAACACAGCAGTGATAAGGACCGCGCTAAATCGTAACGGCCAGGATAAAGCTCCCCCTCGGTTTTCGCCCCAAGGCCGATCCCAAAGCGCGAGACTAACACCTAGCCCGGTCAGTAACCCTGCCAGCCCGACAAAAAGCACACCGGCTAGCAAATGATAGCCCGTTGCTGCCATGATCAGGAGATGCATCAATGTGAACCCCGCCGTGCCCAAGATAATGGCCATCAAGCCAGAGCGCGTCGTCGAACGCTGGCCCTGCTCGGGTAAGGTGGTAGGGGTTTCTCGACGCTCTAACAGCAGGATTTCTGGTAAAAGTAACCCCAGTGTCAACGCCACCCCCAAGAGAAAACCCCAGAAGATACCGTTAGAAAACTGAAGACCCGGGGTCTGACCATTGGCCGGTGCTGTGATCCCTCGCAGCAGAGACAAACCCAACCCGGCTCCTAACGCCCCACCGGCGGCCAATAAAAGGATGCGCTGCCGCTCGAACATAAACCGTCGCCACACCCGCCACAGCCAGATACCCGTACGATTCGGCCATGAAAGGGCATCAAGATCGGATTTGATATCGATCTCCGCATCCAGGAGCGTACCCCACAACTCTGACTGCCTGCGCCATATTCGCTGGCTTTTGCGCCGCGCTTCTAAGGCATTCTCGATGCGTCGTATACCGGTCGCGGGTGAAGGCTCCAGTATTGTCAGAGCCAGAGCCGCGGTCTGTCGTGTTACCGAATTGCTGTGATTCACAGCGGCATATGCAACGGCTCCAAAACTCGCCGCAGAAGAACCCTTTGGTGTTGGATCTTCTGCGATGCCCAAGAGCCGCCCCACCTTATCAAGTGTGGCAAAGGTTTCCTCTGTATCCAGGCCTTGTTCAAGCGCCAGGAGGATCCCACGGCTCTTAGCTGTGCGCAGCCAATCTATCCAGGGGTGCATCGACTGCTCGTAGTGTGCGACAGCGCCTCGCAGGAGTAGCAGAGCCTTCTGTGGTGTGGGTCGCAAATGGACACCTGATTCCGCCAGATAACGCAACTGCGAGGGTTGAGGTAGCGCCTGATCTGAGGCACCACCCTCTGACTCCGGGTCGACAAGGGTTGCCAGCCACATCCGCCATATGCGTTCGAGTTCGTCCCCAGCGCGATAGCGTTGCTGCAGATCATCGCCTCCCAGATTGCGTGCTTCCTGAGCGACGGTCTGACTTGCGAATGCATATCCGACTCCACCATTTCTTCGGCGCCGCTCCAACAGCTCGGTTTGTACCAGACGGTCGAGCAAGAGTTGCACGCGAGTAGATGACACACGGTCACTAACGAAGTCCTCTGCCGTTACTATAATATCTGCATCCGGCGCAGCCATCGCCACCAAGATCTTTTCGGCCAGCTCCCGCTCATCAGCGAGGTGTTCGGCCAATGTTTTTTTCATGTGGATTACCAGGATGCCTTCAGCTCCACCCATTTCACGTACATAAAGCGCTTCGTTGATGGTAGGGTGGGGGCGTTGGCGCGCTTCGTCGTAAAGCCAATAACAGACGATCTGTAGCTGCCCGGGATCGATGGACCCGCGTTCCGATTCAACTGCGTTTTCCGATTCGTAGATCTTATCCAGGTCTCCTGCGATCTGTTTATGAGCGAATTCAGGCTCCACTGTCACCGGCCAGCCCAATTGATCTAGAGGTCCGATGATAGCGAGGGTGGCCGTATCTGTGTCAAGCAAAGGTATCTGTATCCATGGCATTTCCATGCCGGTAAAACGATCTTGGATACCGGCAAATTCACTGAGATAATCGCTGTGTACGACAAATAAAATGCGTAGTCTGGCCCCAAGCACTGGGAGACTTTCCACCAGCGCTTGTACCATGGCCTCGTGGGCTTCAGTCGACAATTCAAATGCGCGCTCGAACTGATCCAAAACCAGTACAAATTGATTGAACGGTCTGGCGGCTAACGTCTGCAATACGTCGGCCAGCGAGGCATCGCCAGGGATTCTCAATTGCACGGGGTGGCCATCTACCCGTACTTGAACTCGAACCTCGCTGGCTATGTCTTCGTATTCTGACACAACAATGACGAGGGCGCCTTCCTCCTCTAGCTTAGGGCGCACACCTGCCTCGACTAGAGAAGTCAGACCCACACCGGCTGCACCATGGAGGACGGTCAATGGCTGCTCAAGAATCCGTTCATATACGCGGGTACTAAGTTTGGATCGCCCCCGAAAAAGGTCGGCATCCTCGCGGGTATACGAGCCCAGAAACTTGTAGGGAACACGTTGCGTCTGGCGAAATCGTTGGCGTGGCAAGAACAGCAAACCCTCTTGCATGCGCATAA
The DNA here is from genome assembly GCA_024224665.1 of Chloroflexota bacterium. Classification (GTDB taxonomy): domain Bacteria; phylum Chloroflexota; class Anaerolineae; order J102; family J102; genus PIVW01. Next base: position 4,539 of record JAAENG010000098.1, on the reverse strand, counting down.
AGAGCACCGGGATGGCCCATTGCCAAGAGGTTTCGTCATAGAGCCCCGCACGCGCCCGGTTTAACGCCTGATCGATAAACCCGTGCTCGATCAATTGGGCATAAAAGTGCTGGTCAAACTCACCAGCTTTGTCCTGTTGTATCGATGCCTGCATACATACGACCGCCGGACACCCTGCAGCGACCAGCCTCGGCCCCAACCCCACCAGTGCTTCGCCTGTACGCTGTTGTGCGCTTTCACAGGCCGACAGAACGATCAGCCTCGGGAGTTGTCGCAGCAGTTCAAGCCGTTTCAATAGCTTGTCCGCAGATGTGCCGGCCGGGTCTATCCCATCCGGCGCTTGCTTTTCTAATATCAGATAGGAGACACCCTCGTCTGCATTCCACACACCGTGCCCTGTGTAATGCAGAATATCAAACCCCACATCTCTATCCAGCGCTCGGATGATGTTGTCCAAAGTTGCCGGTCCCTCTAATACTTCGAACTGAACTTCCTCCTTGTATTGCTCCAGAGCCTGGATGATCGTTTGTACTTCGAGATCTTTATCGACGAAAAGGTCGCTCTCGGGGGGATAGGGAGCGGAGATCACGATGAGCACGCGCAAGGGGCCGGCAGTTTGAGGAAGACCCCAGGGTTGTCCCGTACTCAGATAACGCGAAAAATAGATGTCCGGCGCGGCGGCGAGAGGTATCCAGCGACTGCCGGAAGGTACATACAGCCGTTCCCAGGGCACGGTATGCAGTTGCGGCGTCTGTATCTCTAGATCAAGCCGAAGTTGAATACCACGGGTTTTCGCGGCACTCAACGCTGCCCCCAGGTGATAGCTGAGCGTGCCCGGAAAGAGGCTTTCGAAAAGGATTTGCCCGTATGCCTCCGGTTCACCAGTATGCCAAATGGGATAAAGATCATCCAGACGCTGTAACTGGCCGCGGAGTATGCCCAGGTCAAGTTTGCCCTGGTGCTGACTGCGGTCGGGCATTTCCAACTGAATGCGAAACTGGTCGCTATCAGCTTGCGTTGTTATGCTGACACTGACTACATCGGGGATGGTACCTGGCATGTGGAGATCTCGTACCTGCTGCTAAAGTGAATTAGGGGGGGCTCTTTCGGAATTTGCGTGGCTCTTACTAGATTGGCGTGATTCGTTAGCACAAGCACCGCGTAACACGCAGCACCTAGTTTTCCATTCTCTACCGGACACTTCTATCAACTGTCTTTCCTTCGATTTCACTCAGGACAGGTCTGAGCGGGTTTTCGAAGCCGACACAGATCAAAAAGACATGGACTTTGGTGCTGAAACATCGTCCATGAGGCCGACTTTAGCGAAGAATCTCGCGATTCACGTGCCGCGAGACCCTTCACTGGTGTTTCGTGATCATGTGAGTTATGTGCTTGACCCGTTCAGAGCCTGCCCTGAGGAACTCGAAGGGGTGACACAATAGAAAAGTGCCCGATAGTGAAGTTTTCCAGGACCCTACGAGATCCTGTTCAGCCTAAAGGCAATTGCGTTTATGGGTCGGTTAATGATCGCTGCTTCAATTCTGAACGTACTTGATTGAAAAACCTCCACACTGCCGGGAGGGCGACGATAGCGCCTGTGCCCGCAGTGAGAATTGGTAGAAGGGTAATCGCACCAGCACTTATGAGTGCCACCGTTCTTAACAATGTGGCCCTTGCATCTAAAGCACTCGCAAGCGCACGTCGATGCAGGGCACGCTGTGCTACATGGGTGTCGGTGTGCCAGGTCGTTCTCATATCAGCTAACCAGTTGACGGTTGTCCGTCCGATTAGCTTTCCATCAATCTCGCTCTCGACCCAGGCATAATGGCGTAGAAACCGCTCCACCTTCCGTAAGAATGCATAAAAGTCCTCATTCGCTTCCTGCCAGTTGCCCGGTAATTCGATACCTAGTGCAAATGCGACCTCAGGTTGGGGCGAATCTGCAAAATGCAAGAGGCCGAGTAACTCCTGCTCAGCCGCAGGCAAGGGTGTTTCTACAGCAAAAGTAGATGTGTCGGCGGCAGCAGGGTAGCTGGCGAGCAGGGTATCGATGCGCCGGCTCGATTCGGCCAAGGCCTTATCGGCAACCATCACACTGGTTTCGGCACTGGTCAGTTGCCTCTCTGCATGGTCGGAATCTGACGTTAAATAGATACGCCAGGTCATCCCTGCTGTAGCCGTATCGGCCTCGTTGGCAGCGAAGGAGGCGACGCCAGATGGAGATCGGTTAGGTGGTGTCCAAAGTGCTAAGGCGTCAACCTCATGTGCGCCACCCCATAAGGGAATGTCGGCTCGTCGAGATTGTTCGTGATCTGAGAAGGGCATAAATCACACAACCTTGAGTGCCTCCAACAAACTAGTCGCGGCCGCAGCCGCAGCTTTTAGCATGTCGGCACGGTTGCTCTGCGCCTGTTTCACTGTATCAAGATGAATGGACCATAAATCGCCATCGATGTCGCCTTCCTGCTCGGGAACACAGACAACGGTATCGCCATCAATACTAATACGTGTAAAAGCACGAAGGATGGCGGCATTCTCGACATCGGCCGTTACTTGCGAAAGATCGTCGCTAACATAGGTTCTTACCTCCAGGCTACTGGCGTCATCAACCGCCTTTGCCATCACATTGCCTAATTGATCGGCAAAGTGCTGTAGCGCCATTTCCAGTTTTTTACGCGTCTCGGAGAGGGTCTCTCGCACGCCGAAATCGACGAACTCCGTATCGATGGCTTCAACTTCAGGCGAGGGCAAGGGTGCCTCTTCGCTTATCACTGTGGACTCGAAACGGACTTCGATGGTGGGTCGTTCAGGTAAGACGTCGCCATCATCGCCAACAGGCAGTCGCACCGCAGGATCGCCTAGGATGACATAGCTGCGAGCATCGTTATTCGCAGTCCACATTCCTGAAAGCTCAATATCATCGACGATTTTGTCGAACGATATATCCTCCAGTTCCTGGTTGAGGAGGGTCGACAGTTCAGCATAGCGCATGTTGAAAGGCTCGAGCGCAGAACCGATGGGATGTTGTTCCAGGAGGCGCTTGAGGGTGCTGTTAAAAACTTCGATTTGACTACCGGCGCGATCCCACAAAAAGGAGTATCCCCAGGCTCGTTCAACATGGCCCACAGCCGCCAATGCTCCGCCTCGAGGGTGGCCGAGCATCCGTTGAGGTAGTTTCGAAATGAATGGATAGGGTGCGATCTCCTTTCTCTCTTTGAAGGCGGCGTGGGCGAAGTCATCCATGTGGGGGGTGCCGGCGCCGTAACAGGCGAAGTGAAAGGAGAGCAAGCCTAACAGCGTGGCATCGTCGGCGATATCCTCTGCGGCAAAGTAATGGTCGTGGGGAATAGGCTGCTGCCAGGCATAAGGTCCGGGCCAATCCTGGCACAGAAGCGCGCCTTGATGTGGCAATTGGCGAGAATCCCCCAAAGGAAATCCCATACCGTGACTGGCTGTAAACAGGAATGCCGGTGTTTCTGCGCCACCGATGAGTTGGGCCAATTGTGCTTTGATGGCATCCTCAGCGATGAATGTGTGAGCTGCGATGGACCACTCCGGCTGATCTGCGGCCAGCTGTTCGGCCAGCGGTTCTACAAGCTCGGCAGCACTGAGATCGGTGGCTCCGTCGTCAGGGTTTTGAGGGCCAAAAAAGACTGCTTTGCGGGCTAGCTTCACTTCCCCTTTCTCGGCGCTAACCACACTACGAGCATAGCTTGCGTATTCCTGTAATGATTCGAAGAAAATCCGTCCGACCGCATACTGCACATCTAATTGGTACTGAAATCGATAAGAAATGGCTGCCGGGCTGGCAACGATGAGCAAGTAGTAAGGTACTTTTTCGGGCACAACCGGACCTGGCCCCACGCCGTGGCGTGACAAGAAGTTACTTTTCGATTCACCCGACCGATAAGCATTCGCTCCATCGTATTCTCGATAGAGTGTGCCCGCCTGTTCCTGCCGATAAGATAACAATTCGCCTAAAGCTTCTTTAATTCCGGGAATACGTTCACGATCATCGAAGGCGAAGATCACAGCCCAGCCAGCTTGTGAGAGCTTTTTGGGATCCAGACCTTCTCGCAAACCCAAATGCCGTCCCCCGGAAGCTTGGTGATAGCGCCATTGCAACTCACGCAGATGTGCTTCCTCGAAGGACTCACCCTGTGCGATCTGGGATAATTCGTGTGACGTCATCTCAGGGAGGAGATAACCACCGGTTGCACCATTTATGCCGTTGAAAACAAGCTTTGTATCATCCATCATATTTGATCTCTCCTTTGTACCGTGTCAAGCACCTAGCGATTGCTCCCAGAGTGCGCTGGGGTAGGTAGCAAGTAGCAGGTCGCAGGTGCGAGTTCGGTGGCAGACAAGGTTGAACTTGCCACTTGCCACACACATCGACAAAAGATTGTCGATGATTTTGAGTAAGCGCCTAAGTTGAATTTGCCTGATTCTGTATTGGGCAAATACACCTTGCACAAATGCCCTCCCTTTTTTCGGGGTGGAAATCCCCAAATGACGGGGTTTCACCCGCGGAAATGT
>JAAENG010000097.1 GCA_024224665.1 Chloroflexota bacterium | reverse complement strand
TTTCTGTGTCCATGAGCATGGCTTATCACATTCTTGCTTTTCGTCCAAATTTTGAGCGAACCCAGAGCATCTGGTTAAACATACAAACCGCCCTCAGGCGCTAACTATTCGCCACGACACAGCCCCTGAGGGGGCTTCGTACTTTCAGCGACGAATTCATTCGGTTCGTGACACCTGCGACCTTCGTAAGCTCTTTGCGGCATCAAAGGCCCGCAAGTATAATCAGGCACTGTTCTTTATGTAGCTCCGAGTATGCAACAACATGCAGAACTTTTTCGTCATTTCAGCAAACAATGATGGGTATCAGCTCTATTCCCAACAAAATGGCTGAACGTCCGATCGGGGTCTTCGACTCAGGTGTGGGTGGTCTCTCTGTGTGGCGGGTTTTAGTAGAGCAACTGCCTCATGAAAGTACACTCTATCTTGCCGATCAGGCGCATGTTCCTTATGGCGTGCGGACACATGCCGAGATCGAGAATTTAACGCATGCAGCGGCACACTGGCTGATCTTGCACGGCGCCAAGTTGTTGGTAATCGCCTGCAACACCGCCTCAGCCGCGGCACTCACGAGCCTGAGAGAACGCTGGCCTGACATCCCCATTGTTGGTATGGAGCCTGCCGTCAAGCCAGCCAGTGAGCGCACACAAACGGGCAAAGTAGGGGTGATGGCGACACCGGGCACATTGGAGGCCGCACGATTTACCAGTTTGATTGAGCGCTTCGCCAACGGCGTAGAGGTACACACGCGCGTATGTCCGGGCTTGGTAGACTGGGTGGAATCAGGTCAACTCAACGGTCCGAATCTTACCCACCAGCTTCACTACTTCTTGGATCCGCTCACGCAAGCGGATATCGATCAGCTTGTGTTGGGCTGTACGCACTACCCCTTTATTGCGGATGCGATACAACAGGTGGCGGGCGCAAAAGTAACCTTGATCGATCCGGCGCCCGCTGTCACACGCCAGGTTGAGCGAAGCCTGGAATCGCTGGGGATGTATGCACCCCCACAGTCCAGCCCACGCCATCGTTTTTATACGACTGCGGATGCATTGGCGCTTCATGCAGCTGTCATGAGACTTATTCATCCCATGAGTCAGCTTATACAAGTGGCAGCAACAAACCTCGAACCCTGACAGGCGCCGCCAAGGCAATCAGCAATGACCAGAATCGTAACGTATTGGCAAAGAATGACACGGCCAAATCCATCCCTTTCCGCAGGTGAACGGCGTAACGCTCGCATGCTCAGTTCGCTATTGTTGGCCTTTCTGGGAGTGGTGATCATACTACAGATCTTGTATATCATCGTCGGATGGTTATCCGGGGCGGGATCAGCGTGGGTGCTCGAGAAAATCAGTGGTGGGGGAGCGTTGGTTGTGCTGGGTGGAGCGATCTATCTGGTGAGTCGCTCTCGCTATTACCGTAGCGCCATCTGGTTACTGTCGGTTGCATTCAGCCTGGCCGTTATCGGTAACGCCCTGATTTCGGGTTCAATGTTTGATCTGTACTTCCTTGTAATCGTCATCCTATTCAGTACGTTGCTTGACTCGGTACGTGCCAGCATCGCTGTAACCCTCGCCATGCTTGGTGTCACTCTGGCCGTGGGACTGTTTCTGCCCGAGACAGAAATCAGCGAGGTTACGGACGCCTTATTATTCGTTGTGTTTTCAGGCCTATTGTTGATCTTGATAACAAACGAACGGAGAAAGTCTGGAGCGGGCGAGACAAAGCGAATTAGCAGATCAAGCAGCGGCCCACCGCCAAGAATTGGAAGAGCGGGTGCAGGTTAGAACCGCTGATTTGGTGGAGTCTAATACCGCCTTACATGCCGAGATTACCAATCGCAAGCGTCTGGAAATCGAATTGCAACGTCGCAGAAAACACTTCCAACAACTGGTCGACCTATCCCCCATTGGAATCCTCACCCATGTAGATGGCAACATCCAATTCATGAATCGTGCAGCACAGCAGATGTTTGGCGAAGGGAGTGGCGATAGCTATCTTGGAAAACCTATCTTAGCTGTCGTACATCCCAGCCTACATGAAGAGGCGAGGAAACGCATCGCTACATTGGCTGCAGGCAGAACACCAGAGTCCTTTGCCAATATCGAGGAGCGGTTTCTCCGGCATGACGGTACCCTATTTGATGTCGAACTCTCGGCCGCACGCATTGAAGCCGACGACGCCATCACCATCATGGTCATGTTTTCCGATATCACGGAACGCAAAAGAACAGAACAAGCACTAAAAGATCGCGAAGATCGGATGCGCCAGTTAGTGGATCTGCTCCCTGATGGTGTCGTAGTACACAAAGATGGCATCATCTTGTTCGTCAATCCGGCTGCGCCAAAGCTATTACATCTATCTTCACCCGACGAAATCCTGGGCCAACCCGCAATCCGATTTGTGCATCCCAACTCGCGTGATACTGCCCTCAAACGCATACAACATCTGCTGAAGACCGGCACGCCATCACCCATAATTGAGGAAGTATTTGTGGCGCTTGACGGCACTGAATTCGACGTCGAGGTCTCGGCAGCTCCCTTCTGTATTAGTCAAGCGCATGTTACACATTGACCGAGGAATGAACTACCGTAGTAGCAGACATTTTCGCGGGTGAAACCCCGCCATTTGGGGATTTCCACTCCGAAAAAAGGGATGGCATTTGTGCAAGGTGTATTTGCCCAATACACATTTTCTGAACAACACTTGAACATCATGCGAGAGACCGCTGACAGGTTGGCGGTCGCACTCTATAATGTCAACCTCCTTGACGAATTGAATCGCGCCAATACGCGCCTTCGTACGTTCTCTCAGCGATTGGTGGAGATTCAGGAGGAAGAGCGCCGAAATCTGGCGCGAGAACTCCATGACGAAATCGGCCAAAGTCTTACAGGTCTTAAGCTCGTGTTAGAAGCTGCAAGTAGCATTCCTGCGGATAAGGTGCATAACCAGTTCGCCGAAGCACAAGATATTTTGAGTGAACTCATGCATCACACCCGTGAGTTATCACTGATTCTGCGCCCGGCCATGTTGGATGATCTCGGGTTACTCCCTACACTTATCTGGTATATCGAGCGTTACAGGCGTCGTACCCGAGTAGAGGTCGACTTCAAATATAGCCGGCACCTGGAGCGCCGTTTCTCTACTGACCTGGAGACAACGGTCTATCGCCTTATCCAGGAAGGGCTGACCAATGTCGCCCGCCACGCCCGTACCAATCAGGTAGTGGTCGATGTCATGTGTGATGAGGAGACCATCCAAATCGTAATTCAAGATCATGGCGTCGGATTTGATGTCAAACGGGCCATGGACGGCACAGGAGGCAATGGCCTGGCCGGTATGGTAGAACGCACTTATTCACTGCAAGGCCAGATATCGATCTCGTTTCAGCCAGACTTAGGCGCAAGCATCACTGTAGCATCGCCTATAGTAAGTCAGACATCAAAGGAATAGCATCATGATCAAAATCGCTTTGGCTGACGATCACGATATTGTCTGGAGGGGATTATCGTCATTATTCGACGCTGAACCGAATATGGTCGTAGTAGGTGAAGCGCGTGAGGGGCAAAGTGTACCTCTCTTGATACAGAATGCGAAGCCTGACGTGCTGATCATTGACCTTAATCTCCCCGATCTGCCTGGGCTCGAGATCATCCGGCGGGTGCGGTCGCATACACCCTATGTGAAGATAGTCGTCTATTCTATGTATAGTGAACTGCCCTACATCACCGGCGCATTCAAGGGCGGCGCCACGGCTTATGTCTCCAAGGATGTCGCCCCGAAATTCCTGGTCAACGCAGTGCGCGCAAGCATCGAGAACAAGCGTACGGTATTCACTGCGGAGATCGAAGCAGACGTAGTCTGGCAGACTTTGAACCAGATGGCAGGCATTGAATCGCCGACCGACCTTACAAGCCGCCAGAGAGAAGTGTTGGTTCATTGGGCACAAGGTGACTCTACGAAGGAGACCGCCGTGGCCCTGGGCATCCAACCTCGCACGGTCGAGAAACACAGAGAGAATATCAGGAAGCGTTTGCATCTCCGAAATCAGGCAGATGCTTCTCTATATGCGATTAGACAGGGATTGGTAGTGGTTGAGACCGAACCAGGTACGAACCCCCCTACCCGCTAGCTACAAGAGCAACCTCTAGCGAGTTCGATATGGCGCAGCGTACGTGTTATTACGTATTTACAGCAGTATGATGTTGCTGCTATGCTCTTTTTATGGATTAGCAAACTGGTCTGTTCTCTGGCGAGAGGGAGCCTGCCGGTTCGATAGGCGAGAGGGAAGCTAATTCGGGGACTCGCGACGGCGAGTTGGCTATTATTAGAGGAGGGTGAGGTCACTTTGACCTCACCCTCCTGCTTTGACTTTCCCCGTACGTCTACGATGTCTGTTCCTCAACTTCAAAGAGCAAGTCGATTAGTTCATCGGCATAGACTTCGAGTTGCTCATCGCTGCCTTCGTCAGCCGCAAGATATATATTGGAGATCAACTGCTCGAGCGATTCTTTAATATCTTCGTCGATGTTTGCTTGTGTGAGCGCAAGCTTTGCACGTTCGACCAATACCGCCGTACCTGGCTCCAGAATTACGGTCGTGCTTAGATCGGCGCCAGCCAGCTTGGCTTGACTGTCGGCAATCTCACTCGGACGAAGACGTTGGCGATTTGCTTTGAGTTGAGAACTCACCTGTTTGCCGCTCTGGCGTTCGAGTACGCTGACGTCGAGAATGCCGTTGATGTCGAGATTGAAATTGACCGTAACGCCTGTGAGACCATCGTCACGGTTGGATTCCAGGTCTTCCACGGTGAACTCACCCAGAAGGGTGTTACGCGAGGCGATATTATTCTCCCCCTGGTACACCTTGATCTGGATCTTATCTTGGCCGGGGAATAGGGTCGTAAACACTTCGCTTTTCTGCACAGGAATGGTGGTATTGCGTGAGATCAGGCGAGAAAAGCGATCAGAATGCATGTGGCCGGTGAAACCAAAATAGGCGGTTTCGATTCCCAGAGACATTGGCGTCACATCCACCAGAATGGCGTCGACTTCTTCGCCTGCGATAATACCAGCCTGAATAGCAGCGCCTAAAGCCACGGCTGCATCCGGGTCGATCTCTCCATGTGGTTCCTGAACCATGTGTTTTGTGACGAGACGCCAGACAGCGGGTGTACGCGTAGCGCCACCTACGAGCAGAACCCGATCAATATCCTCGGCACTCAGGCCTGCATCGGCTAAAGCTGTATCGATGAGATCAATGGTCTGCTGGAGTAGATCATGAATAAGGTCTTCATATTCGGAACGTTGCACTTCGCGGCGGATGTGCAATGGGGCCCCATCGTTATCTTCGGCGATGTATTCCAGGCTGATAAGTGCGTAAGGCGCTGAGGACAATTCTATCTTTGCTTCTTCTGCGGCGCGCAGGAGGCGGGCCCAGGCTTGATGTTGTTCGCTCAGATCGATACCGTGTTCTTCATTGAATTCCTCAGCGACCAGGCTGGCCAACAGCGTATCGAAATCATCCCCTCCCAGGTGATTGTTCCCCGCCGTTGCACGTACATCCACGATACCATAATGTAGTTCGATTACAGACACATCGAATGTACCGCCACCGAGATCATAGACCAGGACACGCAGGTCCTCTTCCTTACCCAAACCATACGCCAACGCCGCAGCGGTTGGCTCATTGATGATACGTTCTACCAATACACCGGCGATCTCACCCGCCTCGATGGTCGCCTGACGCTGCGCCTCGTTGAAATAGGCTGGTACGGTGATGACCGCCCGTTCCACAGGCTGGCCGAGTTCTGATTCTGCCGCTTGTTTGATCTTACTCAGGATCATAGCCGATATTTCTTGAGGGGAATACGTCGTTCCCGCCATCGTGACGGTTTCATCGCTGCCCATTTTGCGCTTGATGGACCGCACAGTGTTTTCTGGCGCTACAATCCATTGATTTCGCGCTAATACGCCCACCAGTCTGTCATCTAGTGGGGAGATGCCAACCACCGAAGGTAATGTAGGCTGCTCGTCAATATGGATCAGGGTGGGGACACCATCAATAGTGATGGCCGCCGCCGAATTGGTCGTACCTAAATCGATGCCAACTATCTTATTGGTCATAGGTTGGAGGCTCACTCCTGTATGGGTTCGAGGCAGAAAACTGTTGGTGATTATGGTTCTCCTCGGCTTTCACTACAATGACTTCAGCGAAGCGCAGAACGCGATCTTGCTGGCGATAACCCTTGCGCACAACTTCGACAATGGCGCCAGGTGGTGCATCCTTGTCTGTGGCGATACCCACGGCAATATGCAGGCGGGGATCGAAAGCCTGACCTTGGGCGAAGATCGTCTGAATATTCTCGGCGATAAGCAAACTGAGAAAACGTTCGCGTACGAGTTCCAATCCTTCTAGCCAGGCGGCAAGGGCAGCGACGAGTTCCGACGACGTTTCTGGAATGGTTTGCGTTTGCACGGGGAGAGGTTCGTTTGCGAAGGCAATTCGAAGGCGTGCGCGTCTACTTGGAGGTGTTGGCGCAACATTTGGGGGGGGTATTCGTCTAGTAACTCGTTCGCGCTCCCGCGCCAAAAGGGTAGATGCACTCTCTATCGCCGCCTCCAAACCGTCCAGGGATGGCAGTAACTCAACCGCAAGTTCACCGCGGGCGTCCGCTCGTACCTTGGCCAGGTGTTGTTGTTCTCGCCAGGCAAGTTCTGTTTGTACTTCTTCGCGGCGGGACACCAGATCCTGTAGTGTGGTGATGGCCTCCCCGGTCTGCTTCTCTTTGACGTCAGAGAGGGCATTGCTTCTGAATTGTGTACGGCTCAATTTGGCAATGGCTTGCGCCAGTTCCGTTAACTTCTCATCGTTGACTTCCTGGCGGGCAACGAGTTCAGCAAGGTGCTCTTCGAGGGGACGCGCTGCATCGGGATTGGTGACATGGCGTGTGAGAACGCCTAGATGAGCATTACTCTGCTGCACTTCGTCGAGGATTATAGCAACATGTTGCTGCAATTCCTCTGCTGAGGATAGCAGCCGCAGCACTCGGGCATCGAGTTGAGGATGCTGCGATGGTGGTTCGGCGCCATGAGATTGAGCCAATGATTCCGGGCGTTCTCCCTCATCCCTGGTGAAGGCCATGTCGTTTGTGAAGAACTCGGTATGTTCAGGATAATTTTGGTTTGTGGAAGTCATCATGTACTAGCACTTGTATTACGCCTAGCTCGAGCGCCAGATTGATAACGTCAGTGCCATGTACACTGAGATCAAAACGGGGGGCGTGACGTCGGCGTGGTCCTGGAGGTGGCTGGAGGAGGAAGAGATTGGTGCGAGAACGGCGTTCAGGTGTATTGATTTTCTCGTAACTAGCTCGGATTTCTTTGAATTTTGTTGGTTCACGTTCTGGTGGATATTGGCGCACGAGTTGGAAATACGCGCGCTTGATAGTACCCATATCAGCATTGCGATCGACACCTAGAACGGCGTATGGGTCTTGCTGCGGTAGGTCCTCTTCTTCCAAACTAGTCATCAAAATAAGCCTCTAAGTCTTCGGGGGATGGCGGCCCATCGGGGAAAAGCTCCATCAGACGTAATAGTAGGTCATCGGGCATATTCGACGAATCAGGTTCGTATTCCGCCCTGCACTCCTCGATCAGTCTTACAAGTTCTGGGTCTTCGGTTCGTCTGGCAAGACGGCGAGCGGTTTTGAGCAGGCGTTGCGCTTTGCGGAAATCCCGCTTCTCTTCTGCCAGTCTGGCCTCAACAAATTCCACTGCCCCGCTCTGAGGCGCTTCTATGCGAAGGCGGTCACGAAATCGGAGAAGATGATCGATTTCATCTTGCTCATAGAAGATCTCACAGACCTCGGCCAGGATCGAGGCCTGCGTATAGCGCACGTAGGGTCGTTCAGTAAGGGCGATTGCTTCATCGACGAAGCGTTCTATCCAATATTCTTCTAACTCACAGTACAGTATCTGATTTATCTGCTCAAACCAAAAACCAGGCAATAAGGAATCGATCTTGTGGATTTGCAGGATTATCTCTTCTACAATGTCTTCATCATCATCGATGTGTAATAACTCGTGTAAGATAGAACCTGCCGCCCTGCTGTCGAGCGGATGAGTATAAAAAGACTGCCGCATCAACTCGACGGCTTTCTCAGATTGACCATCATAGCGATATGCCTTGGCCAACTTGATGCTCAGTGATGGATGGCCAGGAAGATCTTCAAGAGCTGTCTCCAGATATGATATACGCTGAGATTCGGGCATGCGCGATGAGAAATCAGCCATGTTTATATGGCCATCGGCAAGACCTTCTTGGGCTTCGACATCGTCGGGGGCTAATGCCAGAATACGTTTCCAGATGGTAATAGCCTCCTGTGGCCAACCTCCCCATGCCATAAGAAGAATAGCTCTGCGTTTCAGCGCTTCAATATGGTCGGGCTCGAGGGTGAGAACGCGTTCTAACTCATTCTCAGCAGCTTCATATTGGTCGTTATAGAGTAGGGAGTCAACCAGCTCCAGGCGGATATCGATGTCATCTCCAGCATACTTGCTGGCGTGCTTAAGGCATGTGATCGCCTCTTCGAGTTGTTCGGCGCGTTGATAGCAGGTAGCAGTATGATGCCAGAGTGCCGCTACCTGGTTGTCATCCAGGTACTCGGTATGCGATTGCTTGCGAGGGCGGCGCCGAATCATGTCCCGCCAGGCCTCAGCAGCTTGGCCCCAGTCTTGCAAAGCTTCTTTTGCCAACGCCAGGTTTTGAGCTATTTGACGATCGCCCGCGTGGTCGAAAGCTTTTTCCCAGTGATCGGCGGCTTTAGCCCATAGCCCTTGCCGAGCGTACTCATGGCCAATATGGTTGTATGCCAGGGCGAAACTCTCGGCGAGAATCTTATCCATTTGATCTACTTCGCCAACATCATCGGCTATCGCAACGATATCGGACCATCGTTCATGCCTAGCCAAATCGATAACCAGCAAGCGCTGCAAGGCAAAGAAATTGTCATTGAACCAGGGAGTGGCCAGTCCGGCTGCGCGTGCTTTGAGCCAGGCGCCCTGGGCAGTGTTGGTATCTCCGTCGTGTAAAGCAGCAACACCCACGTAGTAGTTCGTAATAGCGCCTATCTCTTGGTTTTCAGCCTTTTGCACGGCTCGTTCAAGCTGTTCGAGGGATCCCGCGTGGGAGCCATGTTTCAAATCGGATAATGTCTGCCAAAGTTCCGGAACATCACCTAATTGAGGTAGATCGATCTGCAAAGCAGTTGACGGGGCATGTTGCGGGGGATGGGCGATGTCTTGAACCAGATGGAGCGTGTTGGCCTCGGCTTCAGAGAGTCCCATTGGTTGCCAGGAAAGACCCAGTGCCAAGCGGCTCAATTGGCAAAGGTAGGTGATTCCGAGCCAGTCCGGTTTATCTGCGGCGACAGCATCAAATTCTTTGCATGCTTCATGCTGTTTACCCATACGCCATAATGTTAGACCACGGTAGAAGCGCAATCGTGGTGCATTCGGTATGAGGTTGAGGGCTGCATCGATCTGCTGCAAGCGTAGATGAGCGTTATCCTGGGTCAAGGCCATCTGCAGATAGGTTTCTGCTTTGAGCCGCTGAACAGCTTCATACTCCTCTGGCTTCGAACATCGGCTCTCCGCATTCTCGATGACTGCAAGTGCTCGGTCGTAGTTCCCATCACGCAGCAGTTTACGCGTCTCGTGCAGCGTGGCCGAAACCCCTGATAACCTTTGCGCGTAGCTGAGTTTGGGTTTGGGTTTGGATTTGCTTTTTCGTCGTTTTCGGGAAGGCTTCCGGCTCATATCAGTTGCCAAAAGAAGTAGAGTAACAGTTCATGGACCTTTCTGAAGCTGGACTAGCTATTTTATCAGTTATTCCGATTTCATACACATTTTTTCAGACAGTAAAAACGAAGATGGGTGGCCGGGTAGACAAGGAACAAGTAGATAAGGGAATTCGGCATCTGCAGCGGCGACTGTCTTGTCTACTTATTTACTTGTCTACCTACCCTCCTGCTGTGTCAAAAGCCACATGGCTGCAAAATCAGCCGAGCAGCGCTTGAGCGGCTGCCAGCCCGATACCAGGTTCAAGGGCGTAACCAGCCCGGCGCAGACCGGACTCAACGGCTCCCAGTGTTGCCAGGACATCCGCTCTGCTCACAGCGCCCATGTGGCCAATGCGGAAGTAGTCCCCTTTGATATCAGGATGTAAACCACCTGCCAAAATCGCTCCACCATCACGGACGTACCCGAGCATCGTGGCATCGACACCTTGTGGATAGCGAGGACAAGTGAGTGTGTGGGCGGCATGCGCCGAGGCCGTGGGCACTTGCCCCAAACCCATGGCCCCAATCGCCGCTTTGACAGCATCGCTCATCAATTGATGGCGGGCGAAAATCGCGTCCATACCTTCGTCCAATAGCTGGCGTAAACTGACTGCCAATGCTAGAACCAGATTGACGGCCGGTGTAGCAAAGTAGGCCGGGCTAAGCCCCTCGTAGGCATTCATAATCGGTAACCAATAACCCCAGTCACTGTAATAACTGGCGACCGGCGTACGGCGCTGTCGCCACTTATCCAGTGCAGCAGGGGACGCCACAAGCAGCGCCAGCCCTGGTGGCACCCCAATCGCTTTCTGAGAGGCAGTTAGATAGACATCGACACCCCATGCCTGCTGAGGCATGGCCTCACCTGCGGTCGCACAGACACCATCGACCACGACCAGAGCGCCGGCAGCTTTGGCCGCGGCAGTTATACCCTGCACATCGGTCAAGACGCCGGTCGAGGTATCGACATGGGTGATGGTTACCAGGTCATAGTCTGCCTTTTCCAACTGCACAGCGACCTGCTCTGCCGACAGGGTATCGCCGGGCGCAGCGGCATCGAGCGAATCCACCTCAGCACCATAGCGCCGGCAGATATCAGCCATACGATCGCTGAAAAAACCGGTGTTCACAACCAGGACTTTGTCGCCCGCTTCGACGACATTGGCGATGGCTGAATCCATGGCCAATGTGCCGGATCCAGCTATGACAAAGGGTTGGTGACTTTCGTCGGCGAGGAAAACAGCGCGCAGATCCTTGAGTGCATGGCCAAAAACGGCGATAAATTCGGGCGCTACGTGGCTGGGGGAAGGCAGCGACATGGCAGCTAAGACTTCATCGGTAAACTCTATGGGGCCGGGGATCATCAAAAGGGGACGGCTCATCATAAGCTCCTGGGTTGAAAAAGGGTAGGCATTAATTCGAAATCATCGATAGTTTTTTTTCGATCTTGGTCTCTTATCTGACAGGGTGAAGGGGTGACTGGGTGAAGGGGTGACTGGGTGAAGGGGTGAAGGGGTGAAGGGGTGCAGGGGTGACAGGGTGAATGGAGATTTCGTTCGGGATTACTGGGCGATCACGAAGGCGATGGCGTGTTCGCGCGTATGTGAGAGACTAAGCGCCCAATCGTTTAGTTGCAAATCTGCGGCGCGTGCCCGAGCTGGACCATGGAGGTGCAAAACGGGGGCGCCGGCGGCATCATTGAGGATCTCGATATCGGTCCATGCTATGTCACCGATACCACATCCCAGGGCTTTTGCTACAGCTTCTTTGGCGGCCCACCGTGCAGCCAATGATCCTGCGCGATCGGCGTAAATTCCGATTTCACTTGGCGTATAAACACGCTGCAAAAAGCGCTCACCATGGCGTGCAAGCACATCGCGAATGCGATCGACTTCAATCAAATCGACACCGGTGCGCATGAGGTCAGTCAGCCTTGTAAGAAGGTGGTGGTCCGGCAATCGCCAGCACATATCGGTCTGGGTCAAGATATGTCTGAGCAAGGCGCTGGATGTCTTCTTTTCCGATCTTCTCTACACGGTCGGCGTAACGCATGAGATAATCCAAACCCAGATCATACCAGGCCATGTTTAGCAAATTTCCGGCAATACCACCGTTGGTTTCCAGACGTAGTGGTAAGGAGCCGCTGAGATTGGCTTTGACATCGGCCAATTCTTCATCGCTAACCATTTCTTCACGAATGCGCTCGATCTCGGACAGGATGGTCTCGACCGTACGTTCGACATTGGCAGGATTTACACCGGCATAAGCATACCAGATGCCCACACCCTGGTTGGCAGTAAAGGTACTGCGGGCATAATAGGCCATGCCTTCTCTTTCTCGAACATGGTCGCCAAGCCGCCCCCCCATGCCAAAACTCCCGAGAATGCTATTACATAAAAGCATTGGAAAATAGTCTGGATGTACTCGCCGAATCCCAGGCCAACCCAAAACGATATCACTTTGACTTTTGCCGGGGATTTCGGTGCTTACCTCGACCCTCTCTCTGATCTCGGGCATGGGTGGAGACTCGATCAGCGGTCTCGCATCCTCCTGCTGCCACTGCCCCACCGTCTGCTCCAGTTTTTCGATGGCTACACCAGCGTTGATGGCTCCTACAAGCACGAGCACGCCCTGATCCGGGCCAATGAAGCGTTGATAGAACGTCTTGACAGCATCTATGGTAATGCCGGCAATGGTGTCTGCATAGCCAGAGAGAGAACGCCCATAGGGATGATCATCAGCATAGATGTGCTCTTGAAAAGTCAATGCAGCCATCGCCCGGGTACTGTGTTCGCGCTCCTGGATGCTTGTCAGCCTGCGCGCCCGTACCTGTTCCAACTGCTCGGGCTCAAAGGCCGGTTGGGTCAGGCTCTCAGTCAGTAGCTCTAACAGCAGGTCGATATCTTCGTTCAATGCCTTGCCGTCGAATGCGAGAACATGCCGTCCCGCACCAAATGCAAATGAAATACCGGCATCATCGGCCAACTCATTGAGTTCATCGAAGCTGCGTTTGGCAGTGCCCCGCCGTAGCAAACCAGAGCTGAGACTGGCCAATCCTGCTTCATGGGCTTGTTCGCAGATCGAACCAGCTCGCAGATAGCCGTCGATGACCACGGTTTCGCTGGCGAAATTCTCGTAGATGAACAGGCGCAAGCCATTGGCAAGCGTGGCAGTCACAATACTGTGCGGTCCGGGAAGACTCAAATGTGTGCCGGTCATACCGTTTCTCCTGTGGCTAGATACCAACCTACCACTCGATTCTTCGGTATCAGATAAGTCTGAGCCACTCGCATCACATCCTCAGCAGAAACCTGGGCGAGACCACCGAGAAAACCCGCAAGCCAATCGCTAGAAGCGGCGATTTCGCTGAAACCCAACCACATCGCTTGATTGGTCACACTCTCGCTGCCGTAAGCAAATTGCACGCGCGCCCCTTTGATAGCTTTGCCCAACTCCTCTTGACTGACGCGCTCTTTCTGCAAACGTTGTAGCTCAGCCAACGCCGCTTGTTCCACTTCATGGGCTGTATGTTCGGGATGCACGGTCGTAGATAGGCTGAACAGGTAGGGATCTATCGTCGCGCTCAACGATGAACCGGCTGAGACCGCCAACCCCGTGTTTACCAGTGCACGATAAAGCCGGGCCGAGCGTCCGAAGGAGGCGCTTGCGAAGGGAGGCATACCCTTGGCGCCACTCAACACCGCGTCCAGCACCACCATTGCCAAGAAATCAGGATGGTCGGCTGCGGGCGCGCGGTGTACGATGTTAACATACGTGGCGCCACCAAGCCCTTCAAGCGTGGTGCGTCGCTCACCGCGTGCGGGGGGCTCTTGCGCAATCATGCCTAAACCATTTCCTACCGCCGGTATTGCACCAAACCGCTCTGCGATGTCCCCCACCATCCGTGCAGTCTCAAAATCTCCCACGGCAACGACGATCGCGTTATCTGGGCTGTAGTACTTGTGATAATGGCCGTACAGATGCGCGCGCGTTATCTGCCGCAGATCCTCTTTCCAGCCGATCACCATGTGTTGGTAAGGGTGAGAAAGAAAACTAAGTGCTTGTACTTGCTCATACAACAGATACGCCGGGTGGTTTTCGTTGCCTTCCCGTTCAGAGATAATCACAGTTCGTTCGCTCTCTACTTCAGTGGGATCGAACAGAGAATTTGCCATACGGTCGGACTCGATATCCAGGGCGAGATCAATGCGGTCGCTGGGTAAGGTCTCGTAATAGGTGGTCCAATCGAGCCAGGTCATACCGTTGAATGACCCTCCTTCGCGCTGCACTCGGCGATCGAAATCTCCCTTGGGGTAGTTGGGCGTGCCCTTGAACAACATGTGTTCGACCCAATGCGAAAGACCGGTAAGGCCTGGCCGCTCGTTACGACTACCGACCCGATACCAGATCCAAAAGCTGATGACCGGGGCATTGTGTACTTCTTTGGTGAGGATTTGGAGCCCATTGTCAAGCGTTGTACGTTTCAAACCATCCGTTATCATGCATCCTCCTGTTGGCAGTAGACCTGTTCATGACAGATCACCTTCTCTGTCACTACTGTTCATGTTTACACCTCGCCCTACACCGCTGTAGACAAATCCCAGCCCTGCCATTTCCTCTGGATCCCAGATATTGCGGCCATCGAGCAAGACTTTGCCCGCCATGTTTCGGCGGATGCGCTCCATATCGAGATGGCGAAACTCATTCCATTCGGTCACGACCACCAACGCGTCTGCATCTTTGGCTACCTCGTAGACGCTTTCAGCCAGGCGAATATCAGGCAGAATGCGGGCGGCGATCTCCCCGCTTACAGGATCGTAAGCCTGAACATAGGCGCCTTCCCGATGCAATTGGCGAGCGATATCCACAGCAGGGGCTTCGCGCATGTCGTCAGTATTGGGTTTGAAGGATAATCCAAGCAAACCCACGCGTCGTTCATTTAATCCCCCCAACATCTGGCGCAATTTCACCACAACCTGGCGCCGCTGGTGGCGATTGATATCTAAAACGGCCCGCAGCAACTGGGGATGCGCATCATGAATGAGCGCCATATGTTCTAACGCACGTACATCTTTTGGAAAACAGGAACCACCAAAGCCCAGACCCGCGTCCAAAAACGCGGGGCCGATGCGCTTATCGTATCCCATGCCCACGGCCACTTCCTTCACGTCAGCACCCAGGCGCTCGCAGATCGTAGCGATCTCATTGATAAAACTGATGCGCGTGGCCAGGAAGGCGTTAGAAGCATATTTAATCATTTCGGCTGTGCGTAGATCTGTAATCTGGATGGTGGTACGTAACGGCAGATGTAACTGCGCGACCTTTTCGGCAGCCTCATGATGCAAGGACCCCAGCACCACACGGTCGGGGTTCATAAAATCGTGGATTGCCGAACCCTCGCGCAGAAATTCGGGATTAGAGACCACCCAGAATGGTATCGGTTCCTCTTGGTGTTTCTTGATGATATCGGCCACCCAATCGCCGGTTCCCACCGGTACAGTCGATTTGTTAATGATAATCAAAGGGTGATCCATCACCTTGGCAATGCTTTTAGCTGCCATGCGCACATATTGCAGATCTGCTTCACCATCTACGCCCGAGGGTGTACCCACGGCGATAAACACAAACTCCGCCGTTTTGAGTGCGTCCTCATAGCTCGTGGAAAAGTTGAGCCTGCGAGAGCGGACGTTGCGTAGCAAAACTTCAGCTAGACCGGGTTCGTAGATAGGTACGTCACCACGATTAAGGGCTTCTATTTTCGATTCATCGATATCAAGACAGATGACCTTATTACCAAGGTCGGCAAAGCAGGCGCCGGTGACAAGACCGACATAACCGGCACCCAGGACACAGATATTCTTCATAAATTAACTCTTCTTGTATTGTTGATGGTCTGGCCTCAGGCGTCCGATTGTGCCACGGCCTGGCTGGCGCGTTTGATATCTGACCATTGCAATTGCTCTCGGTAAAAGAAATATAATCCCAACAGTGTAATCGGTAACCACAGGGCAACGTGCAACACCAGGGTATAGGCTGTGGCGATCTGGCGATTGATACCGCCGGCCACGGTCAAAATCTCGATACCCGGAGCGTCGAATGTCCCTACATAGCCGGGCGAGGAGGGAATCGATGTAAAGAGATTTACGACTCCATTCATGAGCATGAGGATGAAAAACGATGTCTCAAAATCAAAGGCATGCATAATAAACCAGTACTTCATTGTCTCGGCAAGCCAGATCACAACTGAGGTAGCAAATATCATGAGCACATCACGTCCGCTGCGCAAAGAAGCAAGGCCGAACACAAACTTATCGATCAACTCGCCAACCGGCGCACGAAAGCGGGGGGGGATCACTCGGCTGGCGATGCCATCGTAGAAACGGCGGGTGAGATCGGGCCGTGCTGCAATCAGCATGATGACGATTAGCGCGACCCCAAACATCAGGCTGAACCCGATCACCCAGGTGCGATACACATCGGGGATATTGGTGGCAAAAGGTAAGGCGATGAAGACAAACAGCAACATGACCAAGCCATCAAAAACGCGTTCGACCAGGACGGTAGCGAGACTACCGCTGATCGGTATATCCTCCGTCTGTTTGAGCACCCACGAACGCAAGACTTCACCAGCCCGGAAGGGAAAAATGTTATTCCCCATGTAACCAATGCAGACCACAGGGAACAATCGTGTAAGTCGCACAGATTTGAAAGGGCGTAGCATATAGTGCCAGCGCCAGGTACGCGCCCACACACCAAACATGTAGATGAGCACACCTGGGATGATCCAGTAATATCGTGCTGTGCGCAACGCCTGCCATACTTCCGGCCATTTGAACTCGCGCAGCGCCCACCACAAAAACACAATGCTGATGATGACGCCGACCCACAGTTGCAATCTTTTCAAGCTGACTTTCCTTTTGAAGACATAGTGTCGCCCATTTTAGCATAGCAGAGATGCAGAAATGAAACTGTGACACGGTCGACTTGGTTCCAGGATAGTTCATCCAGTCAAGACGAAGTTTGTGCATCCCCCGGATATTTAGCAATTGCCCCCAGAGTGCGTTGGGAAAATGAAGCCCTACAGGGATTACTTGTTGGTAATCGGCTCCAGGCTAAGACCTGAAATGTGTTTAAAATGACGTGTATTGAGTGTTACAAGAGTAAGATGATTGGCAATGGCTGTCGTAGCAATGATGGCATCAGGTACGCTCAACACCTTACCTCTATCTTGGCTTAACTGAATAAGATCACCTGCACGATCTGCGATATCGCTGTCAAGTTCAATAGTTGCAAAACGTGAAAGTAATTTCTGAGTCGCATATCGTTCATCAGGATGCATTCCAGCATGAACTTCGAGGCGCGTTACAACAGATACTGATAAACGTCCTATTTTTCCAAGATTCCGAAAAAACTTAACGGACGATCGTTGGCCCCGAAGATGCCTTATGACCAAACCCGTGTCAAGAATATAGTTCGCCATTCAGTGATTCCAATTATGGGCCGAGTGCAACGCACTCAGCGCTACAAAAGGCGAGGTTGGTGGGCTTATATTAGCCACATCGGCTGGACCTGAGTGTGTTGCACTCTTTTCTCGGCCAAATTTGGAGTTGCCGTTCGCCATTCGCTCAGTCTCCTGTATATGACCAGGATGCTCTCAACCCATCAATCCATTGATCGATCGCTTCTCCGCTATTCATGTCTGGATGGTTTACATCAGACCAGGCGCCAGCAGTTTCCTCCAACACAGCCACCTGTTCTTGTAACGCCAGTCGGTCTTCAATGGCCTCAGCTATGAATCGGCTGCGACCTCGCGTGGTAACCCGTTCATCCAATCGTTCGAGTAAACGCTTTGGTAGAGTCACAGTGATCTTTTGACTAGTGGATGTCAGAACTGTAGACATCTTAATATACCTCCAAGTAGATGGCTAAATTTGATTATTTAGCATTCTAGCTGTCAATCACATGATCGCCGATCACATAAAAACCACAAAGGCCAATCATGGCAAACATTCAGGAACATCAATCGTTTACGCATCGCTCTACTTCTCAAGTATGAACATGACTTGTGGAGCCACAGTAATTCCAGTTATGGACCGAGTGCAACGCGTTCAGCACACCAGAAGGAAAGTCTGATGGGCTCAAATGGGTCGTATCGGCTAGACCTGAATGCGTTGCACTCTCTTCACGGCCAAATTTGGAACGTGACTTGTGGAGCCAGCATGCGACTGTTTTGACACGAACGCGCCCCGGCAGTATAATGCGGGTCGTTGTTGAACAAGCGTTTGGCCCATTCGTCTAGTGGACTAGGACACAGCCCTCTCAAGGCTGAGACACGGGTTCGAACCCCGTATGGGCTACTCTAATTTTACCGACCCGATGCCGTGTCCGCATCGGGTATTTTGTTATTTTTGGCGCAATTCCGTACAGCGACAGGCAATATCTGTCGCGGTACGAACCCGAGTTCATGGCAGCATTGCCGACGCACTGCGTCATTTCTAGGGGATGTGATACAATAAGTGTCTTACACGATACCAGACTTGATGGTACAACCAGCCAAGTTCATTTCAGCCATTCGATACAAATTACGAGGTAATTTCATGGGCCAAGAGAGTCTCACAATCACTGACAACCGCACCGGCGCGGCGTACGAACTCCCCATCACCGACGGCACCATCAGGGGTATGGATCTCCGACAGATCAAAGTTGACGACAATGACTTTGGACTGATGAGTTACGATCCAGCATATATCAATACAGCTTCTTGCAGGAGCCAAATCACCTACATCAATGGCGATGTTGGTATTCTACGATATAGAGGATATCCCATCGCCCAACTGGCTGAACAGGGCTCTTACCTGGAGATCGCTTATTTAGTGCTCTATGGTGAACTGCCCACACAAGAGCAACTGGACACGTGGACGTATGATATTGCGCACCACTCGATTGTCCCGGATAACTTCCGTAGGTTCTTTAACGGCTTCCGCTACGACGCTCACCCCATGGCTATGCTGATCAGTTCTGTGGCAGCATTGTCAACTTTTTATCCCGAGGCACGTAGTATACGTGACCAGGATTCGGTCGAACTGCAAACAAGACGCCTAATCGCAAAAATACCCACCCTGGCAGCCTGGGCGTATCGCCACTCGATGGGATTCCCCTACGCCTATCCAGACAATGATCTAAGCTATAGTGGTAACTTTTTGAACATGATGTTCAAGATGACCGAACTCAAATACGAGCCCAATCCGATTTTGGAACGAGCGCTGGATATCCTCTTCATCCTTCATTTGGATCACGAACAGAATTGCTCGACCAGCACCATGCGTATGGTGGGCAGTTCCTTGCCGGACCCCTATGTTGCCGTCTCGGCTGCCGCTGCGGCCTTATACGGACCCTTGCATGGTGGCGCCAACGAGGCTGTGTTGCGCATGCTGACCGAAGTCGGTGATGTCAAGAATATCCCTGAATTCATGGATAGCGTTCGGCGAGGTGAACGCAAGCTCATGGGCTTTGGGCACAGAGTCTACAAAAACTATGATCCACGAGCACGTATTGTCAAAGATATCGCCTATCAGGTTTTCGAAGTTACCGGGCGTAATCCTATGCTCGATATCGCCTTGGAGCTGGAAAGGATCGCCCTACAGGAAGAGTATTTCGTCGAGCGAAAACTCTATCCCAACGTTGATTTTTACAGCGGCATCATCTACCAGGCGTTAGGCCTGCCCCCAAACATGTTTACCGTCATGTTTGCCATCCCCCGCACAGTAGGCTGGCTTACTCAATGGCGCGAGATGCTCAATGACCCCGAACAACGCATCGCCCGACCACGTCAGATATTTGATGGTGCAGATACTCGAAACCATATATCGATCTCCGATAGAAGCTAGCGACTAATCCGAGACTGTGTACCGAAAAATGGAAGCCCTTACGGGCAGGAAAAAAGACGCGGATAAAATACAATAGAAAAATCTGTGTTTCCTTCCATCCGTGTCTTCCCGAATGACATTGATTTCATGCATTCTTCGAACCCCACCCCAACTGCCCCTGGTCTCTACCGGGGGCAGTACGCGTCCATACCGTGAAACGGCGACGATGAGATTATACTTGCATAACCATGTTCGGGCGGCACCAATCCGATCACTGATTCGACCCTTTTACCGAAGAAAACCTGAGTGATGTCTCGAAGAAAAATAGCGCTGCTCGCTATCCTTGCCCTGATGTTAACCGCCGCCATTGGCGCTGGAGTTGTATGGCAGCAGTTCAGTTTTGGTGGTGAAATACAAGGTCCCATTGCCGATTCTGTCGACGATTACCGCTTCGATCTGTTTGGCTATGAGCTGGGATCTGTTAGCGGTAAGTTGGCCGATATGGTACGGCGGCCGGGTGTTCGCCTTGCGCCCGAGGAACAGATCATACTGGTCGAGCATTATCAATACCGGGCGACTCACATGGGATGGTTGCAGAATCAGATCTCGCGCATCTATGCTGATCCAGACATCGCCGATCCAGAAGCCTCTAGCCGGGAACTGAGCGAACGATTGGCGGGCATGGCTGCTATTCAAGCAGACACGCGCCCTTCTGTAGAAGCGATTCTGGAGCGGCAAGTGAGAGAAATGCTTGTAATGATGGGTTTTTCGAAGGGGGGCGTTGTCTGGCCGCCCGCTCGCTTCAATTTCAGCGACCTTCCCAACTACTTGATTGTCTCCCCACGTGATCGGATCGAGGTTGAGGCTGGCATCCATTTGCACCCCGATATACCATTGTCTGAAATCGACTTCTTGGAGGGCCAGGTAGCGGACGAATTCGACCGTTCCACAATAATCGAAGACCTGGGGGGATTGGGTGTGTGGCCGACCATGGTGATGGATCAGGCCAGCCTGTCCTGGATTCTCAGCACCATTGCCCATGAGTGGGTACACAATTATCTTGTCTTTCAACCCTTGGGCTGGCATTTGTTCGACGGCCAGGAGATGAATACCATCAATGAGACAGTGGCGACCATTGTAGGAGATGAGATAGGGGATCGGTTGGCCTTCGAATATTACGGCATCCCCACCCCCCCCCCCCTACCGCCATTGGATGACGAGGAGTTGATCGCTGACGCCGACCCGGATCAATTCGATGTTCGGCGGGAAATGCGCCGCACTCGCTTGCGCGTCGACGAATTGCTGGAGGAGGGCAATGTCGAAGAGGCAGAGGCCTACATGGAAACCCGCAGGCAGATGTTTGTGGAAGAGGGTTATTATCTACGCAAACTCAACCAGGCATACTTTGCCTTTCACGGTTCCTATGCAACCCGCCCAGCCGCCTCGGATCCGATCGGCCCAAAACTGCGTGAGCTACGTAGCCTGACGCCCGATCTGGCCACGTTTATGCGACTTGTTCAGGAGATCAGTGCGCCCGAACAATTGGATGAGATCCTGGCGATCCGACGGGGTGAACATGGGGTGGCCGCCCCCAAGCCCGACAACCAATAGTTTAGTATCATCGCTGCAAGTGGCTCTGGCGATACCATGTCTCTATATGCTATGATCTAGTGCATGAGTAGCGACAATTCGGCCGATCTAAACCATATACAACAGATGATATGCAACTATTTCGCCGGACGTGAGGGGATTGCCGCAATCTATCTGTATGGTTCTGTCGTTACGCAAACATTTACGACAATGAGTGATATTGATATCGGTGTATTGTTTACGCGTGGCGCGATCCCGACGTGGAACCAGCGATTGCATGATCAACTCGAATTGGCTGACTTGCTAGGCACCGACGTCGATTTGATTTGGCTGAATCAAGTCTCCCCCATTCTCGGCTATCAAGTGCTGAAAAAGGGTATTTGTATCCTTAACCATGACCCGAGCAGCGTGAACAGTTTTTTCGTAAAGACAATAAACGAGTATTTCGATCTCAAACAAGTACGTCAGGTGATCGAAAAAAACCTGCGCCATGTGAGCATCTATGATTGATCCTGATATCGTTTATGCAAAAGTAGGAACTATTCACAGATGTTTGGAACGCATTCGACAGGTTACACAACTCGAACCTAATCGCCTGGATGATATCGATGTTCAGGACATCTTTGTGCTAAATTTGCAGAGAGCTATCCAGGCCGCTATTGATTTGGCAGCCCATGTAATAGCAGCCGAAGGATTGGGTCTACCGACAACATTGAGAGAGAACTTTACCCTTCTACAGCGTGCAAATATTCTCTCCCCAGGCATTTCCTCCCAGATGACAAGCATGGTTGGATTCCGAAACCTTGCCGTTCACGGATATGAGGTTCTGGATGTTGAAGTGCTCAAGTCCATCTTGCAACACCATCTCAGCGACTTGGAAGCATATTCACGTGCTATTTTGACTCACTGCCGATTGTGATGGAAATGAAGCCGCTGACGACACCCAGAAGTAAGGTCATTTGACATGGGTGTGTCCTTTTTGAGTTAGAGCGTGCTCAGGCGACCTGCTGATTTGTGCTGGAGATAGGCTGTAGGCGCTTGTGCTTGGCGGCCTGGAAAGAGATTATATTGTCGGAGGGT
>JAAENG010000096.1 GCA_024224665.1 Chloroflexota bacterium | reverse complement strand
CAAACGGCCACGCCAAAAAGTGGTCGTCAAAAGCCGGCAAAGCGCCCAAGTGGCCTGATTTCGGCTCGATTATCCAATTGTAAAGGTTCGATTTCAACTCGACTCACGTCGAGCTGGGTTAAGCTTTGTCAAAAGTCCAATCCTTCCATTTGCTGTCACAATGAAAAACCTAGATATTCAATAGAAATTTCTTGCCGTAAGACTTGGTCTACGTCAATAAAAGGCGTGATCAACTCGGGTATCAGCAGGTTAATGGTGTGTGGATTTTGGCTACAAAAACCAAAGGCGAAATCGCTATTTTTGGGAGCCCGATGATTGACACAGATTTCAGTATATGATATAACTCAAATCGTTATATCTGTCAACAGTTGACAGTCAGCAGTTTGATATTGCTCGATGAAGATTGTCGGTATTCCCCATAAACAGTGTGTTCGACGACAATCGGCCAAACGAGCGCTCCGGGAGCATATGCACCGTAACAATGCGTAGTTCTTCGGCAGTCTCATAATACCATAGTCAGGTCTCTTAAAAGAGGAGGTAATCACCAGAATGGTCAAATCCCGCACCAAAGACGCAATACTTCAACGTCATGTAGTCAACGATTTGTTACTGGCGCCAACCCTGATGCCTATCGGTAGCACGCCCAAAGACATTAGTGCCGATCAACCGACAATGCCACTCGACCCTGCAATCGTCGACTATGTCAACGAGCGATTGCAGGCAGGGGAGACTCACTACGTGCCCGTGCCGGGCATGCCTGCACTACGACAGGCTCTGGCGGATCACATGCAGGCGACCGGCTTTTCCGGTATCGAAACCGCCAATGTGCTTGTCACGGCAGGGATGCAAGAGGCACGGTTTCTCTCGATCCAAACATTGGGCAATTTGCTCGGCCCTGTTGCCCTTCCCGAGGTTGTGCATCCGGGCGCACGCAAAGCGCTGGGTATACGGCCACTGGAGGCGACATACCCACTGCCAACCGAACGGGAGGCTGGTTTTTTACCGACGATAGATGGCATTGGCGAGGCTCTCGAAAGCGGCGCCAAGGTTCTCTTCCTTGAGTCGCCGGTGCGATTGACCGGAGCAGCATTTGCAGCAGCAGCTGTGGCAGAGATCGCCCGACTCGCTGTCCAATACGAGGCAGCAGTGATTTGGGATCAGGGCATGGCACCATGGGTAGATGGCTACCGGTCGATCTGGCACGAACCTGGTATGGACGAACAGGCGGTGCTGGTGGGCGAGGCCTTCCCAGGCGTTGGGTTGGAACCGCTATATATCGGCTGCATCGCCAGCAACCCCGATTGGTGCAATAAGATCACTCGAGATAAGCAAGCTATCTCTATCTGCACCAGCACGATTGATCAGCTTTGTGCTATCAAGGTCGCTGAGCTATTTCCAGAACTTCACGACGCGCAGTACCAGACCTTGGCCCCGCTCCATCAGCAGGCTGTCGAAGGGTTGAACGGTAAGAGACTTGTGGGTGATTCTGTTAACCTTGTCGCAGTCGAACTGTCAGAGATCATGACAGCCCCAACCTTGCGCAGGAATGGTTTAGGTTTTGCGGATGGGGCAGACTTCGGTGTTCGCGGTGTTATCCGATTATCGGTCACACCAGACAATGCCATCGCCGACGCACTTCAACTACTGAATTAGACTGCTCATTTTAGGAGAATCATGTGAACACCATGCAAACAAGACAAGCGGCCGATGCTGCTTTTGAGCAGCAGGAAGCAGGTTCGGCGCTGATGTACCAACTTTTTGACGAGGCAGGACAATACGACGATATCGTACCGCTGGGTAGAGGAGACCCCGATTTCGATACCCCTGCACACGCTATAGAAGCCGCTCGTCAAGCCATGCTCCACCACGTCGATGAACCGTCGCCACCCGAAGGGATCCTGGCTCTGCGCCAGGCCATTGCACGGCGAGTCAAGGCACACAACGGCATAGATGTCGACCCGGCGACCGAAGTATGTGTTACCAACGGTGGGGTTGAGGCCATACGACTGATGCACCTTACGGCACTGAACGAAGGGGATGGCTTGCTCTTCCCCGAACCCAATTATAATTCATACCGAGACTCCTTGCGTTTTGCGCGCGGTGTCTTGCAGCCCGTGCTCACCGAATCCAAGGATGACTTCCGCATCCGTCCCGAGCGTGTTGAGGCAGCCATCACCGAGCGCACGCGGGCGATGTTGCTGATCTCGCCAGGTAATCCTAACGCCAATGTCATTTCGCCCGAGGATATGCAAGCGATGCTGGACATCGCCATTCGATACGATCTTCTGATCTTGGCTGACGACATCTACGATACATTCATATTCGATGATTTCATTCATGCGACACCGGCTGCCCTACCAGGCGGCAAGGAACGCACCCTTACCCTGAATGCCGTCTCCAAAGCCTATGCCATGACCGGCTGGCGGGTAGGCTGGGTGGTCGGTCCGGCTGATCTTATGGCACGTTTCAAGGAGCTAAAAAAGGCTCTAAGTGGCGGCTCTTCCATCGCCAAGCAACACGCTGCCCTGGCGGCCCTCACCGGTCCACAGGATGCATCTCATATGATGACTGACGTGCTTGTAAGACGACGCCAACTGGTGCTGGATGCTCTGGATGAGATGGGCTTGCCCTACGGAATCCCTCAGGGTGGCCAGTTCCTTTTTGCTGACGTCAGTGGAACAGGCGTGAAGGACGTTGATCTGGCGTTCAAGCTCCTACACGACGGACACGTGTTGACGATTCCTGGCTCTTGTTTCGGGGCGCCCAACGAGAACTATATTCGCATCGCTTTTCTGACTACAGAGGAGAATCTGCGAGAGGGCATGAATCGCTTTAAGGATGTCCTCGACCAGGTAAGGAGCACCGGCTGACGTCATGGCTGGGAAGTTCGGGCCAAAGCCCGTCGTAAAAAACAATCAGGCTGTGTGCAGCAGCTCACACAGCCTTGTTACCGACACGATGCTGCAAGTCATGAAAGAGGGTGGTAACGCAGTTGATGCAACCATTGCCGGTAGCATGATCCAGGCCGTGGTGGAACCACACATGACCAACCATACTGGCAGCGTCTCGTTTCTATATTGGGAGGCTGCCACGGGTCGCACCTATCAACTGAACGGTTCAGGAACCCTTGTTCCTGGACTACCCCCCTTTCGTTCTGTTCCTGGATTGCCTGAGGTGCATCTCTCTGGACCTGGCCACAACCCGTGCGCGTGTATTCCCG
Source organism: Chloroflexota bacterium (assembly GCA_024224665.1). GTDB lineage: Bacteria > Chloroflexota > Anaerolineae > J102 > J102 > PIVW01. The sequence goes on along the minus strand of JAAENG010000096.1, from coordinate 29,758 downwards.
GCTTTATGCCCTCAATGGCCGCGTTACACGAACGATTCGCCAGCAAACCGTGGGATTATCTATGTGAACCGGCCATCGAGGCGGCGGAGGAAGGGCATGTCATGTCCTCCTTTGAGTATGCCGCTTTACAGGCAGACCTCCGCCTCTATACATACTTTCCATCAGGCCGGGCACTATTCACACCCGACGGGTTTCTTCCGGATGTGGGGGAGCGCTTCAGAAATCCAGATCTGGCGAAGACATTGCGACGGGTGGCTACAGAAGGGCCGGGCTATTTCACCGAAGGTGACTGGGCAAAGCATTTTGTAGCGGCGGCAAACGCCTTGGGCTGGCCGATTAACCTGGCGCATATGACGGCCATACCGCCCCAGTGGGTTGATCCGTTGCGCTACGAGCACCGCGGAGATGAGGTCATTCAGTACTACCCACCTCAGCGAACCGGCGTATTTAGTGCTCTGGTACTTGGCATTTTGAAGCAGTTTGACCTTGAGTCGTTGGGCCACTACACTGAGACAGCCGAGGCGCTTTATGTGATGGCACACGCGCTGCGCTACGCTCATTGGGAATTGGGCATGCTGCGAGATCCGGCCGTTTTTGAGGTGCCGGTGGACCGGTGGCTCTCCTCTGAATTCCACGCGATTGTAGCCGACATCATCTGGCGCAGTAGGCCCAAGAAGGACTTGAGCGATCATGTGCGCATTGTCACCGGGAATGCTGCATTGGCTGCCGGCGGTATCAGCCCCATCGCCACTAACGCACAGCACCAACCCTCAGGAAGCTGCGAGCTGAGTATCGTTGACCCGGCAGGCAATTGGGCGCAATCGATGAATACGCTGCAGGCGGGCGGCATACCGGGCATGGTAGTCGATGGTGTGCCCATGGTTGGCAGCCACGCCAAAACATCCATGGCCGCACCCATGGAAGGATGGTTCGCAGGTGGTGGTAGGATGCGATCGATGATCGGCAGCACCATCGTGTTACGCGAGGGCAGGCCCTGGTTGGGTTTGGGGACGCCAGGCTATGTCTACGCCACGATTCCGCAGGTGCTAACCAGTATTCTCGATTACGGTATGGATCCCTATGAGGCATCAGTGCTGCCTCGCATGTTCCCCTTGTACGATGATTACATGCTCGAGATAGAGAGCCGCATCCCCACAGAGGTTGCGACCGGTCTCGCTCAAATGGGTATCCTTCTGCGGCCCTTAGAGCCCTACAACACCAGCATGGGCTCCTTCCAGATCAATTGGCGAGACCCTGAAACCGGCTTGCTCAACAGCAGCGCTGACCCACGCCGCGTGGGAACTGCCGCAGGATTCTAAGGACTAAGATCTCAGATAACATGCAGAATTACGGCCAGTTCAGGCCGTAATTCTGCATGTTTTTCTGTTCTAAGTTTTAAACATCAACCCAAGCACCTTGGTCAACCGAACGGCGAATAGCATCCACCAAAAGATGCATGTGGTAGCCATCGGACAAATCAGGGCGGACGCTTGTCTGGCTGCGGTGGGCACTTGCCAGCGTTACCAACGCTTCTGCAATATTATAGCCCGTCTCATTTTCACTCAGTTCAGGGACGTGGTAGAAATGGGCCGGAACCGGGATCTCTAACAGTTCAGCTTCCCCCCGAACGGCCTTGAAAAGACGGGTAGGTGTGTAAGAAACATAGCGGGGAGCCTGGATCAAAACCTGCCCTTGATCTCCAAAGATCTGCAAGCGGAAGCCCGATCGCTGCGTTCCAATATTGCTAACGTGGATCACGCCCTGCACCCCCTCCTCCGTGCGTGCCATCACAGCTACGGTGTCTTCGGCAGTCCAGTCGAACGGTTCTCCGGTATCGCTAAAGTAATCACCTGGTAATAGTGTGCCAGCCATGCCGCATACTGCCGCAATTTGACCCAATAGAAATTGAGTCGGCTCGGTAGCATGGGCCAACGCAATGTTGAGCGCGCCGCTTCCTGCCTCTTTGGTGGCTGACCACCAATGATCGGAACGGACAGGGAAGCGGGGTAGAAAGTGAGTGAGGTGGAAAAAGAGGGGGCGGCCGACTAATCCGTCATCCAATAGTTCCTTAAGGTATTGCACACCCGGTGAGAATCGTCCCTGCATGCCCACCATGGCGACAGCACCCTGAGCATGGGCTAGATCCGCCAGATCGCGCGCCTCATCTAGGTTAGAAGCCAACGGCCATTCGCAGTAAACTGTCTTGCCTGCCTCCATTGCAGCCTTTGCGATAGGATAGTGCGCTTCCACGGTGACGGCAATGGTTATCAGATCAATGTCGGGATCACCAACCAAATCGCGATGGTCGCTGTAGTATTTGGGTGCCCCCCATATAGCCGCCGACTCTTTGGCAGTCTCTGGGTGTGCAGTGCAGATCGCGTCTAGCTGTACCGCCGGCGATGCCAAGACAGCCGGCAAATGTGCCCGCGCACCGAATCCTCGCTTGTGGATATCGGCGCCTACAACTCCTACTCGAAGTCTATCGTTTGTAATATTCATGTTTGAGGTAGCCCAGGTTCGTTCAGTCTATATGAGTTTGATACTGGCGAGATCTAAGGTGCGGCACTCGACGCCAGTAAGTGGGCAAACGAAGTTGTCTCCAACGCTACTTCCTCCGCCAGGTCGCCGATAATGGTCAGGAAACGATTGCGCGGGATGACCGGCCAGAGGCGAGCACTTTGCAGCAAATAGCCGTCGTCGGGTATCAGGATATCGCCCAACTTGGCGCCGGTAAAGGGATGATACATGGAGCCGTACACATCTCCCTTCTGTACCGCCATCCCAAAATCAGGACCCAATTCAGGGTTGCGCAAGAAGTAACCCTGATAGGAACCGCTGAATACTTCATGGGTGATACGCCAAATTTTAGCCTGTGGCTCATTGGTCACGATCTTGCCATCCAACATCCCGAACATAATCATCACATTGCGGATGCCCCGCTCGCATTCATTGATGAACGACTGCCCGCGATAACGCCAGTCAGAACCGCCGCCGATCTCGACCGAGATGGATGGGACATCATGCTTGAGGGCCACCTCCTCGAACGTACCGGGCCATGGGGTCTCAGAGAATACGTCTGCCAGGCCGAAGGCAAGCCCCATCTCTCTACTGCGCGCGATAACTTCCGGTTTCGTGCCCTCCAGATGTGCCTCGTAAAAGGTATAGTAAACGAGGCCATCGGGCGTGCCTGAGTGGATGTCGATGAATGCATCTGCTTTGGCAACCACCTCCTGGAAATAGGTGTAGGCCAGGCGCTGTGCAGCCGTACCGTTGGGGTCTCCGCCGCCTTGGCGGTTGAGGTCCTTGCCATCCCACATCACTGCGCGCTGCTGGAACTCATATCCGGATGTATTGACCACTGGAATCGCTATCACCGTTCCCTTGATTTCGCTTACATCGATATTGCGTAGGAACTGGCCGATAGCTACACTGCCCACGTTCTCATCGCCATGGAGTGCGGCATCGACGACCAGCGTCGGGCCCTCTTTAGGTCCGCACAGGATTGTCAGAGGTATGCTGATGGGCAACTCCGAGACGGTGCGATCCACTTCCAGATAGCCAAATGTGCGCTCCCCGGGCTTGCATTCGATATTCCCGATCTTCATATTTCCATCCTTATTGTTCTGAAAAAGCTAAGAGTCGAGGCTTTTGCTGGTAACGTAGCGCAAGATGCCCAAAAGCCTCGACTACAGGTTTATTGATACACCACTCGCAGAGTATACGAGCGCTCGACACTACATGAATTGCGCCAACTCCGACTCGCTCAGCGTTATCTCCTCCACCATATCTCCCAGGATAGTGGCGAAGCGGTTGCGCACCACTACCGGCCATACTCGGCCGCTGTTAAGAATCGTGCCGTCCTCGGGCGCGAGGATGTCGGCCAGACTCTCTCCGGTGTAGGGGTGGTACATGGTACCGTAGACCTCGCCCTTTTTCATTCTCTCACCCCATTGGCGCTTGCGCATAAAGATGCCATGGTGGGGACCGCTAGTGATCTCATGCTTGGCATCCCAGATTTTGGTTTTTGGCCCTTGGAGTACCATCGTGCCATCCAACATGCCCAGCATGATCATTACGTTGACGATTCCTTGCATACCGATGTCCACCATCTCCTGGCCGTTCCACATAAAGTCTGCACCACCTCCCATCTCGGGACTGATAGTGGGAATTCCTCTGCGCACAGTGACCTCATGTAGCGTGCCGTGCCAGGGCGTGCGGCAGAACACATCTATCAAACCATACGCCAGGGCCATTTGCTTGCTATCAGTCACCACTTTGGGGGCCAAGTCTGGTGAATCCTCGTAGATTGTGTACCACACGAATGCATCGGGTCCTCCGGAATGGATGTCGATGTAGTAGTCTGCTTTATACACAACCTCATTAAGGTAGGCGTGGGCTAGACGCTGCGCCTCGGTGCCATCGGGGTCGCCTTCTCCCTGACGATTCAAGTCCTTGCCGTCCCAAGTCACCTCTCGTTGCTGAAACTCGAATCCGGCTGTGTTGACGACCGGCACAGCGATCAGGGTTCCCTTGATATCCTTGGGTTCCAGTGTGCGTAGCAGTTGCCCAATGGCTACCGTGCCAATGTTCTCCTCACCGTGGAGCGCTGCGTCCACCAGTAAGGTCGGTCCATCTTCTATTCCACGGACGATATTGATAGGGATGCTGACCGGAATACGACCGCGGGTCTCATCCACCTGCATGTAACCAAAAGCGCGTTCGCCACGCCCACATTCGATGTTGCTGATTTTCATAATGATCCTTTTTATCCTTTGAATAGACTATACAGTCGTTGAGTGTAACCAGGTCATGTAGTCTGCTATGCCTGTTGCCAGGTCGAACTTGGGTTGGAAACCGATATCCTCTCGCATTCGGGTGATATCCAGGGGACCCCGCTGCGCATCAGGCCCATAAGCCACATCTGCCTCGTCATTTGGACCGACGATCTCGTAACGGAACTTGGGCTCCACCGTTGTGAAGTCGTCCAGCACCTGCTGCAAAGTGTAGGCGACTCCGTAGGAGACATTGTAGGCATCGTAGCTGTGTTTGGGAGCCTCCAGGAGCGCAATCAACTCGCCTGCGATGTCGGCAACGTGGGTCCAGCTCCGGGCAACTTCTACACCCCGAACTCGCAGAACCTGCCCCTCAAGCAGCGCTCTGGCCATTTCACAGATCGCCGACATTCCGGTTCGAGACCGAGTCGGCCTTTCCATGGGACCATACGTTGCGCAGACGCGACCCGAAACGGTGTTTATCCCGTACATGTTCTTATAGCGGTTGCAGACCGCCTCACTGGCGACTTTTGCGATGGCATAGAGATTATCGCCACGAGCCGGCGTATCTTCTGTCACCGGTTTGGTGGGGTCCTCTATGCCGCCGTAGAGGCCGTTGGAACTGACATAGACGAACGAGCGAACGCCATTTTCTCTGGCTGCGTCAAGGGCCTTTATCGTGCCCATGAAATTGATGTTCATGATACGCGCCGGCATCGCACGCTCGGTCTCGGGCCTTGGCGTCATAGCAGCGCCGTGGATGATGCCCTCGGGTCTGTGCTCCTGCACAATGGCCGACAGCTGCTCTTGATCCTCAACATCTCCCGGCAACAGATCTATACGATCACGAACCGGCTCTAGAAAGTCAAGTGCGTCTTGATCGGGCGGGGTGCGGTACAGTGCCACCACCTGATTGTCCTGCTCGGCCAGCAGCCGAACAACGTTGATCCCAACGAAGCCGATGGCGCCGGTCACCAGGGTTTTCATAGCCTATTACTCCCACGTCCACTGGTGAGTTGTTAGATCGACTTCGTCCATTTTATCGCCCAACACACCCAGGAACTGATTCGGTGGGCAGTGGGGCCAGACCAGGCCGGTGTTGAGAACCGTGCCGTCGGCCGGCGCATAATACCTGGCCAGCTCATCACCCGTTGTCGGGTCGTATTTGATGGCGAAGAGGTCGCCCTTTTTGAGCATCTGTCCGCGCTTGGCTTCCACAAGCATCAGCGCTCCTCTGCCGTCATTCAAAATCTCGGTATGACCATCCCAGATGATCGCTTTGTTCGACTCAGTCTCGATCTCACCTGGCAAGATGCCCATCAACTTCATCACGTTGACAATGCCACGAGCGCACCAATCGATCTGCTTGCGTCCGTTCTGATAGAAATCCCCACCGCCCCCGACCTCGGGCGTAATGGCGGGGATGCCCGCGTTCATGCTTTCCTCCAGAATGGTACCGTGCCAGGGTGTCTTGCCCATTACTTGTTCGAGACCGAACGCCATCGACATTTCTTTCGTTTTACGTAGCGTCTCAGGAGAAGTGTCCTTGGTCTCATGATAGAGTGTATACCAGACAAGCCCAACCGAGCTGCTGGAATGGATATCGACGTGCGCGTCACCTTTCAGGATCACTTCATGGAACAGGTGATAAACAAGTCGCTCGGTGACCGTGCCATCCTTTTTGCCCGATTTCTGGCGGTTCGGGTCCTTATCGTCCCAAAGGACATGGCGCTGGTCGAACTCGCGACCACTCATGTTCACACAGGGCACGGCGATCAGGTTGCCACTCATTTGACTAGGATCGATCTCTCGTAGCACTTTACCTAGGCCAAGAGGGCCGATAGCCTCGCGTCCGTGCAGGGCTGCAGTCACCACCAGCGTTCTGCCCGGCTTTGCGCCCATGACAATCGTGACGGGCAGTTCGACGGGGATCTGCGCCGTCGTATAGGTGACAAGTAGCCGACCTCTGACCTTTTGACCGGACTGTCCAACGATATCTCCAACTTTCATAGTATTGTTTTCTCCTGTTCTGTGAATAAATATGTTGTATCCAATGGAGAGCCTTCAGACCACTATTTTCGGCTAGGCTTCTCCTGTTCCTCGCAGCCTGGGATCGAGGACATCGCGCAGCCAATCCCCCAGGAAAATGATGCCGAGGACTGTAATTGTGATCGCCACTCCCGGGAATGTGGCCAGCCACCAGGCGCCGGCCAAATAGTTTCGACCATCGGCCAGCATCAAACCCCAAGTTACTGTAGGGGGCTGCACGCCCACGCCCAGGAAGCTCAACGCTGATTCGGCGATGATGGTGGCCGCTACCTGCAATGTTGCCAGTACGATCACCGAGGCCATGGCATTGGGCAGGATGTGACGAGAGGCGATCTTGAAATGGGACTGGCCAATCACGTGAGCTGCGGTCACGTACTCGCGCTCCCGCAAGGTCAACACCTCGGCTCGCACCACGCGAGCGTAGCTCTGCCATTGCACCAATCCCAGGGTTACTACCACAGTCAGGACGCTGGGGCCGAGCATTCCCACGATGGTCATCGCCATCAGGATGAAGGGGACGGCGAAAAAGGCATCTACAACGCGCATGGATACGGAGTCGATCCAGCCGCCGCGAAAGCCTGCCAGAAGACCCACTGAGATTCCGAGAGAGCCAGCAATTAATACGGCGCTTATGCCGACGAGAACGGAGATACGTGATCCGATAATGAGACGGCTGAGCAGGTCCCTGCCCATTTGATCCGAACCGAGAATGTAATCCCAGGATCCTCCTTCCTGCCAGACGGGGGGAACCAGCCTTTGCTTGAAATCGAATTCCGTGGGATCGTGCGGCATGATCAGGGGTGCAAAAATGGCCATGAAGAATACGAGTCCGACGATAATCACGCCGATGATCCCGACCGGGCTCTTGCGCAGACGGCTCAACATATAGTTCCGTCGTGTTCTTGCCGGCTTCAATTGGGGCATTGATGGCGATGTTTCAGTCATTGAGCATTCCAGGGGAGGCTAGAGGCGCCGGTTGATGAAGCAAAGCGCGGCAATAAAATAGCGTCTCGATGTCAGTCATAACTGATCCTGGGATCGACGACTGTATAGATAACATCTGTGAGTAGGTTGATGATCAAAACTGCCATGGCGGCAATGAATATACCGGCCTGCACTACGGCCATATCTCGGGTCTGAACTGCCTTGACCAACAGGCGCCCCATGCCGGGCCAGGCAAAGACCGTTTCCACGATTACCACACCACTGAAAAGCCACGCCATCTGCAAAGCGAAGACAGTGATCACTGGAATCAAGGCGTTTCGAAGCGCATGCTTGATGAGGATGACGCGGTCATGTAATCCCTTTGACCTGGCCGTGGTGATGTAATCCTGGCGAACAACCTCGAGCATGCTGGAGCGGATAATGCGGGTCAAGGTTGTCGCCAGTCCCAGGCCCAGAGTGACCATGGGCAGAATGATGCTGCCTGGCTTGTCTCGACCAGAAACCGGGAAAATGGGATAGGCCACTGCCAGAAATAAGATTAACATGATTCCAAGCCAATACGACGGCATGGCGCGGCCAATGGCCGAGAAGGTCGTGGCGACCAGATCCAGGAGAGAGTTGGGTTTTAGGGCCGAAGTTATCCCAAGGGGTAAGGATATGACAAGCGAAAATATCAGGGCAGCAAAGGCAAGCTCTAGGGTGGCGGGGATGCGTTCGAGCACGATCGGCATGGCAGGGGCATGATAGCGCATAGATCTGCCGAAATCGCCCACCACCAGCTTGGAGAGGAATTTCCAATACTGGATATGCAACGGCTGGTCGAGCCCATAGGCGCTACGCAGCATCTCGATCTCCTCTTGGTTCAGATCGAAGGGCGCCAATTGAGCTATCGGATCACCCTTCAAACGGATGACGAAGAAGACGATCAGTGTGAGGATGAAGATCGTCGGGATAATCTCCAACACACGGCGTATCAGATATCGTTGCACGAGTTAACTTTCCTGGGCGGAAACCTATTTATTGTCGAACTCTCAGCAAAGAGGGGACATCATACGACGTCCCCTCTCGGCCTATCAGCAGCTACTCGGTGAAATGAGCGTTGTGCATCCAGTAGAAGTTATCGGGTGGGATCGGCCAATCCAGGCTCTTGTCCTTGCCGTACGCGGTCTTCATGAAATACAGCGTGTTGTACGGCCGTCCTTCGGCCACAAGGGCCTGCATATCGAGGAACATCTGCTCCCGAACCTCCGGGTCCATTTCCACCAAGGCGGATCGCCAAAGCTCATCGAATTCTTCGTTCTTCCAATGGGAACGCTGGCGGGACTCTCCGGAGTGGAAGCCCTTCATGGCGATCCAGGGATCGAAGAAACTATTGCCAAGCGCCAGCATCATAATCTCTTTGTTGGCGTCTTGTGGATAGTAGACCTGTTCGCGGAAGGTGCTGGGTTCCATGATCTGAAGGTCAACATTGAATCCGGCTTCGGTCAACATGGCAGCAGTCGCCTCGGCCACTTCTTTCTGTAAGAACCAGGATGTCGTAGAGTGCAAGGTAATCGGCTCACCGTCGTATCCCGCCTCCTCCATCAGCGCCTTCGCCTTCTCGGGATCGTAGTTGTACTGGTCGAAATAGTCGGGACTCCATGACATGGTCGGTGGCGTTACGCGCGAGAGTACCGGGGTACCCATGTCTCCGATCAGCTCCACTAAGGCGGCGTCATCGATGGCGTAGTCGATGGCCTCACGAATCAACGGATCTGCGGTAACAAAGCCCTCATCGGCGCGGTGTACAAGCAACATCGTCCGGGTCGTAGGAGCTTTGATCAATTCGAGGCCCTCGGCCTCTTCGATGCGATCCCAGTCTTGCGGTTCGACCGGATCGGTGATGTCAACGCCTCCGGTCAACAGTTCAGCCACCCTTGTGGAAGGCTCGGGGATGACGCGAAATGTCAGTTCCTCGATCTCCGCAGGACCTTGCCAATAATCAGGATTGGCGACCATGGAGATGTGATCATCGCGCACCCATTCTTTGAACATGAAGGGACCGGTGCCGACCGGGTTCTTGGCGAATTCATCTTTGCCGATCTCCTGCACTAGCTTGGGCGGAACGTTACCGCAGCCTGTGCCGGCAAGCTTAGAGAGCATGTCGGGAACGGGATAGGCTGTTACGATATCGATGGTGTAATCGTCGACGATTTTTACCTCGTCGATATGTGTCCACTGAGAATGCACGATCATCTGATCATCGTTGAGGATGCGGTCGATGCTGAATTTAGCTGCCTCGGCGTTGTAAGGTTCGCCGTTGTGGAAATTGACACCCTCTCGTAACTTGAATCGCCAGGTGAGGTCGTCAATGATCTCCCAACTTTCAGCCAGCACCGGTGCGAAATCATCATGGTCCACGCGGCCGCGCCACACGAGGCAGTCGAACATGTTCGAGACGACCCAGGTGGTGACGATGGCCCAGTCCGTGGGCGGATCCAGTGACGAGACATCCTCGGCAATGCCGACTGTCAGGGTCTTTTGCACCTCGGCGGGGGCTTCTTCCACTGCCGGTGCTTCGGCAGCAGGTTCCTCCTCTACGACCGGCGGCTGAGCGGCTGGAGCGGCCGGCGCAACGCAGCCAGTTACCAGCATGACGGCTACCAGGATCAGGCTGAGTGGTAAAAACAGTTTGCTCTTCATTTTTGGCTCTCCTTGACAAAGGTCAATGGTTCTAGATGGGTTTAGGCGAATACCAGGAAACAATAATCCAGAGATTCACGCGATTCAGGTATTCGCTTGGGGCTTTTTCAGGCTGAACGGGATCATCATTTTCTGAAAAAGCCTTACTCACGATCGGTGGGGACACTTTTGGCTGTTCAACAGCCGAGACTCGAAGCTTAAGTTTATGCTATCCATCACCTCCTTTTTTCTTACAGCAAGTGCGTTTTGCTAATGTCGTTGATTGCCAACACGTCTTGTGCTATGGGGCAGATGTGTAATGAGGCTAGACTGCTATCGTCAGCTCCTCCAAACTGCGCGGGTAGTTTGTCAAAATGTCGCAGCCAGACTCTGTCACAACAATGGTGTCGGAATGGCGGAAACCACCAATACCGGGCGCATAGAAACCCGGCTCTACACTCATTACCATGCCGGGCTGCAGAATTGTTTCATCGCCGAGATCGAAGAAAGGCATCTCATGCCCCTCGTAGCCCCGGCCGTGACCTGTGTGATGGTGGCGCATATGCAACACGCCGGCCTTGTCCGCGAAATCGTAGACCGCCTCATCCACCTCTTTACAGGGTATCCCTGGCCGAATTGTCTCGAAGGCGATGTCTTGGGCTGTGTGCATGATGTCGAAGAGCCGCCGCTGCTCCGCCGTAGGCGTACCCAGGATCATAGTACGTTCTAGTTCGCTGGAGTGCCCGTCCAGAATGGCGCCGCCGGACCAACTAATGATAACATCGCCGGCCTCCATGGGACGGTTGGTATCTAACGGGTGAGGCAAGGCGCTGGTAGGGCCGGAAATCAGCCCTCCGGGCACAGGGATGCTGCCGTTGTCCTGGCCAATATAGTCGATGCCCAGCTTCGTTAATTCATCGAACATCATACTCACCCCCTCGGCGCAAGCCACGAGACTGACTTCGATCTCCGTCTTGCCAGGCGCGATGATATCCTGGATGAAGCGATGTTGCATATTGCCAAAGATGACCGAGTTACGGATAAGTTGGATCTCGGCCGGGGACTTGATCATCCGCATTTCCTCGATTAAATGGGGCCAGGTTGCGATCTTGATGCCGCCCAAGATGTCGGACAACGAAGGGCCACGGTAACCCGGTGCGCCATAAGAGAGGGAGTCGGCTGCCAGGCGGTTGGGCGAGAGGCCCATCCTGGTGATAAGCTCAACAAGGTACTCGATCGGATGGCGGAGACCGGGATACTCCGGATAGACCTGTACAGTCTTGAGCCAGGGTACACGGATCGGCAGATGCGCCTCTTCCAACTCTGGGACGAGGATGCCCGGTTCACCGTCGGCTGGCACGAGTAAAACCACAGGGCGCTCACTCGGCGAGTGCCGAAAGCCGGTTAAGTATAAAATGCTTACTGCACTGAAGATACAGAGGGCGTCCCTTTCTGCGTCTCGCAGGGCTTCTCGAACCCTGTCGAGTCTTGCGGTATATTCCTCAGGTGGAAGTTCGATCATCATGACCAGGATGTCTCCTTACCTGGGCGACCGGGAGGATAGGGATGGACGCAATAGGCGATGACCCGTTTGCCAGACAAAATGCCGTACATGCAGATGTTGAAAACCGACAAACACAACGTGACGAGCCTAGCATAACGTACGTCGCGGGTCAAAACTAAATCTCGGTGAAATCTAGGCGATGCTTTTCTCATGGCATCTCGCGCCAGCGTAGATCCCAGGGTACAGAAAACCGCTCGGCGCCGTTTGCGGTAACGACGATGTTCTCGTCGATGTGAGTGAAACCGGCAAAGGGTTCAATGTTACGGCGGGCATGGAAAGAGAAGGTCATTCCTTCCTCCAATACAGCATCCTGCGCTGTATCCAGATTTCCCCATAATGGCCACTCGATTGCGTCCATTCCCTGGCCGTGAATGTCGTGATGCGGAGATTGTTTTTCGGCTAGCTTCCAGCCGTCCTCAATGTACACTTGTTCCAAGGTACTTGTCAGTTCACTAAGCCGTACGCCAGGTTTGGCTTGCTTTCGTATCTCGTCGTATGCGCGCAACTCTGTCTCCATCAGTTTCAATTCTAAAGGGGTGGGGTCTCGGTATGCACAGGTAACGTTCAACTCGCACCAGTGACCACTCGGCCCTGTAATCTCCATGTGGTAGTCTACCAGTCCGTCGAGGGAGACGATTTTCTCTCCTGGGATGTCACCGTTGAAGAATACCAGCAGATCACGACCACCTCCGGCCAGGACGACCTTGCAAGCCTCGGCAGCCAGTTCTGCCTGAGTTCTACCCGACTCCAACACCTCGACAAAGCGTTCCATGGCTGCTTTGGCCAGCACCCACAGTTCTCGATTTTGCTCGATTTCCAAAGGGCTTTTTATCGCCCGAACTCGATCCATAACGTGGTCGGCGTTGACGAAATCAACGTTAGGTAGACTGTTGGCGAGGATCTCGTAAGTGCCGACACCCATGGTTTGGCTGTAGCCGGCAATTCCCACCTTGCCCCGGGTCAGCCCTTTGCGCTTCATCGCCCGAGCGATTTCTACGACGATCTTGGGGTCGCCGGTCACATCGCTGATCCAGCCGTTCTCTGCGATCATCTCCGCCACTGCACCGCTGGTCAGCGTTAACATCGGCTCACCCGCCAATGGCATCAGGATCGCGCCGTCGTGAGCCCACAGATGGAAGTCGGTCAGATACCGAAAATAGCCACGGCCTGTCCACCAGTGGCCTTTGCCGGCGAGGATCAGTGCGTCTAGACCATCGCTCGACATCGACTCTCGCAGTCGCTCGAAACGCAAATTGCGCTCTTCAATTCCAGGCTTCGTAGCCATACTTTTTCCTCTCTATCCTAGGTTCTGTTGACATTTGTTGTTATCAGGCCAAAGGTTGAATTTGTTCCATTTGTGATGAATTCATCGAAACGTCAACAAAACCTAGCTTACTTAACCACGCGCCAGTTTAGGTCCCACGGCTCAGAGAGGCGCTCGATTCCATCAGCCGTGATGAGGATATTTTCGTTGATGCCGGTTGTTCGGACTTCAGGAAGTAGGTTGCGTCTGGGGTGGAAGGAGAATGTCATGCCTTCCTCGAAGAGGGTATCCTGGCGGGTGTCTAGGTTACCCCATAGCGGCCACTCGATAGTGTCCATTCCCTGGCCGTGCAGGTCATGGTGGGGCGACTGCTCGGGGGCTAATTTCCAGCCGTCTTCGAGATAGACTCTTTCAAGGATGGCGGTGACATCGCTCAGGCGTGCACCGGGACGGGCCTGATGACGAATCTCCTCGTAAGCGCGCAACTCAGACGCCATGCGCTTAAACTCGAGGTCAGTCGGTTCCCGAAACGCCAGGGTCACAGTTAACTCACACCAGTGACCACTGGGGCCTGTAATCTCCATGTGATAGCCCAGAATTCCCTCCAGGCTCACGGGACGGTTTGCGGGGATGTTGCCACCGAAGAAGACAAGGATGTCTCGACCTCCGCCGGCCAGAACCACTTGACTGGCGGCAGCGGCAACCTCCCACTCGCTCTTTCCTGCTTCCAGTTCATCGACATAACGTGCCATAGCCGCTTTGGCCAAGACCCAGAGCTCCCGTTGCTGCTGAATTTCCAGAGGACTCTTGATCGAACGTACCCGATCAATGACGTGATCAGCGTTGACGAATTCGACATTCGGTAAACCGCTGGTCAGAGCGGCATGGATGCCAGCTGGAAGTATGTACTCGTATCCGCAAACACCTACCTTGCCCTTGGTTAGCCCGCGTTGCTTCATCTCCGCCATGATCTCAACAACGATCTCGGGGTCGCCGCGGACATTGTCGATCCAGCCCCGACGGCCGATGCGGGCGGCGACTGCCCCGCTTGTCAGTGTCAGAAAGGGGTCTCCTTCCACGGAAAAGAGTATCGCGCCATCATGACCCCAAAGGTGAAAGTCGCTCAGGTAACGGAAATAGCCGCGACCGGTCCACCAGTGCCCTTTGCCGGCGATCACCAGGGCCTGCAAACCCTCGCGCACCATTGCCTCTCGCAATCGTTTGAAGCGTGAGTCACGTTCATCTAAGCCAGGTACTGTAGCCATGTTTCCTCCTTAAGGCCAGCGTCTATCTAGTCTCGACGTGTCTTGTATGCTTTTCCGGTGCGAACGGGCACATCAGTGAGGACGCTCTTTACCTTGACGGTGCCGTCGCCCATCTTGTTGCCCAGTACAGATAGAGCAGAGCCTGGCCGTACCGACGGCCATGGATGTAGGCTGGCCAACTGGTAGCAGTCGATGGGGGTGATAAGACGTTCGACTTCCTCGCCGGTGTAGGGGTTGTAAAGCACGCCCCACACACCGCCTCCCGGGCAGAAATCGCCGATTTGCACGTCAGTGCGCAGCAGACCACCCTTCGAGCCGGCAATGATTTCAGCCTCGCCACGCCAGAAGGTAACCTCATCCAGTTCGGTGATGATCTCGCCTTCCATCATACCCATCAAGATCGCCACGTTCTTGATGCCTTGTGCGCACATTTCGATCTGCTGTTTGCCGTTGATGAAGTAGTCTCCGCCACCGCCGATTTCTACCGTGATAGCGGGTACACCTGATCTGAGAATGTCCATCATATAGCCGCCGGCCCAGCGCGTTGGTGTTGCGCCCATGATCTCTTGAAGGCCATAGGCTACAGCCATCTTTTTGGACATTTCGAGCACTTGGGGATCGACACCCTCGGTCTCGGCCCGGTAAATGGTGTAGAAGACGAAACCGTCAGCGGTGCCAGAATGGATGTCTACCAGTGCATCGGCTTGCAAAACAACCTCGTTGGCAAAATGATAGGCGATCTGTTCGGTGATGCCACCGTCGGCTTTGCCCAGGCCAACCCGGTTCAGGTTCACCTCGTCCCATGGTGTCGAGCGCATCCCGAACTCGAATGAGCCCGGATTTGCTACGGGCACGAGGACGATTCGCCCCTTGACCTCCTGCGGGTCGATGTGATGCAGGAACTCGTGGATGCCCATGGGCCCTAGCAGTTCGCCGCCATGTACGGCGCCACTCACCGCCAGGGTGGGGCCATCCTCAACACCCTCGACGATCACAATGGGAATCTCGATAGGAAATCGCCCCATGGTGTAGCCGACCGTGATCACGCCATAGGTGATTTCGCCCTTTTTGCTCTCTGCTGTTCCGATTTTCATAGTTGTTGCTCCTTTATTTCGCTCTGTCTTCAATCTCGACGGGTCTTGTATGCTCCACCAACGCGCACGGGTACATCAGTCAGGATGCTCTTAACCTTGACTGTGCCATCACCCATTTTATTGCCCAGAACCGACATGGCCGATCCAGGGCGAACTGCCGGCCACGGATGCAGGCTGGCCAACTGATAGCAGTCGATGGGCATGATAAGTTGTTCGACTTCCATACCGGTATAGGGATCGTAGAGCACGCCCCAAACACTGCCTTCTTCACAGAAATCACCGATTTGAACGTTGGTGCGTAGTAGGCCACCTTTTGCTCCAGCGATGATCTCGGCCTCGCCGCGCCAGAAGGTGACTTCATCCAGCTCGGTGACGATCTCTCCTTCCATGATGCCCAACAGGATCGCTGCGTTCGTTATGCCTTGTGCGCACATCTCGATCTGCTGTTTGCCGTTGATGAAGTAATCGCCGCCACCACCGATCTCCACGGTGACTGCGGGCACGCCCGCTCGTAGTACATCGTCCATGTAACCGCCCGCCCAACGATCGGGACATTGCCCCATGATTTCCTGTAGTCCGAAGGCCACAGCGAGCTTTTTCGATTTCTCGATCACCTGCGGATCGACTCCCTCACAAGCGGCTTCGTAGATCGTGTACCAGACAAAACCATCTTCGGTGCCGGAGTGAATGTCAACAAGTGCATCAGCTTTTACGACGACGTCGTGCACAAAGTGGTAGGCAATCTGCTGGGTGATAGTGCCATCGATCTTGCCCAGCCCTTCACGGTTGAGATTCTGCCCATCCCACTTGGTGTTACGCAAACCGAATTCGAATGCGCCCGGATTGACCACAGGCACGAGAATGATCCTGCCCTTGACCTTAGTGGGGTCCACCTGATGCAAGAACTCGTGGATACCCATCGGTCCTAGTAATTCAGCCCCATGTACTGCGCCGCTTACTGCCAATGTAGGTCCTTCTTCGCTGCCCTCGACGATCACCACAGGGATCTCGATGGGGAACCGTCCCATCGTGTAGCCGACCGTGATCACGCCATAGGCGATCTCACCAGGTTTGCTTTCTGCCGTTCCAATTTTCATTGCTACTTTTCTCCGTTATTCAAGATATTTGAAGCGAACCGGGGCTCGCTATAGGCTACTGCTGTGAGTTGTTATGCTGTCTGTACCCATCGTTCTGAGGTGGCCAGGACAATCATGACCCAGTGGACTCGGAAGGCCTCCAAAAAATCAGCCGCCGTGTACAGACAAGTGCGCGGTGCCAGACGTTCGCTACCGGGCACCATTGCTGCCGCATCGGCCATTGCCGTATCGTGGAATGTCATCTCCAAGCGGATAGGTCCCTCGAAGCGGAAAAGCGGCATGTCCTTGCGCTGGGCCAGGCCCTGCTTGATCGCCTCCCGTACCAGGTTGTGGACCGTTCCCAGAGGTAACAAATTGGCCGAATAAGTGCCGACTGGATCCATGACCGTTGCGGTTTCAAGCCATGGCATATTTTCTTTGGCCTGAGCAGTGGCCGTGGCTCCGCCAGACACCATGACCACCGGTACACCAAATTCACCTGCAGTGGCTGCGTTGATGTCAATCTCGCCCACCGCCATACCGTTAACCTTCATCTCGTGTACGACGCCACTATTGGTCGTGTGGTTGAGCACGCCCAGGGTGCCCGCACGGGCATGGAAACCTACCATAGCCAGGGCATCAAAGCTCTCGTCGATACCTTCTACCTGACCCGAGCGCCGGTTTTGACGCCCCCATAGTAGCCTGGCACCTGGATGGAACAGATCCAAAATGACATTGCGGCCATTGCTGTGACCATCGCACACCCACACTTCTGAAGCTCCGGCCTCGAAGGCTCCCTCAACTGCCGCATTAATATGTTCCGTCATCCACTTTCGCGCTTCATAGTGCCGCCTGCCGTCCACGCCCGTATGCTCGGGATGGACAACACCGCAGATTCCTTCCATATCGCTGGTAATATAAACTTTCATAGTTTCACCTCGTGAGAAAATCAATCTTCTTTCAGTTTAGGGTCGAGAACGTCACGCAGCCAGTCTCCTAAGAAAATCACGCCCAATACTGTGAACATGATGGCGAGTCCCGGGAAAACTGCCAACCACCAGGCCGAGGAAAGGTACTCACGGCCATCAGCAATCATGGTGCCCCATGTGACGGTGGGAGGCTGAACCCCTAAGCCCAAATAACTCAGGCTGGATTCCGCCAAAATAGTCGCCGCTACATCCAGAGTTGCCAGGACGATAATCGAAGCGAAGACATTTGGCAATACATGTTTGAACGCCGTGCGTGTGGATTTTACGCCAACTACCTCGGCCGCTAAAACGAACTCTCGCTCTTTAACAGACAGCGACTCACCCCGGACCACGCGCGCGTAGCTCGCCCATCCCGTGACGCCAAGAACCAGGATGATAGTACCCAGGCTGGGACCCAAGACACCTACCAATGCCAGTACCAAGATGATGAAGGGAATAGAAAGAAACGCGTCCAGAAAACGACTGATGATGGCGTCGGTTCGTCCACCCCGAAAGCCGGCAGTCAAGCCCATGATTGTGCCCACAGTTCCCCCGATTACCACCGCTGCCACACCGACAACCACCGAGATTCTGCTTCCGTAGAGGATGCGACTCCATACATCTCGTCCCAGCTGGTCGGAACCCAAGACGTACTCGGGATTGCCCTCAGCCATCCAGACTGGGGGTGTAAACCGCTGGTCGCGATGGTGCTGGGTCGGGTCGTGAGGTGCGATTAGTGGCGCGGCCAATGCCATGATTATTACAGTCAGTACCATGAATGTACCAACAATGCCTACAGGACTGCGCCGCCACCGTCTGAAGAGAATCGCTCTCGGCGATGAGCGCCTCTTGAAACCGAAGCGGTTTTCAGATTCTGCCTGCAAATTGTTATCTTTCGAATCACTCATGTGTTGTCTACGAATATCTGATTCGCGGGTCCAGGTACGAATACACAATATCTACAGATAGGTTTGCAATCATGATGATAACAGCAGAAACGACAAGACCGGCCTGAACGACAGAGTTGTCACGAGCGTAAATGGCCTGAATCATGAGTCTACCCATTCCTGGCCATGCAAAAACCTGTTCGATGATGACTGCACCGCCAAGAAGCCAAGCTATGTTTAGACCCAAGACCGTAACAACGGGAATGAGCGCATTGCGCAGGACATGGCGTATCAAGACTGTTCGTTCCCGCAAGCCCTTGGCGCGCGCGGTAGTGACATACTCTTGCTGCATGACCTCAAGCATCGATGATCGAATCAGTCGCGTCATTGTCGTGATCAGTCCCGCCGACAATGCGAAAGCCGGCAAGATAATATACTTGAGATCAGACTCCCCCCTGACAGCCCCCGTACCTGACACTGGGAGCCATTTCAAGGTTACTGAAAAGAGCAGAATCAACATAATGCCCAGCCAGAAGCTGGGCAGAGCACGTCCTCCAATAGACAGCGATGTTACCACCAGATCAAGGGGTGAATTTCGCTTGATAGCCGACAGGATACCCAAGGGAAGCGAGATGACTAAGCCGAAGAACAGCGCCACGAAAGCCAGCTGAGCGGTACGTGGCAATGCATGCATGACCATATCCCAGGCAGGTTGGCGGTTTCGGAAGGAACGGCCGAAGTCTCCTTGCAGTGCCTTGCTGGCGAACTGGATATACTGAATGTAGATCGGTTGATCAAAGCCATACGCCTGCCGTACCTCTGCAATTTGGTCCTCTGTGTACCAATCGGGTACCAGCATCAGCACGGGATCCCCTTTGATGCGGACGATGAAAAACACGACCAAGGAAACCAGAAACAAGACTGGAATCATCTGCAATGCACGTCGGATGATGTATCTGCCCATAGTTCCTCAACCTCTCTCCATTTACTGGCGCGCCTGATCGGCGAAGTCCACCAGAAATCTGAATAGTCTTGGATCGATGGTGTCGTTGTCGCTCCAGCGCTCCTTTTGGTTCTCTGCTACACAGAACCCCCAAAGCGCGTTGCGAGTCATTTCATCGAACTGGCCGTGAAACTCGCCTGTAAATCGGCCGAGCCGGTAAAGGGCCAGTTGCATGTCGCTTACCATCTCCTTTGTAAGTGATACGTACTCATTGGCGGGTGTCCGCACCTGCACCTGATAGTATTCGTCGAGTAACTTACGGAGGCGAAGACAGGGTTTGGGGTCAGAATCTACCCGGAGATCCACCAGCTTATCATCGTAAACACGGAAACCTTCACCTGGCCGCACCACAAGTAAAGCGCTCGATTGCCGTCCTCTCTTGTCACCGCCGGCCTGCTCACCGGCTCGCAATGCATCGACAAGGCGATCAGCAAGTGGGCCATCGTGAGAGGTGAACCAGTCTATCATGGCCTGGACTGTTTCTTCGCCAAGAAGCATGTTACCCTGCGCAGCACAATACAGGCCTAACATGCCACCAGCCCACGCCTCGCATTGGGTTCCGGTGTAGGTAGCGGGCCGTCCCTGCGCATCTACGATACCAAGCTGTCGGTAATCCCGCCCCTCATCATCGGCCATCAGGCTATCGATGGTTTTATCTGGTTGTTTGCCCTCAGCCAGCAGCGCCAGCCCCAGGGGAGCCAGCTTCGGATTGGCATGGGCCTGAACCGCAATAGCGCCTAACTCGGGTTTGGCGTGCGGCACGCTGGAACCAACGCCGATATACTTGGTCGCCACGGCCACACCCAGATCGCCATTGGCAGGATCGAAGCCGACAATGGAGAACGTAGTAACTAACGGTCCAGATGGTTTCACAGAGTTACTTCCTGTCTTACGGTTCCGCCTTTTGGCGCAGAGGCAATTACCTGTAGAGAGGTCTGCTGCCCTACAGGAACTCGTACCTGCCATTCTGCTTTGCGCCGAGTATCGTTCCAAGGGGGGCCCCAGGCATTCCATGGATCGCGGCGCTCCCAATAGCCTGCGAGATGATCCAGATCTTGTTTTACTGAACCCATGATCAATTCGACATCATCGCTAAATTCCAGGGTTGCGCTGACGCCATCGATGTTTTTCAGTTGCAATGCCTTTTCGGTTAAATTGGTCGAGAGGCAACCCTCGTTGCCGATAACGACCGTGATGTTGATCAAGCCGGGGGCTACTTGTTTCGTTTCGATTTCCTGGATGCGGATGAGTGGTGAGCAAGCGGCATGGCGCAGTGCGAACAGCGTACCTTTCTCTGCCATTCCCTCAATGTACTTGGCCGGTGGGTTGCGGAAGACGAACATTCGATTCCAACCACCGATCTCCACAGGACCCAATTGAGGATGATCGAAGGGTTTCCAATCGTAATAGCCTTGTCCGTCGCAATTTTCGTCGGCCCAAGTAAGCAGCTTGATCATCTCTTCATCGGTCCGACCGCGCTCCATGAAGAACTCAGTTTTCTCGATCCCGGCCTCTGTCTCGACATCCCAGAACTCGATAGTGTAAGTTACGAGGCCTAGAAATCCGTAGAGCCATGTGGTGAACACGCCATGACGAACATCGTCGATGCCGGCCGGCGAGAAGTGATCTGATGCTGTCAGTAGTGGATAACCGGTTATTTTTGTTCCCATCTCGCCAATGAATTCGAACAGCCGTATGTCGCGGGCAGGCATCGCCTGGCCTGGCATTGCACTGAGTTGGCTAAGAATGACGCCTGCATGGCTATGGTGAGCCTGGGCTCCGGTGATGTTAGGATGAGCTAGGATGAATTCGGCGATGGCCCTGCCTTCCGGCTCGTTAAGAGGCACTTCTCCGGCTCCATACTCAACGGCTTCCGGGCCCCAATTGGCCGGGTACTGGCGATTGAGGTTACCGTGCCGTGGCTTGCTGACCCGGACATCTAAACCATCGTGGTCGATGATCTCACCTTCCGGGTAGAGTCGGTAATAGACCCCGCCGATGTCTCCTGGTTCCCGCATCACCATCAGTCTCGGATCTTTTTCGGAGATCTTCCATTCACCAGATGGGTCTATGACCCGCATGTCAGTGGCGCGCCCGTCGCCGTTTAGGTCCTTGGTCCGATGTCCGGTCAGCGGTTCTTCCCAGAAGGGATAGTGGCCGTTACCGACATGGTGATAAGGTGTGGTCAGGCTCCACTCGGCGCCATCTGGATTCTGGCGCGGCAAGATGTATAGCGTACGCGTGTCCAAAAGCGCTGTGACAAATGGATCGTCACCGTACTTGGTGAGCGCGTACCAAACCGTATGAAAAGCGGCTTCAGAGGTGATTATCTCTTCGCCGTGGCAGTTGCCATCAATATAGAGTGCTGGTTTGTCTTCAGCGCGGCCAGTAGCCAGGTTGGTGATCTCCATCAACCACATTTCCCGTCCTTCGTGGCTCTGGCCGATGGATTGCAGGCGAGCTAATTCGGGATAAGCGTCGGCCAATTGTTGCATACCATCGCTCATCTCTTCATAAGTGTGATATTTACCGAAATCGATCTCGACCCTAGACTGGTTGTTGTCAGCAGGTGGGATGGCTGTCATTACGATGTTTCTCCGAACATGATAGTGAACGGGGCGGCCGATGGCCATCGGCCGCCCCGTATGATTGGACGTCAGACGCCCGTATCACTTTAGTCGTTGTAGCCTACGTTGACCATCATCAGATTGCCGTCTGCCGGTGGAATCCACTCAATGTTGGAGCTCATGCCAAGGGCATCAGACATCTGGAACAGCTCGATGGTCGGCCGGAACTCGGCGACCGTATGAGCAAATTCGTTGAGGATGCTGCAGCGCTCGTCGGGATCCATTGCCGTGTTAGCCTGGGCTGCCAGCTCATCGATCTCCGGGTTGGAGAAGCGGCCACGGGTGGGGATGCGTTCGCCGAATCGCGAGTCATAGTTCAGGATGTACAGCCAGGGATCAGTCGTGAAGTTGCCGAGGCTTTGCAACATCAGCTCTTCATTATTACCCTGGTAGACTGTCTCACGGAAGGTCGAGAACTCGCGGATGTCCAGTTTGACTTCGAATCCGACCTCTTCCAACATCGCTGCGATGGTCTCGGCAATTTCCTTCTGGGCAATATACTGGCCGAAGGTGCCGTGAAGAACGATCTCTGGTCCGCCTTCCACATCGGGATAACCCGCCTTCTCCAAGTATTCTTTGGCTTTCTCTGGATCATAGGGGTTGACGTTGTAGAGCGGTGGATCGACTGCATCGTTACAGGGGATGGGAGGGGTGAGCCGGGTCAGTGTCGGCACACCAAAGCCACCAGCCAGGTCGATTAGTTCTTGGCGGTCGACGGCGTAATCGATGGCAGCGCGAATATCAGGATTAGAGGTTGCCACGGCATCCACACCCGGAGGGGGTTCGTGGGCAATAGTGAGCCCATAGACGCGGTCGGTCAGGAATTGTTGGACCTTCAGGTTGGGGTCCGCTTCAATGCGCTCCCAGTCCTGGGGCAGAACACCGGTGGTCAAATTGACACCGCCGGAGAGCAGCTCAGCTACGCGGGTTGAGGGCTCTGGAATAACTCGGAAAATCAGCTCGTCTATTTCTGGCTTTCCACCCCACCAATCCTCGTTCGCTGCCAGGCGGACAAAGGATTCTCGGTCGTAGTCCACGACCTTGAAGGGACCGGTGCCGATACCGAAGTTGGCCAGACCATCGTTGCCGACTTCTTCGACATAATCCTTGGACACTACGCCACAACCGGTACCACTTAGCTCGCTAAGAAAGGCTGGATCAGGTTTGGTGGTCTCTATTTCAAGGGTATAGTCATCGATAATCCGTGCTTCCTTAACGAAAGACCATTGGTCATAAACGATGAATTCTTCCTTACTGCCATTGAGGATGCGGTCGATGGAGTATTTAGCGTCTTCGGCTGTAAAGTCATCGCCATTGTGGAATTTGACGCCCTCTCGCAGGTTTATCTGCCACAGAGTATCACTCAGAGCCTCCCAGGATTCGGCCAACCAACCTACCATTTCGCCGGTATCGCGATCAGGGTAGACCAGACAGTCGTAGACGTTCATCTCGATCCACTCGGAGGCTGAGTCCCAGCCTGCCGGCGGATCCCAAGACTCGACGCCCTCGCCCTGGGCTACAATAAGTACCCTCTTTTCAGCTTCCTCTACAGGAGCCGCATCTTCCTCTGCCGGCTCTTCAACAGCAGGCGCCTCAGCCGGCGCTGCCGGTGCTGGTGCGGCCGGCGCTACACAGGCAGAGAGTACAAAACTTACGACCAGCAACCCTGCCAGCAACATAAACAACTTTCTCATGGTGTTATCTCCTCGTGGAATACATGGGTGAATCAATCGATCTGTAGCTAAGAGACTCATCATCTTTGATCATTCGTGGGGCATCACCTCCTTATGTTGCTCTTGCTTAAAGCTTGACCAAGAATCGACAGTTGCGTCTAAACCATGGCGCGCCAGCGCATATCCCATGGCTCAGCCAGGCCTTTGGCACCCTCCTCTGTAATCACGATGTTCTGATTGATGCCGGTGCCGCGCACTTCGGGTAGGATATCCCGCCTCGGGTGGTAAGAGAAACACATGCCGGCTTGTAGCACCACATCACCTTGCCGATCATCAAGAGGGCCATACCAGGGCCACTCGATGACGTCGATGCCCTGGCCGTGGAAATCGTGGTGGGGAGCCTGTGTATCTTTCAGGGTCCAGCCATCTTCCAGATAGACGCGTTCCATCGTGTCGGCCATCTCTTTTAATGTCACTCCGGGTACCGCCATTTTGCAGATCTCATCGAATATCCGCAGTTCCGTAGCCCAACGCTTCTCTTCCAAATCGGTGATTGGCCGGAACATGGGCGCGACCGTCAACTCACACCAATGGCCGCTGGGGCCTTCAATCTCCAGATGGTAACTGACGATATCCTCCAAATTCACGACCTTGCCGCTGGGGACGCCGCCCAAGAAGCGCAGGACATCCCGGCAGCCGTTCTCGATAAGCAGCTTCTGTGGTTCGGCGGTAAGCTCGTAGTCAGTCTTGCCTGGCTCGAGCACCTCCACGAAACGTTCCATAGCTTGCTTGGCTACGTCCCAGAGCTCGCGTTGCTGCTGAATCTCTAGCGGACTCTTGATGGCGCGTGTCCGATCCATGAGCATGTCGGCATCAACGAAATCAACATCAGGCAGGCCGCCGATCAAGATTTCATGGACTCCAACCGGTAAGATCATATGACGGCCGGCAAGACCGATTTTGCTCCGATCCAACCCCTTCTCTTTAACCGCTTTGACGATCTCTGTAGAGACGTCAATATCCCCCCGTGCATCACTGATCCAACCTCTATCAGCGACCATACTTGCCAGAGCGCCGCTGGACAATGTGAACATCGGCTCCCCTTCCAGTGGAAAGAGGATCAAGCCATCATGTGCCCATAGCCCGAAATCGGTTAGATAGCGAAAGTAGCCACGTCCACTCCACCAATGTCCCTTGGCCGCGATAATCAATGCATCTAATTCGGCCTCAGCCATGGCTGCACGCAGCCGCTTAAAACGGGTATCTCGCTCATTGAGATCGGCAACAGTGTGCATCTTAGTCTCCGTTAATTATCAAGGATCTGATTGATTTCGGTCAAGTCTTCGTCCGACAGCTTCCATTCCGCTGCCTTGACATTGCTTAGGACATGTTCCAGGCTGGTTGACCCCGAGATGACTGAACACACCTGTGGCTGGGCCAATATCCAGGTCTGTGCCAGCTCGTTCAAACCTCGGTCGCGTGCCTGACACCAAGCTTGTAGCGCCTCGATCCGGTCAAAATTGGCATCGGTCAGAAAACTCTGAACGTAAGGGTGCCAGCTGGCGCGAGTATTCTCGGGGACTGGCTGGCCTCGCTTATATTTTCCGGTCAGGAATCCACCGGCCAGAGGCGAATAGGGAATGAAGCCAATATTTTCGGCCTGGCAATAGGGTAGGACTTCGCTCTCGAGTTCTCGGTCCAGCATGTTGTAACGAGATTGCAGCACCACTAACGGGGCCCAACCACGCAACTCGGCCAGCATATTGGCCTTGGCTAATTGCCAGGCTGCAAACACCGATGCGCCCAGGTAGCGCACCTTACCCATTCGTACCACGTCGTCAAGAGCGCGCATGGTTTCAGCAATGGGCGTGTTTTCATCCCAACGATGGATGTAATAAAGGTCGATGTGCTCGGTTTGCAAACGACGCAGACTTGCATCGAGCATGTTCATCATGTGGTAGCGGGAAGTCCCCCAGTCGTTGGTGTCTTCACCCATGGGGAAATAAAATTTACTGGCCACCACAAATCGATCCCAACGACCTTTCAGGGCAGCACCGAGAGCTACCTCGGACTGGCCGTCTGAGTACTGATCGGCCGTATCGATCATATTAATGCCGTGATCCTGTGCGGCGTCGACGATATTCTTGACTGCGTCCAACGGTACCTGTTCGGAGCCAAAGGTGTTCGTGCCAAGCCCAATAACAGACACCCGAACGCCGGAATTGCCTAGTTGTCGGAATTCCATAGTGATCTCCTACTCTACTGCGAGCGATTCAAATGGTAGCAAATCCAAGTGTTGACTGTTGACAATTAACACAAAAAGCATAGCATCGTATGGGATTTGTGTCAAGCCTTATAAGCATTTTAGCGGAAGGTTTATAAGCTACAACAGTGTAGGTCGAACGAATCGACCCGTGCCCGGTTCAGCTACGATTTGCCCCTGCTCGAACACCACAGCGCCGTTTACCAGGGTCATATCGATGGTCCCTCGGCGTCGCATGCCGTTATATAGCCGGTCAGTCACTCTCGATTTGCTAAACCAGCGGCTACTGTCGATGATGCCTTCCGGTTCTGGATCGAAGATTATCACATCCGCATCGGCGCCAGGTTGAATCGTGCCTTTGTGAGGAAAGAAGTTGAACAGGCGGGCCGGCTGGGTGCTAATAAATCCGACGGCTTGCTCAAGACTAAACCGGCCACTCAACGCCTCCGTCAAGACAAATGGCACCAACGCTTCTGCCCCTGGCGCGCCGATGGCAGTCTGCCAGATGTTCTCCAATCCTCGTTCCTTTTCTGCTAGGGTAAAAGGACTATGATCGGTCGTGATCGCAGAGAGCGATCCATCCAGCAATCCCCGCCAGAGCGCTCGATGATCTTCCTCGGTGCGCAACGGCGGTTTGATGGTGGCAAATGGGCCATGCTTCACCATGTCATCCTCAGTGAATAGAAGATAATGTGGGCAGGTCTCACCTGTCATGGGGAGGCCCTCGGCTTGCGCAGACTGCAAAGCCTGCAGGGCTGCAGCACAGGAGACGTGGGCGATGTGGACGCTGGCGTCGACAGCCTTGCAGAGCTGGGCCAACTGGGCGACGCTCATGGCCTCAACCACGGGCGGACGGCTGGCTGTGAAGGCCGCGGGATCTTTGCGTCCGGTAGCGTGAATCCGCTGCCCGAACAGATCAATTAGGCGTTGGTTTTCGGCATGAAACGAAATCAAGAGACCTGTCTCTTTGACGAGTTCCAGCGTCCTGTAAAGATCCGCTTCATCTTCCAGACAAAGTCCCAAGAATTCATCCTCCCGCCCAAGGGGAACCGCGTGGGTGAAGATCTTGAAACCACATGCTCCTGCCTCAGCCATGGCCAGCACCTCCTCTTCATCGAGCAGGCCCGGAGCGCCATAAAGGCCGAAATTCACATAAGTTTGCGAGAGTCCCAACGCCTTGCGACTCTCCAAAATCTCTGAACGCGTACAACAGGGCGAACTGATGGGCATCTCCAGGATAGTTGTGACCCCACCGGCTGCTGCAGCCTGGGTTTCGGTGGCGAAAGTGCCGCGCTCTGGATTGGATGGGGCTCGCACGTGGAAATGAATATCAATGGCCCCGGGAAGGATCAGCTTGCCGTCGGCCTGAATTTCACGCCGTGCTGCAGGCATGGCGCCGCTACTGGCTACGACAGCGATGGTATCATATTCGATACCAATATCGGCTTTGATGAGACCAGTAGCATTAACAACCGTGCCTCCTCTGATGGCTATGTCCAACATTGGGTGCCTCCTTTATTTCTTTATGTCCTCCTGACCGTATCCCCGCCGTTGGAGTCCAGAACAAGTCAGTACTCGACGATGGGGTGGCCGATTTGAGGATGAGGTTGTGAAAAATTAGTGTGTCCGTCTCTCTGTCATGGTCGACTGCGGCAGAGACCTAAGCAGGATGCGTCTCTCTGAAAACCTCATGCCGTACCGTTGGGTCGGTGGGTGCGATGGCGGTCGTGTACGACCTGCTCTGTACTGGCTTCCTATTGCTACATTCCTCCCGGGGCTTCCCGAACCGGATTCGGTTTCACCCAAGGTGGTCGGCAGACCGTATGTACCTGGTTGAACTCCGGCCGGGGTAGTTAGCTGCCGTCGATGACAGGTTGTCGCTATATCTGAGTGACGTTCTCCTTCAGCGTGCGGGGAGTTATGGCAGGGTTATTACAACGTTTCGTGATCGTGTCCTGCCTGATCGCGTCTGGTGATTGACACAAAAGTCCACATATGATATAAATCAACTTGCTGCATCTGTCAACTGTTGACAGTCAGCAGTTTGGCATTGACATCCATTTTTCACCCTGATTTACGCTCGCCATAGGCCACGAACCATGTCCCAACCGTATCCCAATGATAAGTTTGTCGGTATCCAAATCAGTCCAATCAGTTTTATCGACGAAGGGGTAGAAGAAGTGCTGGAAATCCTTCAGGATCGCGTCGGGGTCAATGTCCTGATGGTCGGAACCGCATCTTGGCTCGGCCTCAAGGCTGGACGCAGTATTTCCCACGCCATAGATGGATGGCCTGATCATGGTGTGTCCGAGCCTCTCACCATGAAGGGTGGCGCCTACTACCACCCCCATCCGCAGTATTACGGCAACACGGCCATCAAGGACTTCCGAGCGACTGACCCAGAGATGGACGGTATTGACGTTTTGGAAATGATTATTCCGGCAGCACGAGGAAGGGGAATGAAGGTGATGCCGGAGTTAATGGAGCCGGTCTTCAAGTACGCAGGTCACGGTTCGGTCAATAATGTCCAGATCTCCAACTTACCCCAGTACCTCGAAGTTGATGTTTTGGGACGCTACGCCTCGGAACCTTGTACGAGTCATCCCGATTATCGTCGCTGGTGGCACAGCTTAATCGAGGATCAGTGCCGCAGCTATGATATCGATGGCATCATGTGGTGCAATGAACGACGCAGCCCATTGGATCGGATGATAGCCGGGCAAGCGCCCGGTTGCTTCTGCGAACACTGCCGCCGGGAGGCTATTCAGCGTGGGATCGACGTCGAGCCAGTTCGCCAGGCATTTCTGGAGGTATACCAGTATTTCCAGGACGCTCGAGCGGGCGACGAATTCATCGATGGCTGGTTAGTGGAATTCCTGCGGGTGCTGTTACGCAATCCGGAGGTATTGATTTGGGAGCGATTCTGGTTAGAACGCAACAAGGACCTGGACCGGGAACTCTATGGCATCGTTAAATGGTGCAACGCCGATCTTGAATTTGGACTCAACGTGTGGAACCGCAATCACTTTAACCCGTTTCGTAAGGCGCAGTGGCCATGGCAAGAGCAAACCCGCTACGCTGATTGGGTTAAGCCGATCACCTATCAGCACCAGTCGGGGCAGATCTACGTCAACGAGATGACAGATTTCCACAAATCGATCTTGCGAGATGTCACGCCAGATGAGATGACGCCCATCATGTACAAGATGTTGGGCTTGGATGAAGCATCCTGGGATCAACTCACGCAGCAAGGCATGGATCCTGATACTTACGTTTTCGGCCAATGCGCAGATGCCGTGAGAGGTGTGGGCGGACAAGTTCCTGTCTATATGGGAATCGGCGTTGATGCGCCACGTGTGCGGGCTGATCAGGCTGAGTGCACACCTGACATCGTTTATCGCAGCGTACTTGCCACTTATCGTGCCGGCGGGCGGGGTGTGATTTTCGCGCCCAATTATGCCAGCATGATGCTCACCAATCTGGACGGTGCAGCCAGAGCGTTAACCGAGCTAGGTCTGAAATAGATATACTCAGCACGGTCATAAAAGAGCATGTATATCGTAGCAATATGTAGACATAAGCCTTGGATACTGCTAGAATCTTGCGCTCTTAGTCCTCTCACAAAATAGCAGGAGCGCAACAATGAT
>JAAENG010000095.1 GCA_024224665.1 Chloroflexota bacterium | reverse complement strand
CTGGTTCAATCCGGACTACGTGTTTGGCGGTACTGACACGATTGTGTCAACGGGATTCGGCGATTCACCGGCGGCGATGTTCGAAGACCCACCCAAATGCTGGTTGCATAAGCAGGGTAACTTCATCACCGGGTTCTTCCCGGAGGGTACAGAAGCTGGCGTGGATTACGACTTCTTCTATCTGCCTGGTATCGATGAGCAGCATGGCAAGCCCTTCCTGGTTGCTGGCGACACCATTGCCATGTTCAACGACCGTCCGGAAGTGCGGGCGTTGATGGAATACTTCACTGTGCCTGAATCGGCCAGTGGTTGGTTGGAGAATGGCGGTGCATTGGCTACACATTTGACCGCTACGCCAGATATGTACGGCCAACCGACAGAGAAAGGGATCGCCGCACTGGTGCAGGAAGCCTCGAGTTTCCGCTTTGACGCCTCAGACCTGATGCCGGGTGAAGTTGGCTCCGGTTCATTCTGGAAAGGTATGACCGACTGGGTGAGCGGTTCCGCTGACCTGGATACCGTCCTTGCTGAGATCGACGCCTCCTGGCCGACCGGTGTTTCAGGACAATCCTCAGCGCCATCTGAGGAAGATGATGCTGGTGAAATGGCATCGTCCGAAGCCTCAGGAACGGCTGGTTTTCCTGTGATCTCGGGCGGATACATCGAACGAGCGATGGCCGGCGAATTTGCAGGCACGTCCGTTACGGTAGATGGCCCCTTCGTCGACGTGGACGAGATTCTGTTCAACGAATCGATGAAGAAATTCGTAGATGCCACAGGCATCGAAGTGAACTATATCGGCAACAAGGAATTCGAGGGTTCGATCTCGATCCGTGTCGATGCCGGTGACGCCCCTGACATTGCTGATATCCCCCAGCCGGGATTGCTGGCAAACTTTGCACGCCAGGGTAAGATCGTAGACCCGACAGAGTGGATTCCGCAGGAGTGGCTGCAACAGCAGTACAACCAGAGCTGGCTGGATATGGCGCAGATGGAAGGCCAAACGGCGGGCGTGTGGTATCGATTCAATGGTAAGAGCCTGGTCTGGTATCCGAAAGCG
>JAAENG010000094.1 GCA_024224665.1 Chloroflexota bacterium | reverse complement strand
TTTGTTGCGGCCGTTGAGTTGTCAGCCGGTGAGCGTTTAGCGACGCTTGCCGGTCCCACCTCCGTGTTTGGCATCCAGCCACAGCACAAACCGCAAACCGTCTACAACCTCGAAGTCCAAGGACAACACGTCTTCAGGGTCACAAGCAATGGATTGCTTGTGCATAATGACTGTCCAACTAGAACAGGACATGGAGCGTTCGGATGGGGTAAGGCCCCAAAGAATAAAATAGATGAAGTAATTGACGAGACGCTGGCTGGACGGCAGAGAACTGGCGTAAGGAGAATAGATTCGAAACACACTCTTACTGAAGATGAAGCACTTGAAGCAGGAATCCAATTTCTTGGTCCAGGCTACCGGGAGATTGGCCAACGAGGTAGCGGTGTTTATAGAAACGGTCAACGCCAATTCCGGATGGATCAAAGGTCTCTTAAGGGTGACCACGAGCCGTTCATTCCACATGTTCACTTAGAGACATTCAGAGGTGGACGTAAACCCTTCGTGAATAATCATATACCGATCACACCATGATTAACAAAAACAACATAAAAGTCGGTGTCCTAGGGAAGGTCTTAGCGGGGGATGACATAGGAAGCTGGGTGCGCATTGACGACGACTCAGAGAATACCGGTGGTTTTCTTATACATGTCAGCCCGAACCCAGATTGCACTGGTGGTGGCGATGACTGGGTTGAAAACTATGAAGACCTTGTTGGCTATTTTGAAGAGAGTGGTTGGGAGATTAATTGGAGCATAGCCAGTGATCCAACAAATCCTTGACGCCGAGTGACTCTGTAGAATCTTTGAGATACGCCTGATCAAGTTCCCCGTTACCATTCATGGAAAGAAAAGGGGTCAGGGATCTTGTCACGGTTCGATGCGGAGATTGCGGGTCTTTGGGGTCGAGCTCACAGCTTCCATAGTGATGCCAATACTCTTGCTGCCAATACAGCCCAGAACAATCGACCCGCCAAGGTCAGTGAGCTCAATGCGGACCGGGCTGCCCAGAAGGAACTCGCCGAGAAGGCGCACGCCTCCGCTAGGTCCGAGATTGCCAAGGCGCACAGTGATCAGGTGACGGAGGTCACGGATTACCATACCGAGCATCACAACCAGTTTGACTTGATTTACGCCCAGACGCTCATCGCAGGCCCCTCAGGCCTTCAGCTTCCGAGTGTGGTGTCGCCGGATGGGATCAGCTGGAGTGTTTCGGCGGGCAGTCATCTTTCGGGTGCCCCGGGCTCCATTGTCGAATCGCTGCTGGAAGCGTTCAGTTACGGCCAGAACACCGAGGACACGCTGTCGGCAGGTCTGGGCAGCGTGGTCGAACCAGCCTTTGCCACGCTTGCCGATGATGCCTACACGTTCGCCGCCAGTACGCTCACCACCGTTGGAAATACGATCCATTCGATCTGGAAGGAGCATGTCGAGGAATGGGTTGTGTGGGGCTATCAAAACCTGGCTTACGGACTTGAATGGACTTGGAATGTTGGCACAGCCGCCGCTTGGGGCCTCCTTCAAGGTGGAGCAAATCTTGTCAACGGCGTACAGGATGCTGTGCTTGGGATTGTAAACCTCGTGATCATGATTCCAAATTCGGGCGCGTATCTCATCTACTCCGGCACCGGGGTAGAGGAATCCCAGCAACTGTACATTCCGTATATCGATACAGAAGCGCTGGGCTGGTCTCGCGGTTTGTTTTGCGAAGAATCTGACGCTACGCACTCATGGAGCAAATTTCTGGGAGGTGAGGGGGTAATGATGCTTTGTTCGGGGGGGGCAACTAAAGCTGCAACAGCTGTTGACGATGCCGGCCGATGTGCAAATTGGATTGCACGATTTGTCAGAGGCAAGTGCTTCGTTGCCGATGTCATGGTTGTGATGGGGTCAGATGTGGCCAGAGATGTGGTCGCTGATTCAGATGACGTTTCGGATGATCCTCCACCTCAGGTTCTGGCAGGCCTTTTCACACGCGACCAGAGTCTGGTGATCGGTGGCGTTCTCTTCGTTGGTGCGTTTGCTGTACAAAGTATGAGAGACAGAAAACGTCAGCAATCGCTAACTCCCCATCTGGATTATCATCCTGAAGGCCGAAACTACGACGATGAGAGTGACAATCAGCAGCATGGTCTGCGTGACGATCAGTCAACAACAAACCGGCCTCCGTCAGATGATGTTCTGGGAACCGCGCTATCCGAATTGATAGCCGAGTGTCCAGTCAGTCCGATTCCAAACTTACCAACC
>JAAENG010000093.1 GCA_024224665.1 Chloroflexota bacterium | reverse complement strand
GAATCGAAAGTATGTTCACCCACAAACGCCGAAACTACATTCGAGACCTCTTCCCCCATGTTCCGTCCCTGAACCCTCGCCCTAAACGTACGCCGCTGTAACTCTCCTGCAGCCAGCACATCGAGTTGCCAGTTCAGTTGCTTGGCCGCAGCATCATAGTTCAAACCCGGCTCTGCTGATTTCTGAACGTAGACCAATCCTTCTGGCATTCGATCTTCTACAATTATTGTCTCGATGGGATCTACACCATAGTTGCGTAAGGCGATGGCATAGGTGATGACTTCACCCGGAGCTGCATCTAGAGGTCTCACCCACATCGTCAGTTCCAATGTTGGCGACCCTTCTATGGGGACATCGTCCACATCGGCGCTTTGTTGGGGCGGCGTCTGAGCTTGCTGTTCGTTCACCTTGACAGCACTCTCTCGCTCCGCCGTTTTTACCGAGCCCGGATGTGGAGCTGCACCCAGCACCGGCGACACCGTACTCAGCAATAAACTGATGATGATAAGCATATAGACAAAAAAGATCTTCTTGCGGGGGTGGGCAGAACGCATGGTTTGTCTCCGAGGGTGGAGTGACCTGGCAAGGGTTGGCGCCGGGTAAGTGTGGGTCGGTAGACCGGTAGACCGGAATACGCCGGCAAACCGAATCGGGAGGCGTATTGCCCTGGTTTCCTGGTCTACAGATTTACTGGTTTGCAGATTTACTGGTTTCCCAGTTTACAGATCGAAGTGAATGAGCACCTTGCTGAAATAGATTTCGGCGCCACTACTTGTCAGCATAGCACATATGCAGCGGGGTGTCTATTAACCAATTAACACTGCCAGTGTAAAATGCTTTACATACCACGTAAGGGTCATTCCATTTTGCGCCTGCAAAACACCGCCATTGCCTATACATTCGTACGTCCACTTTTGCAAATCAAGTCAATTCCCCACTTCTCATGTTCACTTTCACTGTAGTTGAGGCCTTATTTTTGCGTTCTCATCCCCGGTTCGGTTCTGTTCATATCTATGAATGCGGCCATGACCGAACCTTATGCAGAAGCTTTGTCTTAGTCTCGGGTACCAGCTTCAACCAGGCGCTGGGCGTCCTATCACGCCAAGGCCTGACTGAAGTGCCACACAAGAGTATCTGCATCACCGATGTAGGTGAATTACGACGACGTGCTGCAATGTTACAACGGAGTATAAGACCGGGAACTCCGGCAAGAGCTTAAGACAGAACAACATGCGAGAATACGTTTTGATGTCGGTGTATTTCCGGAGCATGGGACCATCTTTCGGCTAAGTGTCTGGCGATAGCCCTTTTTGTTCTGCGCGAAAATGGCCACACGCAGTATCGCGCATGGCCATAGGTGTTTGCTTCAGCGTTGCACTTTAGGGTTCTTCTTCCGGGGGGCTTGGTGGTGGAGGTGTTACGATAGGTGTTTCCTCGTCCGTAGTTTCAGCAGGTGTCGCTTCTGCGGCTGATTCGGCTGATTCGGCTTCTACAGGCGCCTCTGTCTGTTCTGCTTCATTATTCAGGTGTTCGGCCAGATGCCCCAATTCAATATTCAGGCTATGCAGGCCACGTACGAGCCCTTCACGCAATTCGGCGGTGACCTGACTGGTCTTGACACTCTCGACGACTTTTTCAGCCTTCACGCCAACATCTTTGGCGACGTCGCTCGATCGGGCTTTGCCAAGGGCGTCATTGACTTCTGTTACCACCGTCTGAAATCCCTCGCGAACTTCTTCTTCGACTTCATATCTTTGGGGGCTTTCAAGAAGCGTGCGCAGCGCACTGCCCAGGTTTTTCCCAAGGGTTGCTAATTCATCTACAAGTGGGCTCTTTGGGGGTTGATTATCGGAACTCATCGAAGGTCTCCTCTAGATTAAACAGGTTATATGACAGCACAAGTTCACCAAAAGTGTACCATATGCTGGTAAGTCGTACAAGGAAATCACAGGTGGCTCCGCCTGAACAGTTGCCTGTGTGATTACTTGTCAATCGCCTATACGCATCGATACTTAAATAGGTTTCAGATCAATCAATTTACTCGTCACAACAATTGCTAGCGAGTTTGGGAAAATCCGTGTTATAATATATGTATTCCATTTCTCGGAGTAGGACATTATGTTAGGAAGTATTGGCACCACTGAGTTAATCCTTGTTCTTGTCATCGTTCTCCTGATCTTCGGCGTCGGCCGTCTGCCAGAGGTTTTCAAGGCCCTGGGTTCAGGCGTGCGTGAATTTCGAGAGGCCGCAGATGGCGAAGAGGGTGATGAAGCTATAGCTGAAACCCAGGCCGAAACCGAAGAAGTAGTGAAAAATTAATCACTCAAATACGCTACACAGAATTCACGAGCCGTCATAAGCGACGCGTGGCGGTTTTTGACTTGTTACAAGGTAACCTACGCTTGTTCATTTGAGCGTATAGGTTACCTTGTGTTTTGACGAGTATTCATGCCCACGCATCTGGCTGTTGCCATTGCCGCTGAAAACACAGCATCGGCCCTCGCTCAGGCTGATGCTGTGAGTGACGTCGCCACCCTCGTCGAATACCGCCTTGATCTGATGGCCGACTTTGATCTCGAGCTACTACTGGCACACAGTCCGCTACCTGCAATCATTACCTGTCGGCCACGGCGCCAAGGTGGACGTTTCATCGGATCAGAACAGGAACGATTAGATATTCTCAATCTCGCCGTTGCTCTGGGTGCGCCTTTTGTCGATGTCGAAAGTGACGCATTGACCTCCATCCACCGATCGCGATCATCTCCAACTCAACTGATAGGGTCACATCATGATTTCGAGGGGATGTTAGTTGACTGGGCCAGCGCAGGTATGTTGATCCGCTCACAGGGCGCAGACGTCGTCAAATTGGTGGGAAATGGGAAAACAACCGAGGATGTGCTCCCCCCCCTGGTCTGGTTGTCTCAACTGAATCACCCCGGCATCGGCATCACAATGGGAGAGGCAGGCGCAATCACCCGTATCCTGGCGCCACGCTTTGCACAGGCTTTTCTCAGTTTCGCAGCGCTAGGTGAAGGCACGGCCCCCGGACAGATCGAAGCACATACATTGGCACAGAGCTTTGGGTTCACACACCTGGCCGAGGCAGATCCATTGGTCGTCATCCTAACCCCGACGATCATACCCTGGACAACCGTGCGGGGTTATCGCACTGTTTTGGCGGAACATCCACATTTAGGTGATCAAAACATATTCCTGTTGCCACTCCCGCTAGAGGAATTTAACCTAAGTGTGCTGCTTGCTTTACAACTGGCGAGAACGGCCATGCTACTTGCACTGCCGGATTTAACCCGCGCCTCGGCGCTTGCCTCTGCCGGCATCGAACCGCAGCAACATGGCTGGAAGTTTATTGGCGGCGAATGGACAGCAGTATTTACTTCATTTCCTGAACCTGAACAGCTTGCCCTTTCCCTAACCAGGACGAGCCAGAACCAATCAAAGAATAGATAGGGTCCACCGATAACGTGACTCAAAATCGAATCTGTGCCCAACCAACACTCACTTCATTGCTATAAACTCATGCGTCTTGTAACTATCCGCTACCAAAACGAAACGCTCGCCGCTGTCTGGGAAGATAATGCAGTCCTGCCACTGCCCTGGCCAGATGCCAAAAGTGCCATCGAGGCTGGCCTCGAGTCCATCCGCCAGGCTGCAGCCGCTGCCCAACCTCTCGCTTTGGATAGCTTCATTCTGGAGGCGCCAATTCGCCGCCCCGGCAAAATCATTGCGGTAGGACTCAATTACCTGGACCATTGTCTTGAGCAAAACCTCACTCCGCCCGAACACCCCACCCTCTTCACTAAATTCTCGACCTCTGTCAATCGCCCCAATGGCGAGTTGCGATGGGACCCCGCACTGACACAGAAAGTAGACTACGAAGCTGAACTGGCGGTAGTCATCGGCAAACAGGCCCGCCGTGTCGATGCAAGACAGGCCTACGACTTTGTGTTCGGATACACCTGTCTCAACGACGTAACCGCCCGCGACTTACAGCGCTCTGACGGCCAATGGGTGCGTGGCAAGAGTCTGGACACTTTCTGTCCACTTGGCCCCGCCATTGTAACGACAGATGAATTGCCGGATCCGCACGGTTTGGCGATTCGAGCATGGGTTAACGGCGAATTGCGCCAGGAAAGCAATACCGATCAGCTGATACACAATGTACCGGCTTTGCTGGCATTCTGTTCTGCTGCATTTACGTTGGAACCCGGCGATATAATTACCACCGGAACACCGGGCGGAGTCGGACAGTTTCGAGAGCCTCCGGTCTTCTTGAAACCTGGAGACAGAATCACGGTCGAGATCGATCGCATTGGCCGGCTCGACTGTAGCGCTGGACCCTTTTTGAGTCAACCGTCATGAGTCGCTATCCGCTACTCCTCTATGTGGGAGATATCCTGACCATCATCCTGTTCACCCTCATTGGTAGAGGATCGCACAGCATGGCTACCGGCTTGAGCGCATTTCTCGAAACCTTGAGCACGGCCGCACCATTCATCATCGCCTGGCTTTTGGTGGCATACGGGTTTGGCGCCTTTCGGCCACAGGCATGGGCTGATGTTAGAAGCGCCGTCCGTATCGTAGTCATCGCCTACATTCCGGCGCTGATCGTCGGCATCCTATTGCGAGCACTTTTGCTCGGGCGTTTTAGCCCACTGCCCTTCTATCTGGTTACCGCCGTCGCCCTGCTGGCAATGCTGCTGGCCTGGCGTCTGCTCTATACCCTTGTCCTTGCACCTCGCCTGTCTCATTAACCCAGATTGCCGTAAGGGCTATGTCTTCTTCTACGGGTAATAGCGCCGCCAGTGTTGAGCGCGAGATAGGCCAGATAGCCCGGGGCGCCGGCGTAGGTTTATCGGGGAACATCATCTTCTATGGGGTGAGCTATCTCTTTGGCATCCTGGTAGCGCGACAGATCGGGGCGGAAAGTTATGGGCTCTATACATTGGGTGTCACCGCAGTCACCTTGATCAGTCGAATAACCATCGCCGGCCTGGATCGAGGCATGTTACGCTACGCCAGTATCAGCCGGGGAGAGAAACAGGGGGCGGCCTTGCACAGGGTGATCACCCTGGCATTGGCCGCAGGTGGTGTGCTGGGACTACTCGGTGGTCTGTTTGTCTGGCTATATCCCGAAGTGGTGCTACAACTTTTACGCTGGTCTGACAAACAAGCGTTGCTCTACCTGCTTCCAGTGTTGGCGATCACCATTCCCGCCTTGACCATCACAGGTATTGCCATTGCCGGCACAGTCGCATTCAGGACGATGCGTTACCGCACGCTCGTCACGAACATCATACAGCCAATAGTAAAGTTGCTGGTAGCGCTGGCGCTAATCCTGGGGTTCGGTTTAGATGTCATGGCGCCTGTCTTGGGATTTGTGGTGGCTCAGGTTTTAGGCAGCCTACTGGCGCTCTATTTTTTAACACGACTCGGCCGTAGTATGCCTGTTGACAGGGGCTCGACTGCTCATATCGGACGTAAACTGGCGCGTTTTTCCACGCCCTTGCTCTTCGCCAATGTCGTGGAGTATCTCAATGGGCGAACCGAACTCTTCGTGCTGGCCATTTTCCTGGCTGCCGATGTGGCGGGCATTTTCAACGCCGCTCTGCGCCTTGCCGGTCTTGGCCTGATCGTGCTCACAGCCTTCAACGCCATATTCTCTCCAGTCATCTCAGATCTCCATTATCGAAAAGAAATGCCGCGATTGGCGACACTTTTCAAGCTGGTCACGCGCTGGATCGTAGCCGTTGCCATGCCGATTTTCCTGGCACAGATGCTCTTCGCCCCTCAAATCATGGGATTGTTCGGACCCGAATTCGTTGCCGGCGCTATCGCATTTCGGATTCTCAGCCTTGGTCAGATGATTAACATCTTCACAGGTTCCGTAGGAATCGTCCTGATGATGTCCGGACGTTCTGACATCACCCTGTTCAATTCGGTGATGACGGTTGTGGTCGCCCTGGCGCTTGACTTCTGGCTGGTACCCCGCTTTGGCTTGACCGGTGCAGCGATCGCGGGCATGGTAGTGATCGTCCTCGTTAATCTCGCCAGATTGCTGGAAGTGTGGATGCTGTTGCATATGCATCCATTCAGCAAAGCTTACCTCAAGCCATTTGTAGCCGCCATAGCGGGAACTGCAGCCGGACTGATATGGCTCAAATGGTTGCCACTCACTAATTTTTTCTATTTAGCCATCGCCTGCCTGTTTATAGGCGTAGCATACCTGGTCGCCATGCTTGCCCTGGGTCTCGATGAGGGTGATAGAATCGTGATAGCGACCTTTCGCCAGCGTTTCCAGAATGTGGCCTTCAGACTGAAAATTCCAACAGGCAAAGCATAAGCATCCAATGCATGATCTCTTGGGCTTGGAAACTCGTAAGAATACCTCCATTTCTTACTCTTGTTTCAGGTCGAGTTGGCATAATAAACAAGATGATGTAAGCTAGTGTTCTGTATCAAAACCTACACAATGACAACTAAATGGCCATTCTGAAAACAGAGGTAAGGTAGTGACCACCTTCGACTACGTGAATCCAACAACCCTT
The DNA here is from genome assembly GCA_024224665.1 of Chloroflexota bacterium. Classification (GTDB taxonomy): domain Bacteria; phylum Chloroflexota; class Anaerolineae; order J102; family J102; genus PIVW01. The sequence continues at coordinate 11,733 of JAAENG010000093.1, read as the reverse complement.
GAAGCGGCCGGTGAGTTGCTCTCTAGAGGCGATCTTGTCACCAATGTGTTGGCAGGGGGAACGAACCTGATTCTGGCACTAGAGAACGGATCACTGCAAACAGATCTGGTGGTCGATATAAAGGCGTTGCCAGAGCTGAAAAATATCCACTTCAATTCTAATAGCGGTCTTATGCTGGGTGCGGCAGTAACACTCAATCAAGTGAACGCGCATACGGACATACGTCGCCACTTTCCCCTGCTTTTCGAAACATGTAAAGACATCGGATCATGCCAGGTTCGTAGCAGAGCAACGGTAGGTGGCAATATCTGTTGTGCATTACCATCCAGTGACCTGATCCCCACCCTTTTATGCTACGATGCTGTCTGTCATATCTGGAATCCCGGTGGTGTACGTGAGGTTCCCTTAGACCGATTTTTTAAAGGTGATCAGCAAACAGTCTTGGCAAAAGGTGAGATACTCGTACGCATCAGCCTCCCCGCACCCGTTGCTGATGCGGCAGGCGTCTACAACAAACTTCAGCGCGGCCAAGGGGAATACGTGACATTGGTAGGTACTGCAGTCTTGGCCCGTAACATAAATAACTCAGAGATCGATTGGCGAATTGCCCTGGCAGCGGCAGCACCAACGCCGATTCGTATCTACGCCGCAGAACAGGTACTACAGGGCAGCATTCCAGACAAAGCAATGATCGATCATGCCGTTGAGTGCATCAAACATACGATCAAGCCGATCAGTGATTTACGGGCTGGCGCCGCTTACCGCACAACCATGGCGGGCATCCTGGCACGACGGAGTATCGAATCAGTTGCATCTCAATTATTGGGAGGTGTGCATTGAACCACAACATCACGTTGACAGTTAATGGTGTAGACCAACACCTGACCGTAGCATCCCACCAGACCTTGGTACGAGTGTTACGAGAACAACTGGGGCTTACTGGTGGCAAGGCGGGATGTCTGAGTGGTCAGTGCGGCACATGCAGTGTATTATTGAACAATGACATCGTAAATGCTTGTATGGTTCTGGCCGCAGAAATTGATGGATGCGAGATTCAGACAATCGAGGGGCTGGCTCAAGGTGACAGACTACATCCCCTGCAACAGGCATTTCTTGATCACGGCGGTATGCAGTGTGGATTTTGCACATCAGGCATGGTTATGTCTGCTTACGCTCTCTTACAACGTTCATCTCGCCCAGATGAGAATGAGATTCGGTCGGCTTTGGTGGGAAACTTATGCCGCTGCACCGGATATGCCGATATCATTAAATCAGTGCAGGTTGCTTCAAGGTCCCGGAGATAACAGGAGTGGCTATGGTATCTCGAAAACCTCAGATCGTTGGCAAGCCCTTTCCCAGAATCGAAGCGCAGCTAAAACTTACCGGTACCGCTCGCTATCTCGATGACCTTCAATTCGGCCCCGAATTACTGCATGCACAATTGTGCCATAGCACACGTCCACACGCCCTTATAAAAAGCATCGACCTGAAAAAAGCCAAGGCGATACCTGGTGTGCGCGCGATTCTCACAGGATCGGATTTCGAAAGCTGTTTGGGGATAGATATCGTTGATAGACCTATTCTGGCAAGAGAGCGTGTTAGATATGTGGGGGAACCGCTGGCTGCGGCCGTAGCAGAGACGCTCGATGCAGCCAAAGCAGCGGTTGCTGCCATATCGGTGGTGTACAAAGATCTTCCGCCCGTACTAGAGATTGAGGAGAGCATCAAAAACGGCAGTGAATTACTGCATCCGGATCTCGAAAATTATGAATATAGCCCATATATTCGACCTACCCCTGACTCCAATATCGCACATCAGAGCACAATGCAACGCGGGGACCTACAGACCGGCTGGGCTGATTCTGATATCATCATCGACCATACCTATCATGTTGCTCGGGTACAACATGTACCGATGGAAACACATGGAGGGGTAGCGCTCGTAGATGATGCCGACAAGATTACATTGTGGGCATCAACCCAGGCTCCTTTCACTCAACGCCAGATGATCGCCCAGGCTTTGGGTATTAATCCTGAGCGACTGCGAGTCGTCACTCCCAGAGTTGGAGGAGGTTTCGGCAGCAAGTCGTACGCATCTATTGAGGCAATCGTCGTAGCTCTGGCGTTGGCCGTTCCTGGACAGCCGGTCAAGCTTATATTGAACCGTAAACAGGAATTCCTTTGTACCTTTCTGCGACCAGGGTTGGCCGCTCATATAAAAATGGGGGCATCTCGGGCAGGGGAATTAACTGCTGTAGAGGCGCGCTATTACTGGAATGTCGGTGCGAGTGCTGATGCATCGCTGGCGGCAGTGAGGGCTGCGATCCATGTCGGTGCAGGGCCCTACCGCGTGCCAAACAGCCTCGTGGAAAGCCTGAGTGTTTATACCAACCAACCGGTGGCCGGGCCGATGAGGGGAAATGGTATGGCCGAAGTGCATTGGGCTATCGAACAGCATATCGACCGCCTGGCAGAGGCCGTTAATATAGATCCTATTGAATTCCGTTTATCCAACTGTTTAAGAGGAGGAGACGACCTGCCAAGAGGTTCGGCAATGCATGCGACAGGTCTGGATCAGTGTATTCGCCAGGCAGCAGAAACTGTACGCTGGTCACAACCCAGCCGCCCGAACAAGGATAAACATGCGGTGCGGGGCAAAGGTCTAGCGGCGATGTGGAATCCCGTGATCATCACGCCACGCCAAAGCACAACGGCCAGGATTAAATTGGAAGAGAGTGGTACATGTACTGTCAGCATTGGTGGTGTAGACACGGGTCAAGGTCTCTACACATTGGCTGCCCAAGTTGTTGCTTCCGAAGTCGGCGTACCTCTTGATTGGGTTGACGTGCAACCATTTGACACCGATCATTCGCTATCTGAGAATCCTGCCTCGCGCAAACAATTGACCTGGAGCATGGGAAACGCCGTGCAGAGAGCAGCCCAAGATGTTCGTCGCAATGTCTTAGCCTTCGTTGCCAAAGCATGGGATGAGCCTATCGGCAACCTCGACATCATCGATGGCAACATCATCTCTTATGCTACGGAGAGAGTCATAGCCATGCCAGAATTGCTCAACCAAAGTATCAAGAATACACGTGGCAAGAGAGTTGGACGTCAATTCGTTGGCGAAGGTGCGTTTACACCTGATTTACCCGATCAAGATGGTGAGGCGAAAAATAGTGCACTTCCTATCATTCACTATAGCACAGGCGCCCAGGCGATCGAGGTCGAAATTGACTATGAGACAGGCAGTCTTCAGCTACTTCATGTAGCCTCTGCCTATGACGTAGGGCACGCTATCAATCCAGATATCGTTCGTGCCCAGATAAAAGGTGGCGTCATGCAAGGGCTTAGCACAAGTATGTTAGAGCAGGTGCAATTTGAGCATGGCCACATGCTCAATCCAAACTTACGAGATTACCGAATTGCAACAATCAAGGATCTTCCTCTCAAGGTAGATCCCATTATCATCGAAGTCCCACAAGATGATGGACCCTATGGCGCTCGCGGTATCGGTGAACATGCATTGATACCAACGGCGCCAGCCATTGCCAACGCCATTCATCATGCGCTCGGTATCCGTATCGATTCATTACCCATCACAAGTGAACGAATCTGGAAGGCGCTGGCAGATATCAAAAATCAGCCCGAAACAAGCTGACGATTCCACTACGATTTCCCTACGAGACACTAGGGAGTGCAACATGCTATTGCGTTTTACGCTAATTCTATCATAATATAGTTATAGCAAGCGTTTTGCAGTTTTTTGTGTCTGTAGTTACACTAAGCTTTGTGCTTATCATTCATTTCTCATTTGCTGGTGAGACCGCCAGCGAGCCTACAAGGAGGTAGTAGTCGTGAAAAACAGACGTCTTTATTTCTTGGTTCCAATGTTGCTGTTGGCGATTGTGCTAGCAAGCTGCGGCGGCGCCCCAACGGAAGTGACGGAAGATGAAGGGGGTTTCATGCTTGCATTACCCCGAATCACACTCGAGGTAGATGATGAGGGTAATCCTTCTGTTGCGGGTATCGATGCTGAGACCTTGAAAACACTCACCTTTGGCCAGGCAGATCTGACCGGATTCCAGGTTCCAACAGACTACGTCGAGTGGTTTGATGAGGCAGATTTGCAGCATATCGAACTGGTTCATACCAGCGACGGCCTCTACGTGTTCGCCAATGGCAAGCCAATGCCACACGTCGGTTGGTCAGGTGACGCCTTAAAGGCTACAAGCGATGTTGCCGAGGCGTTTGGTGTGCTTGATGCTCGCACCGCGGGCCTTGTCAGGTTACTTGTCCCGTTTGTGCAACGAACAGGAATTGATCTGGCTGTCTCATTCCCCACCGGCGGATCACCGGTCATCGAGTTGCGCGATCCCGAAGTCAGCCTTAGCGCTGTACCTGCGGAGGATGAGTCTGAGATCATGCGAGCGAGAGTTCATGTTCGTTATGATGAAGATGGTGTTCCCTCTGTGTTGTCGGTTTCATCACAAGATGTCGGTAGTGCGCTTGGCGCAGATCTTCGATCATTGGAATTGGGCCCTGACATGGTTCAGACGATGCAGAATGCCGATATCCAGCACCTAACCGTGCGGACGGCGCCTCAAGGTCTTTTGGTTTGGGCCAACGACCAGGCCATGCCCCATCTTGCCTGGAGTAACGACAACCTTACAAACGGCGCTGATCTCTACAGCCAACTCTACTTCACAGACGAGTATAACACTGCGCGAGAAGCCGTAAAGATGCTCCTGCCTGTACTCGACAATGTCAGTGCTGAAGTCGTACTACTGTTCCCCACTGCTGAAGGCATTGAAGCAATTCCAATCCCCAGCAGCCCTTAAACATGGCCGGGCATGGTACCGGCTCACATTCTCAGAAGAGATCGAGTCGATATCTGCTTTTCGACACTATGGGGAAGGATCTTTCGACTCACCGAGATTATCTGCCCCATAGTCATTGGAACAGTTCTTGCAGTCATTTAACGAAATCGGGTGCACGCCTAACGGCAACAAATGTGCATCCGATTTCGTCAGACTATGCGGGATCGTCTGATTTTCGACCGTTCTAATGCTCTGTTGGCGAGAAATTTGGTGTTCGAGTCAGAAGTAGGGATTATCGGCTTGATGGTGCGACGCGCTTTTATGCGCTGCTTCTACGACCCAACCCGATAGGTTTGTGTGTGCATAACTCGATAAGACCGGTAACGGAAAAAAACGTTCAGTAATTCCAATCATGGACCGAGTACAACGCATTGAGCGCTTCAAAAGGCAAGTATGATGGGCACATATGCGTCGAATTGGTTAAACCTGTGTGCATTGCACCCTCGTTTTAGAATTGCTGAAAAACGATTTCCTTGCTTAACAGGGTGTTTGATTTGTGATATAATCGTTTGATATAGATTCGCTTGGCAGAATCGAATTTTCGTGCTATCTATCCAACCGGCGGAATTTGATTTTGCTAGGTTCACATTCTTCCCAACATTCCTGGAGACGCTATTGTGGATGTACAACGAAAGTACGGCATATTACGTGCCATTGGTTGGTTTTTTCAGGCATTGGGCGTCATTTTCTTTGTCGGCGCCGTGATCGCCGGCATTGGCCTGCTTGCAAACAGTGATCCGGTCGTCAAGGCAGTGGGCGGCGCTGTTTTACCCCTTGGCATTATTAGCTCTATTCAGATTTTTGTGGTGGGCGCCCTTACGACTTTGATGACAGATGTCGAGTACAATACCCGTGCAAACGCTGAAGTCGTGGCCCAGCTTGCTCGTGAAATGAAAGATATTTCGGCCGAACTCAAGGGCTTTTCCGGCGATCTTTCTGGTGATGTAAGGCAACTTTCTGCGGATATGCGCGGTTATGCAAGCGAGATCAAAATGCTAGCGGCCCCAATTCCACCCCCCCCTCCACCGCTCGAACCAGAGCCTGAGTCCGCTCTTGATCAGGATTCATCTCCCGAAGCAGTTGGTGGCTAGCATTATTGTCCTTAATCTACTCTCGCTCAGTATCATAACATGATATAATGTATGCTCTGGCGCCATTTTGCCGGGGCATTTCACTATGTGCATCTTGCTCGGATATGTCTAATTACACTAAAGATTACTATCGTATTCTACAAGTACACCCAGATGCCGAAGAAGAGGTCATTCAGGCAGCCTATCGGCGACTTGCACTGAAGTATCATCCCGATATTGGACAGGATACTGGCCCCCGTATGCAGGAGATTAACGAGGCCTACGATACGCTCTCTGACACGGCCGAACGAGAGCATTATAATCGTTGGTACCGGATGCGACCTTGGCGCAAAGCTCGGGTTACGGGCACTGAATCATCCACTTCACAGCCTGAGCGTTCTTCTTACTCGCCCTGGCGTGTGGTGCTGCCAACCGCTGTCGTGCTAGGTCTTTTATCTATCTTGGTGTTGGATATGTTTAGGTTGGGTTTACGGGGGTTGCCCGAGATCACCCTGCTGCTCATCCTGTTAGGTTTGGTAATCTATTACTTTGGTGGATTCAAGGATTTGTGGCGTTAGCTACACTTCTTCTCATGCGGGGTGGTGTGAACAACTTGATCGTTGTGTGTTTGTCAATCGAGGATGCACCCATCCTACCCATGTCTATCATTGTCGAACACCTGCTGGTTAAGCCCTGGGTACGTCGCTTCTCCTCGATGTGGCGCGGCTGGCACGAAGTGATCATCGAACCGCAGTAAAAATCATTTGCGTGAACCCAAGCAGCCAGACAAGCTGTTGCCGTCTTGGAAGCCCAGCGTCAGCCAGATTTGACTTTCGCCTCTTGATAATCGCCGTAGTTACCGGCATACTCAGTGAGGGCGCCATGTTCCAATTCGACCACGCGTTCCACCACGCGATCCAGGAAATAACGGTCATGGGAGATGACCAGAACGGTGCCCTCAAACTCGGCCAGTGCGTCCTCAAGCACCTCGGCCGAGGGGATATCGAGGTTGTTGGTGGGCTCGTCTAGCAGCAGAAAATTGGCGTCTGATAGCATGAGTTGGGCCAATTGCAAACGGCTTCGCTCCCCGCCTGAGAGGTTGGCGACCGGGCCGCGTGCTTGCTCGTAGTTGAATAGAAAGCGACCCAAAAAACTTACTGCATTACTCTCGGCCATTTGGGCATTGCGTCGGATGGTATCGATCAGGGTACGTTCGTAATCCAGGGTTTCGTGCTCTTGCGAATAATAGCCGATGCTGACACTTGGCCCGATCTTGATGCGGCCAGCACTGGGTTCATCTCGCCCTAAGATCAGCCGAAACAAGACCGACTTTCCCGAACCGTTCGCGCCCACCAACCCTACTCGCTCGCCATGCCAGATCAGCAGATCGAGCCCTGCCAACACGATGTTCTCGCCAGCATCAGGGGCAGGACTCTCTGAAGTGGTGGGGGGAAAGGCTCTGTCCAGATCGGTGATTTCCAGCACCTTGTTGCTACCCCGCCAGCCTTTTAGCTCCAGCTTCATGCGTTTCCGCTCCATAACCGGGCGGTCGATACGTTCGATCCTATCGACACGTTTTAGGATGGCCTTGCCCCGCTTGATCAACTTCTCGTTGTCATAGGTCCGTCCCCACTGGAGCAAGCGATTGGCTGCTTGCTCCAAACGGGTGATCTCACGCTGCTGCACATGAAAAAGTTGTTGCTGTCTGAGCAAGCGCTGCTGTTTCTCAAAGGCATATTCCGAATAGTTGCCCGGATACTGGGTGAGCACACCATCTTCCAGTTCGACGATCTCATCTGCGACCAGATCGAGCAAATAACGGTCGTGCGAGACCAGGATCACACCACCCTTGTAGTTGCGGATGAACTGCTCTAAAAAAGCCTTGCCGCGCAGGTCCAGGTGATTGTCCGGCTCGTCCAGCAAGAGCATATGCGGTTGCACCACCAATAGCCTGGCCAACCCCACCAGCTTCTTCTGCCCGCCACTTAATGCCGCTACATCCAAGTTAAAATCCGCATCTGCAAAGCCCAGGCTCTTCAAGATGCCGCGAGCGCGGCTCTCGTGACCCGGACCTCCCAATTCCTCAAAGGCTTCTAGCAATCGGGCCTGATGCATAAGAGCACGATTTAGTTTCCGATCATCGCCAAACACGGCAGGGTCGGACAGACGGCTCTCGACCCGAACCATATCGGCTTCGATCTGTGCCAATTCGGTTGACGCTGCCAGTACCTCTTGTAAGACTGTATGGCCCGGGCTGAGCAGCGGCTCTTGGGGCAGATAGCCGATGCTCAATCCCTTTCGGCGTACTGTGAAGCCGGTATCACTGCTCAGCTCACCGGCAATCAAGCGCAGGAGCGTGCTTTTACCACAGCCGTTAGGACCAACCAACCCCACACTTCGGCCATCATGGATATCCCACGAAAGCTCCGAAAATATGGGTTCATCGATGTATGTAACAGAGATTCGATCCAGATTAACAGATATCATAATTGTCTACTGACTATGAGCACCTTGCAACTCAGCCAAGCGCCTGCCAGAATGCATTGAGCGCAGCGACCGTTTCAGGTAGTTTTTCGAATTGGGGCAGGCCGCGGGTCGGTGCGATCTGCTCTGACTGCCAACTCGGATTTTGCTCTAGCACCTGGGGTAGCCGTTCAAACGTCACGTAAGCATCCTTGTCGTAGATGGCAAGAGTCGGCGCCTCCAACTGCTGGTAGACCGCTGTGACGATGTTTGGGCTGAACAACCTACCGCTAAGGAAATAGAGTGGCACGTGATGGGCGCCTGCCTGGTGTGCTGTGAGATAGCTGTAATCAGCCAGTCCCGGAGCAATAGGACCCACAAAACTCTGCTTGAGAAAAAATTCGATGCTGCGACGAGAAGCAACTAAATCGAAGAGTGCCTGATCCCAAAGCGGAAACGAGAGGGCGTTGTAGGCGAGATTGCTCCCGCCGCTTGCTGGACTTTCCAGGGATGTATCACCAGGTCGGTTCGACAGGCCGCTGGGAGAGATTAGCACCAGTGAGCGGATCAGGTCCGGTCGGCTGAAGGCCGAGCGAGCGGCGAATTCCCCCCCAAGTGACAGAGCAACAACATCAGCTGGTTCTCCAACCTGAGTGGCGATGAACTCCACCAACGTGTTTTCAAAGAAAAGCGGGCTGTACGCTCGTGGGGTACGATCTGAGAAACCATAGCCGGGCCAATCCAACGCATAGACAGGGCGTTGTGTGCGATAATATTCGAACAGAGGTCGCATCTCATAGCTGCTGGCGGCGGCATTGATGCTGTGCAGTAAAACCAGCGGTCTCCCCTCAGCTTTGCGTTCGATGTAGTAGCTCAACTTGCCGTATGGTTTGCTGAAATACGTTTCCCGTTCAGCCGGAATGGCATTTGGCAACGGCAGGTCATGATCTATCATGAATCTGCTGTACATTATCCAACTGCTAGAAACAGCCAAAGCGCCGGCGGTCAGTATACCAAGCGGATCCCGCTTCCTGGTTTTGGATTGCAAAGAGCGAGCAGCCATAGATATCCTCCTCGGGTAAGACAAGCAGAATAAAACAGCGAGAGCACTCGCTGTTTCTGAAACCATTTCCCGTTTATTATCTACCCAATTGGCTAAAATCGTCAACCAGCTTCTGTCGATTGCCGAGATTGTACATGCTCACAGATCCCATGCAGACGACCTCTTGCCCAAAACGAACATCACCCTGTACCGTTAGACTGTCACATCGAAGGAGGGAAGGTGCACCGAACGGAAAGCGTGAATCCAAATCGTCTATAAGTTTGTAGTGCCTGGCGTCAAGATCGACAAGCAATTCCCCTCTGGTACGCGCAGGGTTTGGGATTACGCGATAGTCATCGCTCAAGACATAGGCGTCCGAACGTACCGCAAGCAGATCGTTGGTAGTTTTGACCGGAGCAAATCGAGATCGTAACACGCGAATCGCACCGGCGCCTTCAAACACAGAAATAGCTGAGCCCATGGCTGTTTCAAGCTGGAAGACCAGGGGAGAGCGAGGATCACGAGGATCAAGGGTTTTTTGATTGCGGATCAAGGGCAGGCCTAGAACACCCTGTTTCTCTTCTAACACTTTTTTGAGCACGGCCAGATCTAGCCAGAGGCTATTCGTGTTGAAATAGTGATGGCGATTGATATCTTGAAAATCCATCTCATCCTCACTCGGACACTGAGCCGATTCACGCAGAATCAGTTGTCCACTTGCAAGGCGGGCCAGGTGTCCACCTTTGCGGTCAGCCAGGGTGCGGTCGGCAGCTTCCATGAGAAATGGCAATTCAGATTCGACAAAGTACCCCAAGATCGCTGTATCCATGACAGCGCCCAGGTTATCGGCATTCGATACAAATGCGTACTTGTAGCCTCTGTCCAGCAGGATATCGAGTTGGCCGCTGGTCAACAAGGCGGTGTAGATATCACCGTGTCCTGGTGGATTCCACTCCAGTTCGGGACTTGCAGGCCAGGTGACAGGGCTCAAATCAGATTGCGCCACCTTGGGCACTTTGTGCTGTAAGAAATCCAAGGGTATGTCAGACCAAAGCTCTGGGTAGGCACGCAGTGCCGCCAGAGAATCGGCGCTGGTGTTATAACTATCCATCAAGACCAACGGCATCTCCGTCGCCAGCGCCTGGCGGGCGATGATATCCAGGAAATTGAGCCCGTTTTTGATAGGAAGTAATGATTTGGCTTTGGATAAGCCCATGCTCGTGCCCAGCCCACCATTCAGTTTGATTAAAACCGTGTGCGATAGTGCCGCCTTACCTGACTCAGTGTACTGAGCCGGCAATGTTTCAGCATCGGGCAGGGTGTCGACAGGTAGAATAGAAGCTTCGGGGATCAGACCGGTGGCGCCTTGCAATAGTTCGGAATAGTAAAATCCGAAGGTCCTCAGCACGACGTCAGGAATATCCTCCGCAGTCATTTTCTCGACAAAGGGTGCAAAACGTTCAGTGGTGGTCGTCATTGACGTGTCTCCCTGTTTATAAAGGTGAATTAGTTACCCTCGACTTTGGCCATTTTTCTAACAATCAAGACTAGGGAGACGAGGACAAATCTCATAGCATGTGAGTATCAAGAACACGCTCAGGGAGAAAGTCCATGCCAACCCCAGCAGCAGAGATTGTACAACTAATCAACGTGTTTGCCATAGCTTTCACAGCACCGACATGGAGAAAAGCGAGCGTGTTGCTGTTTGGGGCAATACTGACGCCAGGACGTTGCACGGTGGCGTCGGTATTGCGAGTGATGGGAGTGGGAGAAGAGTCCCGATTCGAGAAGTACCATCGCGTGTTTCACCGTGATCGCTGGGAGCAGCGACTGACATTGTAAAGTAGGCGGCTAGCGAGTTACCCATCTTGCAGGGCACGTTTCCAACGGCCCCCTTCCGAACCACGCGTGAGCGCTTTCCGTCTCACGTGGCTCTCCAGTGACCTATTTTGGGAGTTTGGTCTCGAATGATGTTTAGTACCGTTTCGGCTGTTCGCATCTCACGTACCTCCTGGTAGCAGACAATCAGATCACCTGTGTCCCTTCGCCCTGTGGGCGGCTTTCCCGCTCTCCCTGGTGGGTTCTATAAAAACCAGCGAGGGACTGTGGTTAAAGTGATAAGAGGGGATTCTAAGAGAGAAGCAACGTTAAGCCAGCCACAGAAATGAATATTTTCGTTGGTTCTATCGACCAGCTATGGGTACCGGCACAATTCGCGTGAAAATGCACTCTAAGGACCAAGTGACCACATTTCAAAACCGTAGGTTTTCGTTCAAAT
>JAAENG010000092.1 GCA_024224665.1 Chloroflexota bacterium | reverse complement strand
TCGATTGATGTAGCGTGAAAACCTCCCGCGATGTCGTATGTCGCTCAACACCGGACAAAGACCTTCACCAATAAGGTCATCAACTTGTTGCAACTTCGTCAAAATCTCAACACTCTAGTTGTGCGGTCTGGCAAACTGCAGACGGGTCGCGTCCAGTGTACCGGTCTTTCGCCAGGAGAGGTTCCTTTTTAGCTGGATATCTCTTCACAAAATCTCAATTTATCAAGATAAGGTTTGGCACTGATATGAATTTGAATGCACCTGGTCGTAACTTAGTGATCGTGGCAATGGATCATGGGCGAACACACGGTTTCATCGAGGGACTGGAAACTCCAGGTAAGGTGATAGACGAAGTAATAGAAACTGGCGCCGATGCGATAATGACAACTTTCGGAGTGGTCAAACACTTTCGTGAACGACTCATTGGCCGCATTCCCACCATCATGCGGTTAGACGGAGGGCCCAGCCTCTATAGAGAGGATTGGAAAGCATACTCCGAATGGAAGCTGTTGCATTCTGTAGAGGATGCTCTATTACTCGGCGCTGATGCAGTCATCGTAAATCTGTTTGTCGGCATCGAGGCAGAATTGGCGTCCTACCAGGTCCTGGCTCGAGTTGCCGGAGAATGCTTACGCACTAATTTGCCGGTCATCGTCGAGGCAATACCCTGTCCGAGTGAGCGTGTACCCGACCCATTCGCAAACGAGGCAGCGGCATCTGCCGCTCGCCTCGCTTTCGAGCATGGTGCGGACTTCGTCAAGACGTACTACACAGGAGAGGGTTTCGAGCAGGTGATCGGGTCCTGCCCTGTGCCGGTGCTCATCGCTGGCGGCCCCAAAATGGACTCTGTCGAGGAGTCTCTACAGGTTGCTTCTGATGCGCTGCAGGCTGGCGCGCGTGGCGTGGTCTTTGGTCGAAACATATGGCAAAGCACCGATGCGGGCGGCGTACTCAGCGCCCTGAAATGCATCGTCCATCATAACGGTTCGGTTAGCGATGCCCTAAAAGAGCTCGCTCAGACATAATACCTTAACATGTACAGGAGGTGAATGTATAGAAAAAATAACATAATCTGTCAGCAAGTTTCGACCCAACATGACGGTAAAAACTTCACAGTATCTCCAGGAGGTAATCCTAAACATGCGTATCACAACTTTCCGTGTTTTGATGTTGTTGTCTGTAATCGTTCTACTTGTTGCCGCATGCGCTGCACCAGCGCCAGCTCCTGCACCTGAGGCAGTCGAGGAGGCTGCCCCTGAACCTGAGGTTGCCGAAGAAGAGGCAGGACCTGTAGTTGATGAAGGTCAGGCAGCCACAGTCGTTGAGGCTGGCGAGTTGCTGCCACCTATCGTGGCAGAACCCTGTGGTGACGACTGCCCCTTTGAGGGACAGACCGTAACCGTGATCGTCAACACTGCTGGCGAGAAGGGTCCCATCTCCGGCCCCTTTTATGAGGTCCGTGATGAATTCGAGGCTGCGACCGGCGCCACATTAGAAATCGTCGAAGTTCCCTTCGCCGAACACTTCCCCAAATTGTTGACTGACATGACCACTGAAACTGGTCAGTACGACACCTCCATCGCCGGCGCCTGGTGGCTTGGCGACCTGGTTGGTGGCGACTTCATCCTCCCCTACGACGACTTCTACGATGATCCCCAATTCCCCGAGTGGGATATCGAAGACACCCAGCCTGGCCCCCGCGATCTCCTGACCTACGGCGGCCAGAAATACATGATCGCTAACGATCACGATGGGCAGGTGATGTACTATCGCCGCGACCTGCTGGAGGATGCTGAGCACCAGGCCGCCTTTGAGGGGGAATATGGTTATGCATTAGGCGTGCCCCAAACCTGGGCGCAGTTTAGGGATGTGGCTGAATACTTCGACGGTAAGGATATGAACGGTGACGGCACGCCGGACAATGGCCTGACCATGCATCTGAAGGTGGGTGGACAAGGCATGTTCCACTTTATGTCCTTCGCTGCTCCTTTCGTTATCGGCCCCGAGAATACGAACCTCTTCTGGTTTGATCCGGAGACTATGGCGCCGCTACTGGATAGTCCTGGCCATATACGTGCTATGGAAACCCTGATCGATCTGGTTCAGTTCGGGCCTGAAGCCATGATGGCCTGGAGCCTTGGTGAGGCCTGGGATCACTTCTTGCGCGGTGAAGCTGCTCTCACCTTTACCTGGGGTGACCTGGGCGCGCTGGCACAGCAAGAAGGCAGCCAGGTGCTGGGAAAAACCGGCGCCGCTCCCATGCCCGGCACGAATGAGTATTACAACATCAACACCGGCGAATGGGTAGAGACTGAGGAACCCAATCTTGTTGGTAACACGACGGGTGGTTCGTGGGCAGGCGTCATCTCCAAGTTCTCCGATGCGCCCGAGGCAACCTATTACCTGTTGGCTCTCATGGCCACCGAGCCCAAATCACTGACCTACGCTGCCCGTGGTTGGGACGGTGTGGATCCGGGTCGCTTCAGCCACTACCTACCACCTGATGGCACTGCCTCGATCGAGGAGTACCTGGCGGCTGGCTGGGACGAGGCCGACATTCGTGACTACACCAAAGCCTACTTCGACAACTTCAGCAATCCCAATCAGTTCCCCTACTTGCGCATACCCGGCACTTTCGAGTACTGGACAGCACTCGATATCCACCTCTCCGAGGCCGCGACGGACCAGCTGACACCGGAAGAAGCACTACATGCAACGGTAGCTGACTTCGAGCAGATCACTGACCGCCTAGGCCGAGAAGATCAGTTGGAAATCTACAAGACCTCCCTAGGCCTAGAGTAAAACCCCTCCGCAGATTCATCTCTTGGACTGGCAGGCCTCTCCCACACGGGATGCTTCATGTAGGGCTGCCAGTCCTACCGCAAACTTACTATTGGAAGGAGAACTGCATTGAGCCAGGCGAATGACGGTCTCCAACCCGCTCTGGACGCAACAGCCGAGACGGCGGTAGCCGACCGCCCCACAGGACGGACAGACCGAACCAAGTCCTTCTTTATTGTACCTGCCGTTGTTTGGATCATCGCGTTTACGATCTTTCCCCTCTTATACGCGCTCTACACCAGCGTGTGGAGCTATCGTTTCGGCAAAATCAATCAATTTGTAGGACTCGATAATTACGGGCGATTGTTCACAGATAGTAACCTGCATTCTGGTCTACGAGTCACGCTGGTTTTTGTCACCGTCACCGTTTTCGTCGAGATGATACTAGGCTTCGGACTGGCGGTCTTGTTGAATCGTGAGATGCGTGGAAAAAACATCTTACGGGCAATCATGATTCTACCGCTATTCGCGACACCTGTTGCCGTGGGCTATCTTGGCATTACTCTGTACTACGAACGTAACGGCCCCATCAATTCCCTTGTTCGATTCCTACTTGGTTCAGGACATGATGTTCCCTGGCTATCCGACCCTTCATGGTCGTTGATCTCAGTAATGATCCTGGACATCTGGCAATGGACCCCTTTTGTTTTCCTGGTCTGTCTGGCGGCCTTGCAGGGGCTACCTCAGGATCTATATGAGGCTGCCCGCGTGGACGGGGGCTCAGGTCCTCAGTTGTTCCGATACATTACCCTACCTCTGATGGCGCCCATTCTCTGGTTGATCCTCCTTTTGCGGGTGGTAGAGGCCTTTAAGGTGTTCGATATCCCCGCCAGCCTGACCCTCGGCGGACCTGGGCGCGCCACGGAAGTCTACAGCCTCTTCACTTATCGCACAGCTCTACGGTTCTTTGACCACGGTTACGCTGCAGCTCAAGGATTCCTGTTGCTGGTTATCGTTATGCTGATCGTTTCATTGCTCTTTGGCCGTATCCGCGGCCTCTACGAAGAGTCGGTTTGAGATTATGCGACAAACATCTTTGACTTATGCAGGTCGAATAGTCGTGATCGGTGTGATTATCATAATGCTGATCTGGGTATTATTCCCCTTCTATTGGGCTTTTCTTAACTCCATCAAGAAACCGGCCGAAACATTTCAGCCCACATGGATTCCTTTTCTGCAATTCAAACCCACGTTGGATCACTGGAAGGCTGAACTAGCCATTCCCGAAATCCGCCGGGCATTGCTGAATAGCACCATCATTTCACTCGGCGCAGCTACCTTAGCCACAATTCTGGGAACCCTGGCCGCATATGCCTTGGCACGCTTCCATTTCACCAGGCCGAGAAACGGGTCCCTGACCACATGGTTTCTTTCCCAACGGGTGCTGCCCCCCGTGGTCGTGGTCGTACCGTTTTTCCTGCTGATGCGGCAACTGAGATTGCTGGATTCTGTGTGGGCGCTCGTTTTACTGAACGCGACGTTTCTTCTCCCCTTCCCGGTCATTATCCTGAGTCAGATGTTTCGGGAGTTGCCCATCGAGCTTGAAGAAGCAGCTCTGGTGGATGGCGCCAATCGTTTACAGGTGTTTACCAGGATTGCCTTGCCGTTGGTGGTGCCAGGTTTGGTGGCTACATGGATCATCTGCATGGCCTTCAGTTGGAATGAGTTTCTCTTTGCCTTGACCCTCACCAGCAAGTCTGCTATTCCCATGCCGGTCATGATTGCCGGAGCAGAACACACCCGCGGAGTGCAATTCTGGTTCGTCGGAGTGCGGGTTCTACTGACGATGTTGCCGCCAACAATCCTGGCGCTTTTGGCGCAACGGTATATTATCCGGGGACTGACGCTAGGCGCCGTAAAGGGGTAGTGTGGATGGCTATCGAGCCAGTCCTTGTCGGCGTAGACGTTGGCACCACCAACATCAAAGCTGTTATTTTTGATCTCCGTGGAAAGGCCGTGGCTAAGGCTACGGCGCCGACGCCTACTCGTTATCCCAAACCAACCTGGGCCTGTTACAATCCCGAGGAGTTGTGGCAACGAACCGTAACGGCGCTGCAGCAAGCGACCAGCATGTTGGACGATACGCATCTTGTTGTCAGCATCGCTGTGGCCAGCATGGCAGAAACCGCGGTGCCCCTGGATAGTAGCAGTCTGCCCACGTATGACGCCGTTGCCTGGTTCGATAGGCGCGCCCGACCTCAGGCTGAATGGCTTGACCACGTCATCGGTCGGGACCGTCTTTTTGCAATCAGCGGGCTTTCGCTTCAACCTATTTACGGTCTCTGCAAACTGCTTTGGCTCAAACAGAACGAGCCGGCAGTTTTCAAACGCACCGCTCTTTGGCTCAACGTTGCCGACTATATCGCATTCCGTCTGTCGGGTGTCGCGGCAACCGACTACTCTCTGGCGTCACGCATCTTGGCCCTTAACCTGGGCAAGTTGGAGTGGGATACAGATCTATTACGAGAGATCGGCGTTCCAAGCGACATCATGGCCCCATTGCGTCCCAGCGGTACCCGCTTAGGGCAAATCCGACCGCAAGCTGCTAAGGCAACGGGACTGCCGGTCGGTACTCAGGTGGTGGTTGGAGGTCACGATCACATTTGTGGAGCTCTGGCAATCGGCGTTACAGAGCCTGGTTCGATGCTTGATTCCATTGGTACGAGCGAGGCCATCTTTCTACCGATAGACCGTCCTATGGCTGATCCCCAACTAGGTCGCCAGGGTTTTGCTCAAGGGGTCCATGCCATGGCGGATCGTTACTACGTGTTGGGCGGGCTGTATACATCCGGCATCTGTTTGGAATGGTTCCGGGATATTCTGGACGGTGATGTGGACTACGCTCGCCTTAGTTCTGAAGCTGAAGGGGTAGCACCAGGGAGTATGGGCGTCTGTTTTGTACCCCATCTGCGAATGGCAAACACACCTCATGCGGACCCGCTCGCTCGGGGTGCGTTCATTGGTCTTTCTACCGACACAGGGCGTGGAGTACTTTTTCGAGCCATTTTGGAGGGGATTGCCATGGAAGTCCGCAGCTTAATCGAAGCGCTTATGTCGCAGTCGGACATTGCCTTGCATGATATCCATGCTATCGGTGGCGGAACCCAAAGCAGCTTGTTGATGCGTATTAAAGCAACGGTGCTAAACCAGACGATCGTCATTCCAGATGTGGAAGAAGCCGTAGCGTTGGGGGCTGCGATCTTGGGTGGACTAGGTACCAATATCTACAGTGATGCTGCCGAAGCCCTCAGCGCAATAGAGTACTCAGAGATCTCCATAGATCCATCACCTGATCTGGTGGGCCTATATAACGCCTTGTTTCAGCAGGTTTACAGTCAAATCTATCCTGCTTTGCGCCCACTTAATCACAATATCCATCGACTGCACAGCACATCTTTCGAAGCGACTTCGCCAGATACACAGCGGGTCAACACCAATCCCAGATCTCAACTTAGACATCAGTAACAGGCTACCGCATCGAGACGATGACATCCTGTGATCTAAATCCTACGTCGACGGGGCTTCCTATCACGAGGCTCGGAATGTAGGGTGATACGATCTGCAAGTGAGAGGGATTATCGGGATGTGTCACCTTTGTGGCAGGGTCTGGATGGTACAAATAACCCCCTAGCGGACGCCCGGATGCAAACACAAGACAGCGGCAAAAGCAGAAATTCTCGGCCTGGCGCCCAGGAAACCAGGCGATGTCTAGGAATTCGTGTTCGGGTTCGATGATCTGATATGTGAACGGGGTGATGGAGATATTGAGCGTACCAGGGTAACACTCGCCCAGATCCAGGCCCAGTCGCTTGAAAATCGGGTATTGCAGATTCAACGTTCCGCCGATGTAAGGGCTTTCTGGGTTGCGTCCGGAGGCGTGGCCATGGCCGGAAGAGAGAACCCCGGCGACATGGCTGTCGAACTCTGATTCAGGCAGTGGCGATAGGCGCAAGGGCCGTCGCTTGCCGTCGAGGCACCTGTACCTGGCAACAGGCGATTTCAAAGACACTCTGCCAATCATCCCCATGGGGTCAAGGTGGGTTCAGTCGGCGGCCGCACCCTTGAAGTGTACGCCAGAACCTGTACCCAACGATTCATTCATGGGCCGCATGCCGATTAAGAACACTCTCGTCTTCGCCGGCTGTATCGCCGCAAAGACGACAGCCTCTGCCACGTCTTCCGGTTCGTGAAATCCCTCCAGCATCGGATCGCCAGGCGTGCGGGTGCCGTTGTAGAAGCCATAATGAGTATTGGTGCCACCGGGGGCGACAACGCTTACCCTGACGTTATTCGGGTAGGCTTCATAATCAATCGCCTGTGCAAAACCCATCTGGGCGAATTTCGTGGCACAATAGATGGTCTCATTGGGCAAGCCGGCCAGGCCGGCAACCGAGCCCACAAAGATGATCGAGCCATCTTTCCGTTCGATCATAGGCGGCATGAAAGCCTTGGTGCACAGCCAACAGCCACGCATATTGATGTTCATCATCCAATCGTAGTCTTCGGTGGTGAGCGTCGCCACGGTGCCATTCTTCCCCACACCGGCATTACTGACCAAGATGTCCACCTGCCCAAAGGTATCAAAGGCCGCCTTTGCCAGGCGTTCGACATCAGCTTCCTTGCTAACATCTCCTGGTACGATGAGTGCTCGCGCTCCGCTGTCTAGGGCCTCGATCTCGGCCGCCAGTGATTCGAGATCAGACCTCGTGCGGGCGATGGCCGCTACATGAGCGCCTTCCCGTGCTAACGCCAGGGCCGTCGCTCTGCCAATCCCTTTGCCGGCTCCGGTAACAACCGCGATTTTGCCTTGTAGTCGTGCAGCCATTTTCTAACTCCTATGAGGGGTAAACCAGGATGACTCCTGTCGTTCGATTCCAGAGTACAGAGCTATTGGCAATGCCTCTGGCGATCACGTCAAGCGTCTGCGCCGTTCAATAGTTGGTGTACCAGTCCTCGCTAACGCTGGCCCGGTACCATTCCGTCCACGGGCGAGCGTAGCTCCCCGCGATGTCTGTGAGTTCACGCAGGCGCTGGGTAGCCACCCCTGTCAGGTTCTCGGTACGAGCCTGGCCAGAGAGACCTATGGCATCCTTCCACATAGAGCGCCCGGCCAGGAAGCCAGATGCGCCGCCCTTACAGGAGATCTCAACCTGGCGACAGAAGGTGCCATGGTCGACGCCCGCACTCAGGACCATCCAGGGCACGCCCGCGGCCTCGGTCAGCGCCTGGCACTGGGCCAACATTTTCCCTTCATCCTTCTCGTAGTTCATGTCGGCCGGGAACTCGGCTTTGAAGGTGTCGGCGCCCAGCGGGCAGAGCCTTCTCGCCGTCTCGATGATAACATCGGGTCTGGATGTGGCAAATGCCTCAGAATTTTTGGCCATGCCCGGCTCCACCGAATAGGTAAGACATTCCAGAATCAGGGGGATGTCATACACCTGACAATCAGCCACCACTCGGCGTAGAGCCTCCTCTTGAAAAGCTGCCGACTCGGCGCCAGGATGGTAATACAGTAGGAACTTGATAGCAGATGCCCCCATTCGTTTGATTTTCTCCACCGTCCACTCCGAGTCGAAGAGGACGCGGCGGGCATGCGATTCGCCCTCATAGCCCGAACGTTCGAGGGTTATCACCATGCCGGTGCTGCCAGGCAGGGTTCCATTGGCAACAACTTGGGGCGCGCCATAGATGGCATCTACCAGCAGCCCGCTGGCATGCCCGGCTAGTGCCTTACTCACCTCCAGCTTGAGGTCCACCACCTGCTGGTAGGTTACCGACGCAGGATCATCCGGGTTCATGGCTGCCTTGAGAGATCCACGATGGTCCAATGCCACGATGGTGAATATGCTATCCGGGCCAGAGACCTGCTGTAGGCCTCGAAACTTGCCCATGCTAAGGTTATTTTTCACAGTTACCGCTTCCTTTGTTTTCGTTCTACGAGCGTATGAGGGATGAATTAGGAATTTGAAGCCAGTAGACCGGGAGACCGGGAGACCAGTAAACCAGTAGACCGGTAGACCTGTAGAACCGGAGACCGGGAGACCGGGAGACCGGGAGACCGGGAGACCTGTAGACCGGTAGACCGGGAGACCGGGAGACCAGTTGAGGGTTAACCGGTAGGCCTGGGCGCTGTCACCCTGTTTTCTCGGTTTTTGTGTCTGCTGGGTTACGGGAAGGCAGCGGATTTGGGATTCACGACTGGCGTAATCGATTCCACGTCATCAGTTAAATCTGATCCACCGCCAACCTCTGTTTATCCGTGGCCGTTTTGTGTGGTTGGGTTGCAGTTTTGGTTCGCTAGTGACTCGTCAGGGGGAGTGGCCGTAGGGTTGGGTAGAGGTTTAGGAAGACATTTCGATAGGCGTCGTCATAGGTTTTGCTCAGTATGGGGTCGGGCTCGAAACGCTTGTTGGGTCTGTAGGCCAAGGCCTCTGCTTGGGCTTCGTCGGCGAAAACGCCTACGCCAATACCGGCGAGTAAGCCGGCGCCATGGGCAGTGTACTCACCCATCTCGGGTACCTCGACCGGCACTCCCAGTATGTCTGCCTTCAGTTGCTGGCGCCACCCGTTACGGCTGCCGCCACCGACAGAGCGCAGCTCCTGGATGGTATCTCCGGTAAGCTGCTGATGGCCACTCAACAGATAGCGCAAGGCAAAACCAAGCCCTTCCATCGCCGCCCGCGCCAGGTCCGAGCGAGTGTGATGCAGGCGCAATCCAAGCCAGGCGCCCCAGGCATGCGGGTCACGGTGTGGCGGCCCGCTGCCGCCCACGTAGGGTAGAAACCAAATGTCATTGGCCAACACGGGTGCTTCTGCCGCCTCGTCCATCAAGTCGGTAAGCGACTCTGCACCCAGGATCTGGCCCAACCAGGCGACGGTTGCCCCGCCCATAAAGCCCCCAACCAGATAATAGCGGTCGCGTGCAGTATGGCAACCACAACACAGCCCGGAACTGGACACGTTGCCATCGAGAAGCGGAGCATCCAGAGCAGAGAGGATAGTCTCCGCCGTACCGCTGGAGTTCAGTGCGTGGCCAGGGCTGGTTACGCCTGTAGCCAGTGCCGCACAGATGTGATCATGGCCACCTGCTACCACGGGCGTACCCGCCAAGAGTCCGGTTTCCCGGGCGGCCTCCGCCGTCACTTGACCCAGGATTTGGCCGCTGGGCAGGGCTGGTGGCATCAAATATTCCGGTAATCCCGCCAGACGCAGCATTTCATCCGACCACTGGCGAGTGCTCAGATCGAAAAGCATCGTACGTGAGGCCATGCTATAACTGGTCGAGCGCACACCTGTTAGCCGATAGCTAATCCAGTCGGAGAGAGACAACCAGGTGTGGGCCCGGGCAAATGTCTGAGGGTCCTTCGCCTGATGCCAGAGCAGCTTGTTGGCGGAGTAGATATAATCCAAGGGCAAGCCGGTGATGGCATATATCTGAGATTCTCTTAATCGCTGGCGCCACCATTCGATCCAAGGTACAGTACGCCGGTCATGCCAGGTGAGGACAGGAGCCAGTGCCTTGCCGGAGGCATCCACAAGGACACCGGCCTCGCCCATGCTGGCCACCGACAAGGCATCTATCAGCTGTTCCGGCCCCAGTTGATCTTCAATCTCACGGATAAGGCGGGCGCTGATATGCCAGAGGGCTTCGGCATCATACATGGGGGCCTCTGCCTTGCTCCCCGCATCTAGCGTTGGCGTCGGCGCGCTAGCCCTCGCTACGAGCTTTCCATTTCTCTCAATGGCCAGAGCTTTACAGTTGGTCGTTCCCAGGTCAAGCCCAAGTAAAATACTCATTGGTACCCGAGCAGGCTACTGAACAGCGGCCATGCTGCCGGTCATGTACGAAACGACCTCATTCATGCTGGTTTCACTTGTAATCAACTCGGTCACCTTATGGCCACGGCGCAAGACCACGATCCGATCAGCCACGGCGAAGATATCTAATAAATTGTGGCTGATAATGATCACCGGCACGTTCTGATCACGTAGCGTGCGACACAGGTCCAGCACCTTGCGCTGTTCTGCAACCGCCAGCGCTGCTGTCGGCTCGTCCATGATCATCAGGCGGGCGTTCCAATAGACGGCACGGGCGATGGCGACCGCCTGGCGCTGACCACCAGACATGAGACGCATGGGGCGCATCAGGTTAGGGATCTCTATATCGAGTTGGTCGAGCGCTATCTCTGACTGGGCTAGCATGCGACCCCGGTCTACTGTGTTGAACAGACCTAGTCGCCGTCGCATCGGTTCACGTCCAAGGAAGATATTGACTGAGGCGTCCAGGTTTTCACACAGGGCCAGGTCCTGGTAGATGGTTTCGATGCCCTGGTTTCGGGCCTGCATGGGCGTGGCAAAATGGACTTCCTCACCTGCCAGATATATCCTGCCGCCGTCAGGCTGATAGACGCCGGAGACCATCTTGATCAGCGTGGATTTGCCGGCGCCGTTATCGCCGACCAGGCCCACCACTTCACCAGGGTACACCTCCATGCCCACATTGTCGACCGCGATCAGACCTCCGAAATGCTTCTGTAGATCGACGACCTTTAGCAATGGCTGCTTTTCTGTCATGGGTTTCTCCCTGTTATTCGATCAACCGTGATTTGGCCTGGTCTACAAGAACTGCCAAGATGATGATAACGCCGATGGCCACGAACTGCCAGAAGGTGCTAATGCCCAGAATGACGAAGCCATTGGTGATGACAGCGATGATCAGCGCGCCGATCACTGTGCCAATTATCTTGCCCTCACCGCCAAATAGAGACGCCCCGCCAATGACCACGGCTGCAATGGAATTAATCAGCTGTGCCTCACCGGCATTGGCGGCGCCGTTGGTAAAGCGAAAATTATAGACAAGGCCTGCAATAGCCGCCATGCCGGCCGATAGCATGTAAAGCTTGACTATTTGTCGGTTTACCGGGATGCCGGCCCTCAAGGATGCCTCGGTGTTGCCACCAATAGCATACGTGTAAAGGCCGAACTTTGTCTTGGATAGCACAAAATAACAGACGATAATCAGGATGATAACGAGCGTTACGGGGTGAGGCAAAAACCCCGTGACCTCACGGAGTTGCGTTCCCTCGATGCCCGCAGGCACTTGCAGGAATGAGTAACCGGCTTCGGGATGTGTATAGAGAAGATAACCATTACCGATCTGGCCGATGCCTTTCACAAAAATAGGTCTGGGCAGGCCACCCGAGAGAACGAAGCCGATGCCCCGCGCAATGCTGAACATGCCAAGGGTGGCGATAAAGGGAGGCACTTTAAGCCGGGAGATGATCAAACCATTGATCAACCCGGCGAATAGACCCGCCGACAGCGCAGCGATTATGCCTATGAGTATGGCCAGTGGAATCGGCATGACCTGGGCGAGATCCGAGATTACGATGGCGCCAACTACCGAAGCCATGCCCATGACGAAGCCGGTGGAAAGATCAATGCCGGCTGATATGATGACAAAGGTTTGCCCTAGAGCCATGATCAACAAAATGGCGCTGTTGGCTACAATACTCTGCAAGTTAAAGGCAGAGAGGAAGCCCTGACCGGTAATGGAAAAGAAGACCACCAGAATCAAAAGGAACAGCCATGCCCAAGCCTGTCCAACCGCCCGGATCAGGCGCTGTCCTGTAGATGGCGGTGGTGTAGCAGCTATAGATGTCTCGGTTGCTTCCATATCAATCCTAGGACGTCGAATGAGCGACATGAGGGACCGGGCAGCTTCAGGCAGGAAACCGTCCGATCCCCCATGTCATCGAGGGATGTCTATGCAGCGTTATCGTCTGGCCGAGGGCGAGAACATGTCACTCGCCTTAAGCCGGACTCGATGCTAGTACTTAGTCAAGCGTATTTTGATGGTTTATATATCTCTGTAAACATACGAGAATAGTCCATCAGTTTGGCCTTGACAGAGTTGTACTAGAAGCATCTACTCGCTCTTGTAGATAGCACCCTGGGCCTCAGGGGTGTCCACATTATCGCGAGTGATCACGACATAGCCGGTGGGCACACGTGGGGCAAGAGAGCTTTCACGGCCGGTGAGGGCCAAGTAGGCGTAGGCGGTGGCGATGCTGCCGATGTCAGCCGGTTTCTGGGCGATAACCATATCGACGACACCATCACGTAAGGCTTGGATTGCGTCGGGTGGTGCATCGAAGTTGGCGACCTTGACCACACCAGCCAGGCCGGCGTTGGAAACGGCCTGACCTGCACCGCGCGCACTGAAGAGGTTGGTGCCGTAAATGGCGTTCAGGTCTGGCACACGCTGGAGGACAGCGGTAGTCTGTTGAGCTGCGATGCCAGCATCGTCGTCATTGTAGTCGACGCCTACCAGTTCCACAGCGCCGCCGGTGGCCTCGATGGCCTCCACACAACCCTGCTCACGCTGGTCTGTTGTACTAATACCAGGCTTGGTGTTCTGAATGTAAATTTTGCCCGAACCGCCCATGCCTTCGATCAGCGCTTCACAGGCAATCTGGCCGCCCTGGACGTTATTGGAGCCAACGTAGCTCAGGGGGAAGGTGATGGGGCCGTTGACATAGTCGCCATCGCCGATGAATGTGTCTACAGAGATGACCTTGATACCGGCATCATGCGCCCGCTTCATCGGCTCCACCATGGCCTGCTTGTCAGTGGCAGCGATGAGTAGTGCATCGATACCCCTGGCGATCATGGCATCTACGATGGGGGTTTGCTGAACAGCATCGAACTGCCCTGGACCGTCGGCCATGAACTCCATGCCCAGCTGCTCGGCCATGGCTGCAGCGCCTTTCTCCATGGTGATGTAGAAACCATCGTTCTTCACACCATACGCCAATGCTACTGTGAAGGCCTCCATTTCCTCCGCTGGTTCTTCAGC
>JAAENG010000091.1 GCA_024224665.1 Chloroflexota bacterium | reverse complement strand
TGGGAATAGATTGTGATTGGGCGGCGGCAACTAATGCCGTGCCAGGTTCCAAGATGAAATTAAATTCGCCCAGACGGTGAGAGACGTAGCTGCCTTGCCCATTTACGGCGACGACGACGTAGAAGCCGTTGTTTGTGTCGGCAAGGGCGTTGCTGTGGATGTATTGGGCAGTTGGGGCGTTCAGCGTGGCTAACAAGGTGCTGCCTGCATCCCCTGGGTTGAAGTAGGGGCTGGTGGGGTGGTGATAAACTTTGTACTGGCTGTTTTGGCTTTCGTGTGCCCAGTAGAGGCGCACGCTGTTGCCGCTGCGTTCGATAGCGGCAACGACGTGGGGGGCAAGAATACCTGATATCTCCACCTGGTAGCCTGGGAAGGGGGTGTATATCTTTGTGCCATCGGGACGGATGACGAGGGTGCGCTGGCCGTTGGCATCATATTGGAATTGGGTTGTCTCCCCGCCGGTGTCTACGCTTGTCATGCGGTTTTGGACATCAAACGTCTGGTCATAGGTTGTGCCATCAACCGTGCGCTGGGTCATGTTGCCGTTGTCGTCATAGGTGAGGCTGGCCGTGATGCCGCCCGTGATGCTCTGCAGGGCGTGGGGTTTGTTGCCATAGTTGTAGCTGTAGCTGCGGTTGCCTCCCCCGGTGCGGCTGGTTAGGTTGCCTATCTTGTCATAGCTGTAGATGTGGCTGTAGTTGGTTCCAGATGTTGCACTGGCTGAGGTCAAGCGGTTGAGTTGGTCATATCCAAAGCTTTGGGTTTCGCCCGTATCAGTTGACAAGCTTGTGATATTGCCGACATTGTCGTAGCCGTAGTTGAAGTCGGGTTCGCTGCTTTGCCAGCTAATTGTTTGTAGTTGGTAGTTTTCGCTGGCTCCGTAATAGCTGTAGGTGACATCGGCCGCATTGCTGTTACCGAGGGTGAGCTTGCGTAGCTGGCTGCGTTCGTTGTAGCCGACATCGCTGAGGATGGTTGTGCCGCCAGCAACTAGCTGGTCAACCCCTTCTTCATCGTAGCTGATGCTTTGTGCTTCTCCATTGGGGTAGGTGATTTGGGTTGGGCGGTCAAGCGCATCCCAACTGTTGGTGGTGAGGGTGAAAGCTTTGCCGTCGATGGTGCGGGTGGTGGTTTGTAAACGTCCCTGGCTGCTGTCGTAGCTGTAGCTGTCGCGGTTGTTGGTTGGGCTGCTTCCCCAGCTAAGGGTGGCGGGTTTGCCCATTCCTTTGCTGGCGGTGTCATAGGTGTAGCTGGCGAGGTGGTTGCTGCCGCTGGACGAGGAGCTGGCGTAGGCAGGACAGGCGTTGCCAGGGCTGCTGTCGTTGGCTTTGCGTCTGAGGCGGTTGAGGGCGTCGTAGTAGAAGCAGATGGCCTGTCCATCGTCGTTCTCATTGTTGGCTTCTTGGCGCGTGAGGTTGCCAGCCGCGTCATATTCATAATTCCATTCGCCCATGTCGGGGTCATTCATGTAGGTTTTGCGACTGAGGGAATCATACTGCATTTCCGTGTTGCCGCCTAACTCTGGATAGACGAATCTGAGATTGTCTAACACATCGTAGGCATAGCTCGTGGTGGCGTAGACGGCGTTGCTGACGATTTCGTAGGTTTCTTTGAGGCGGCCGAGGGCATCATGACGATGTTGGATGCGGTGGCCGTTGGCATTGGTGAAGTCGGCGTAGGTGAGGTTGTTCGCTACGCCATAGAAATAGCTGCTTGTGTTGCCGTCGGGAGTGGTGATTGTCAGCTCTCGTCCAACCGCATCATATGTGGTCAGGGTGTTGGTGGCAACGCTGGCGCAATCATCTTCCTCATAAGGGGAGTTGCCGTTCCAACTGTAGTCGTCAACGGCGTAGGGGGTGGTTTGGCAGGTGCGCAGGCCGCGGGCGTCATAATCGTAGGTGGTGACAATATCCCGATTTTTTGTCTCTCCATATACTTCGTACTGTGCCAGTTGGGTTTGCACCACCCGCCCCAGGCCGTCGTAGAAGGTGCGTTCCTCGTGCAGGACATCGTTGTCGACGTGGGCAATGGCTATCATCAGCGGCTCTACATCTGTGAATAGATTCTCTCCATCCCAGTAGGTGTATCTGAGGGTGGGCTTGTCGCTGGTATCGCCTGGCTCTAATACTTCGTAGAGACGACCAAACAGGTCATACACATAGCTTGTCTCAAGCAGGTTGATATCCGTTTGCTTCTCCGGCAGCCAGGGGAAGGTGCTGTCGTAGCTGATGCTTTCTTCTCGGTCAGCGACATCGCTGCCGGTCGTTTCTATACCGGTGGGCTGGCCGAGGTTGTTGTAGCTATCTATGCTGACGGTGCTGCGAATGCTGCTGGCGTAGCTGACGGTGCTGCTAAGATCGCTGTAGGTGTGGGTTTTGTGCAGCAAGCCGTTGTTTTGAACGGAGGTAATGGGGGTATAGTAGGTCATTTTTTGGCTGACGTATTTGGATTGGGTATTGTCCCAGCGCAGGATCCACTCTAGCTGCCCTTTGGTGCCGAGGCTGCTGTCGTTGGGGTTGCTGCTGTTGTCGTAGCGGTAGAGGGTTTCGGCCGTTTTACCTGACCCACAGTTGCCGCTGTAGATGGTTTCGCGCTTGATGCGGTTGATGAGCCAGGCTCCGCTGGTTTGGTGGCTGTAGGCGGTGTTGGTGCAGCGATAAAGAGCGCCTGTCGGATCATATTCCCTTGTTTTCAACAAGGCACCGTAGCTAGTTGCAGCCGAGTCATATTCGTTAATCTCGTGCCAGGTGACAGAGCTGCTGCCTTCTCGTCGCTCATGGTCAACCCGTGTCACGCGCACGTAGCCGCTGTCGGCATCAGGGTCTTTTTCCCAGGTGAGCGTATCTTTGGCGTAAATACCATTTGGGCCGCTGACGGTCGGGTCGCGCTGTTGGGTGACAATATTTTTGCCGTGCAGCCAATAATTGTCGTTTGGACCATCATTGTGGAAGGTTTGTTTTGTACGACTCAGCGTCACCCAACTTCCCTGTTTCTCCTGAGTGTCGATCACAACACCACTAAAACCAATTAACATGTCTGAATTAGGCGCGCCATATCCCTTGCAAGCACTGTCTGTCGATTCAAAGCAAGCGTCAAAGGGGGGGGCACTCCCATCAGCAACGGTTAGGTCATTGCGATGATACACAGTTCGCACGGTGGCATCCTGCTGATTGTACTTATTTTTGACGCCATCCCAGGTGTCAATTTGGGTCACATAGTAGCCGCCGTCATTATCACCTTCATCATCACCATCTATGTAAGCATAGGTTAATTCTGTGACGGCGCCATATCCATTGTCAGATTTTGTCATCAGCCGCACACACACATCCCCTTCGTCATCATCATCGGTCTCCCCACACCCTTGTGCATCCTGCGTATATTCAAATGATTGGACAGGTAGGCTTGTGCCAATAGCATTGTCATTATTATCCACACTGTAATCGGCACCAAACCGGATAATATCGGTTAGGTACCAATACTCATATTCCGTGTTGCCGTCACCGGAATGGATATGGTCTTCATAGTCAAATTGGTATCCGGCTATTGTTGTATCGTCTGGTTCTCCGTCTATTGTTATGTCGTCGTCATGCACAATCTCAATCTTGTCCGGTCGGTAGCGGCCAATTGTCATGTTTGTTGTTTTTGATAGCGGGCTATCATTGCGAGTTGTGTTTGTGAAGAGGATTTTTGTCTTGGCTGTTGTACCAACATAGTTGTATGCTATCTCTTTTAGCCCAATCCCCACTTCAGTACAGTGAAAGGTGTCCTCCTCATCTAATTCAAATGACATTACACCAGAACTGTTTTCCCCACATGTTGTTTCGAAAGTGTAGCTGATCTTGCGGTCATAAACGTTGATCACTTGATCAAGTTGCCAACTGGCGGCGGAGAATTTTTTATTGCGCGGCTGCTCCCAGTTGTTACTTACGGGTGCAACCACCTGTTCAGCTTCTGGCGTATAGCCGAAGCGGTAGATGGTGCCATCTGCAATCGTTATTTCCCAATATTCACCCGTCACGTTGCCTGGGGCACTGTCCATGTACATAATTTTGATTTCGGGATTGTCTTCAGCAATGTAGCGACCATGCCGATCGTCGGGGTTAGGCGGCCTAAGCCGATAGGATGCCCCGTTCAGATTGAGCCTAAAGCGTGAATTATCAAAGTTGACGCAGTCGCCGCCACAAAGGGGTTCAAACATGCGGGATGTATGCCCATTCACAATCTCAGCCTGGGGCATTGACCAACCCGCTCCAAAACCATTGCTTGAAACGGGCCAATTGCGATTGTCGATACCGCGACTGCTGTAGTTGAGAAAGATGTCTGGCGTGAGCCCTCCAATTCCAGGCGGCACGTTGATGCCATAAGTGTAGTTAGGCCTGTGGGTAGTCGGGTAGGCGGCCAGCGCACAGCTTAACCTGTGTTTCCAACCGCCCCCCGCCGAACCGGGCTTGAACCTTTCAATTCACCTCGGCTCTCCAGAAACCTCAACAAACTTTCGCTTCATGATACCGACCATAGGTGATG
>JAAENG010000090.1 GCA_024224665.1 Chloroflexota bacterium | reverse complement strand
GATATGCTGTGTCTCCAACTCATTTAGGACACACCCAATTGAAATCAATGTCTGTGTAGGTCCGCATTATAAGACAGCCGCTGACTAATGTCGAAAACCAATGCATGAAGGCTCACCAAAGTTATGGACTGGTGGACGCTGAGAAGTACAAAAGCATCATAGCAGGCGCCACCAGCTTTTCTGTTCTTAGGATAGAGAATTCAATAACTTGCGGAACTCTTCCGCCATTTCAGGGAGCAATTCGGCAAGTTATAGCGTCCTAAGTCCTTACCATAGGCTCGCTATACTTCCTCTGCGGCAAGTTCTTCTGGTGCCAGGTGTTCCACCACTTCGATATCTTCTTCAGTTGTAACATCGCCGCTCGTGAGCACGACCATCATAGCGATAGTTATGATCAAAAACGCTACGAGGGCTAAAAAGGGGATAGTTATAAAACCGAACCAGTTGATCCAGGTTGTGGTGCATGGAGCCCCAGCAGTGCAAACAGCGTGACTGTTAAAGATATCGGTCTTCTGCAACAAAAAATGGTAGGTGGAGGCTCCGATTCCCAGCAATGAGAATGGAAGCACGAAGTAGGGTGCATCTTCATCCAGATACCTGATGATGATCATCAGCAGGATAACTGTCAGGGGATACATAAGTATACGCTGATACCAACATAATTTGCAGGGGATAAAGCCCGCCACTTCACTGAAATAAAGGCTGCCCACCATCGCGATCACTGCCGCAGCCAAGGCGATATAAAGACTTACTTGAGTTGTTCTATTGTTGCCATTGATGATGTTTCGCTCCAGAGATGAATTTGGATGTCATGCTGCCGAACTCCACTCAACAACATCAAACAACTTTAAGAGACAGATATGACATTTCTTTAGCGATTTTTTGACGAAATGATGAAGGTTCTGCTCCCCGCTGCCTGACCCACCATCTCGACCCGTTCCCAATTCGTCCGACAGGGGATACCATCCGCAAACCAAACCTGCTTTGTTGCAGGCAAGAACACTGAGGACAGTATCGTCGCCTTGTTGGACGTCTCATCGGGGTGATGGCAAAGACATCTCAAATCTTGTTCATGAGTTGACAGCAGTGCCTGCACCCACGCCACATCGATCTTCTCGAACGATGCATTCAAGGCTTCTTTGACAAACTCATAACGGGCCTGTGAGTTGCCACGTTGTTCACCTGGATTGGTATCTAGCCACAACTCATTCAGACCCTCACTAAGGAAATGGTTGGTGCGCAATACCCATCCCCCTGTTTTCACCTCGATGTGGGAATGGAGGTAAGCGCTCTCGCATGTGGCCAACCCTCCCTCGGCATCCGCGAGCACCAGCGTGCCCGCTCCCATGTGTACGACACTGCGCAGATAATCGACTGCGGAGGGCGCCGAATCGCAACGTTCCAGCAGTTCCTGCATCAGGGCATAGCGAGGTAAGCCAGGACCGATATCCAGCGAGACCACATGTGTATCGGCTACCGCCAGACCACGTTCGTTCATTCCGGAGCTAAACACACCGGGACTGCCGGCGCTGCCAAGGTGGAGGTATCGATAGCCCTGTTCTGGCGTGCTATACGTCAACGTCTGCAGTTCTAGGTGGTCGAGCCGATAGTCCCGGTTTTTGGCCAGCAATGGCATACCGTCGCGGCCTGCCGGCGCCGAGACTGCAAATGTAGTACAACCCTCCTCTATGCCCTCATCCTCATTCGTCGATGCAGCCATTTTGTGCCGAAAGTCAAGCAAATATGAACTGAGGGTATAGCGCTGAAACCGCTCCCACTCGATGTCCAGACCTGCGCCAATCCCGCGCAGCATGTCCCAGGTTGGCCGACCATACTCCGCCATAAAATCACAGGCCTCAGAAAGCACGGCTCTGTAATCGTACGACAAGGTGGCTAGCTCTACCTCGCGGGCACCTATCGCAGCATGAAGGGCAGGTCGTAGTCGCCGTATTTGGGCAGAATGCTGTCTCCCCATCTGCTCATAGTCACCATGAAGGTGGAGGATATTCATGACTTTGTGCCATTTTCGGGTTGGTCAGGGATTAGGCCGAGGAACTCGATGAAGCCTGCCCTTGGTGAATCCAGCATGCAACTTGCTGTTCGTCGACTTGGAAAAATGGCGGCATCTCCATTTCGCAAATTGTACCTACTTTTGCAAAACAGCGAGGATGGAAAGGGCAACCGCCAGGTGGATTGATTGGACTAGGCACATCGCCCATAAGAATGATGCGCTCTGTTCGCTTACTCTTTTCGACAACGGGCACGGCTGCCAAAAGTGCTTGAGTGTAGGGGTGTAATGGATTGGCAAAGAGATCATCGGTTTTTCCGGTCTCCATGATATGACCCAGGTACATCACGGCCACCCGATCACTGATGTGGTAAATGATACTCAGATCATGGGCTATGAACAGATAAGTGAGGTTATACTCGTCGCGCAGTTCTTCGAGTAGATTGATCACCTGTGCTTGAATCGAGACATCCAGGCTTGACACCGGCTCGTCAGCTATGATCAGTTGCGGGCGCATTGCCAGGGCCCTGGCAATGCCGATACGCTGACGCTGCCCACCGCTGAATTGATGGGGATAGCGATCTATATGTTGTGGGGAGAGCCCGACACGGTCGAGTAATCGCCGGACCTCCTCTTCGATTTCCTGGCCATTACGCATTCCACGAACTTTGAGCGGTACGGTTAAAATATCTCGCACCGTTTTTCGAGGATTGAGGGAGGAGTAAGGATTTTGGAACACAATCTGGGTCAATTGGTAGAATGGCGCCTGCTCGATCTCACCATTACTTTGTGTGATTTCGACCTTGTGATCGATCACGACCTTATCCTGGAAACGCAGTTCTCCGCCAGTAGGTTCATGGAGCAGGGTCAGGATGCGGCCCAGGGTGGTCTTGCCGCAACCGCTCTCCCCCACAAGACCCAGCGTCTCACCCGGCCAGATAGCGATATCAACACCATCGACCGCCTTCACCTGTTGCTCCTTACGTCCGGCCAGGACTTTGGCCAAGAAGCTGGGCTGGATAGGAAAGTACTTGACCAGATCCCGCCCTTCGATTAAAGGCGGCTGCGAATAATCCAGTTTTTCCATGGCCTATCGCTCCGCTTTGGGGTTCTGGTAGTCTGTCAGGCGCAAACAGCGCGCCCAGTGGTCTTGGTCACGGTGATTGCCGCCCGAATCAGGGGGCGAGGGCGCCGCCTGCAAGCGGAAAAAACCTTCGCCGCAGACCGGTCGGGCATAACGACAGCGGGGGCTAAATGCGCATCCCGGCGGTAATCTAGCCAGATCGGGTACATTGCCAGGAATGGGTTCGATGGGCCGGCGCTGGCCGATGTTGGGAACACAGCGCAGCAGCCCTTCGGTATAAGGATGCTGGGGAGATTCGATCACCTGGCTGGTGGGACCGATCTCGACGATACGGCCGGCGTACATCACTGCGATCTGATCGCAGAACTCTGAGGCCAGACCGAGATCGTGCGTGACCAGAATAATGGCGGTATCGTGCTCTCTGTTGATTCGCTGCATCAATGCCACGATCTGCGCCTGAATGGTCACATCCAGCGCAGTTGTAGGCTCGTCGGCTAACAACACTTTGGGGTTGCAGGCCAGCCCAATGGCGGTGAGGGCGCGCTGTTGCATGCCGCCGCTAAACTCATGCGGATACATGCGGTATCGGTCTTCGGCAGAGGGAATGCCCACCTCCGACATCACTTCTAGTACGCGCTTTTTCTCTTGTGACTTACGAGTCCGATCAAACGGCCAGGGCGCGCCTGGCATCATGTTATGCAAGCGCAGTGATTCCCGGATCTGTTCGCCCACAGGGAACGCCGGGTTGAGCGTGCTCAACGGGTCCTGAAAGATCATGGCGATATCCTTGCCCCGCAGACTACGCATTTGCTTGGACGTGCGTTCCAGTAGATTGACTCCCTCGAACAGTATCTCGCCCTTCTCGATCCGGCCTGGATGAGCGATCAAACCAAGGATTGAGAGTAATACGGTACTCTTTCCACATCCCGATTCGCCAACTAATCCCAAGATCTGACCTTTGTGCACCGTCAAGTTCACAGCTTCCACGGCACGCACTTCACCACGCTGTGTAGGAAACACCGTGGTCAGATTTCGAAGCTCAAGCAGTGGTTGTTGATCGTCATTCATGTTCGCGAGTTCAAAAGGGAAGGGTGAGTGAAGGAGAATCTATCAAGATGTGCTTTTGCTTTAGGCATTTTCGGAAAACTAAATAAGCCTCCACTCCGAAAAATGATAAAATCTTCCTCAATTATTTTCGGAAGTCGCCTTACTCAATCTTCAATCTTGGATCCAAGATATCGCGCAGTCCCTCGCCAAAGAGGTTGATGGCCAGGACCAGGAAGACAATGGCGAGGCCGGGCATTGTGGATACCCACCAGGCATTGAGCAAAGAGTTGCGGCCATCGGCGACCATACTACCCCATGCCGGCGTAGGCGGCTGGATGCCCAGACCAAGAAAACTGAGGCTGGCTTCGGTCACAATCATAAATCCCATGCGTAGCGTCGCCAATACGAATATCGATTGAATGATATTGGGCGTGATCTCGCTGATGACGATGCGCATATGACTCTGACCGCTAACGCGCGCCGCCTCCACATACTCATTCGTATTTTCGCTCATGACTTCACCGCGCGCCAAACGGAAAAATTCCACCCAACCTTTGAAAGTCAAGGCCAGGATGAGGTTCACAAAGCCCGGACCCATGAATGCCATTACACCAATAGCAAAAATGAGGAAGGGAAAGGCCATGAGCAGATCCGCAAAACGGGAGAGGACGCTATCCAGACGGCCCCGATAATACCCGGCCGCTGAGCCTGACGCCAGACCCACCACCACCGAGACACCAACTGCCAACAGGCCAACCGCCAGGGATACACGGGCGCCATAGACGATGCGGGTATAAATATCTCGCCCCTGGCCATCGGTGCCAAGCGGATAAGTCCAGGCGCCGCCATCCATGAACAGCGGCGGTTCAAAGCGTTGGCGAAGGCTTCCAACTTCAGGATCGTGGATCGTAATAAGTGGTGCGAAAATGGCAGCCAGGATGTAAAGGATGATCACGACACCGGCAAACAAGGCAACAGGATGCTTGCGTAAATCGATCCAGAAATTGCCCAGGTTGTGTTTTAACAGCCTGAGACGAATGCCCAGTCTATGCTGCCAGTCGGGTCGTGCGCCCATGTCCGTAGTACTAGCCATGGCTCACATCTCGATCCTGGGGTTCAGGTAGGTGTAGAGAACATCGACAATCAGGGTAGCGGCAACAAACGTGAAAGCGTAGATCATAACAGCGCCCTGCACCAAGGGGAAGTCACGGTTGAAAATGGCATCTACGACCAAACGCCCGAGGCCGGGCCAACCAAACACCGTCTCTACGATCATATTTCCGCCCAAGAGCACGCCCACTTGCAAACCCACGACCGTTACCGTGGGGATGAGGGCGTTACGGGTGGCATGCTTCAACACGACCCTATTCTCGCTGGCACCCTTCGCCCGCGCCAGCTTGACATAATCACTACGCAATATCTCCAACAAACTGGAACGAAGCACTCTGGCAACGATGGCAGCCATTGCTACTCCCAAGGTTATCGCCGGCAGTATTAGATGTCTGACGCTGCTTATCAGCGCTTCTTTATTGCCGGTGAGGATGCTGTCTAACACATAAAAACCTGTCACCTCCTGTAATCCGGCGTCGTAGTCGATGCGCCCCTGCACGGGCAGCCACCGTAGTTTCACAGAGAATACGAGGATGAGAATGATGCCCAACCAAAATGCAGGCATGGATATACCGAGGAAGGCGCCGCCCATGCTGAGACGATCCAACCAGGAGTTTTGCTTTACTGCAGAAATAATGCCGATGGGGAAAGCGATGAGTAATCCTATAAACAATGCGCTCAATGCCAGCTCAATCGTCGCCGGTAGAC
Source organism: Chloroflexota bacterium (assembly GCA_024224665.1). Taxonomy (GTDB): domain Bacteria; phylum Chloroflexota; class Anaerolineae; order J102; family J102; genus PIVW01. The sequence continues at coordinate 14,994 of JAAENG010000090.1, read as the reverse complement.
GTTCACCAATCAGGGTAGCGACAGGCTTCTTCTTGGTAAAGGAATTGCCCAAATCGCCGCGCAGCAAATCTGACAAGAACAGGCCGAGCTGGATATGCAACGGTTTATCAAGATTGAACTCTCCTCGCAGTTGCTCAATTTCACCCTGCGAGACCGCCCCCCCCTGCCCCATCATGATGTCCACCGGATCGCCCGGTGTCATACGCATAAATATGAACACGATGATAGCCACTCCCAGCATAATGGGGATGGCGGACAGGAGGCGCTCGATAATTTTGACGAGCCGCATGGGCGGTTATCCTGGGAGGTGATAAGGTGGTGTAGTGACAAGGTGACAGGTACGAGTGCTCACCTTGTCACCTTGTCACTCTGTTAGATCTTACTGCAAACACACATCATGCAGGTTGATGCGGCTGTCAGAAGCGGGCTCCCAGTTCTGCACACGGGCAGAGCTGGCCTCAACTTCTTCAGGTAGGAGCAAGAACACGGCGGGCGCCTCATCATAGATCAGCGCCTGAGCTTCGTTGTAGAGGTCGTGGCGTGCGGCTTCATCGGTCTCGGTCTCACCCGCCTTGATGAGTTCATTCACACGCTCATTGTTATAGCCGGACCTATTGCCGCGGCCATAGGGTGAATCCGCGACAACACCGTGCCACTTCGCTTCCATGTGCCCAACGGGATCAAAGGCCGAGTCGCCCCAGTCGTCCAGATAGGCCGAGCGTTCGCCAGCCATGAGCAGAGGCTTGATCACGCTGCCTTCCCACAGGCGCAGGTTGGCATCGATGCCCGCTTCCTGGAATTGTGCGACCACGGCCTCGGACAGCGCCCGGTGTTCGCTCACGGTGTCGAGGACAAAGGCCCAGGGCGCGCCGTTCCATTCCAACTTGCCATCGCCGTCGCTGTCTGTGATACCTGCTTCAGCCAACAATTCTACAGCTTTGGCCGGATCGAAGGCGTAGGGTTCCAGGCTAGGATCGGCGAAATTGTTGAAAGGTGACAGCGGGCCGGCCAGAAGAACAGCTCTATTGCCGTAGAGCGCCTCGATCAGAAGATCTTTGTCAACTAGATGGTTCAGGGCCTGGCGGACTAACTTGTTATCGAATGGCGGCTGATTGACATTGAGTTCCATCCATTTCGGTTGCGTTCCCGGTGCTGTCTTGATCACGATATCCGACATTTGTTCCAGCGTGTCTACCAGTTCCGGGGGTACGGCCTGGATGATATCGACTTCACCGGCAAGCAGGGCTGCCACGCGAGTCGATGCCTCTGGGATCACCCGGAAGATCACGCGGGGGACACAAGCAGGGCCCACAGGTTCGATATCCGGCGCTCCGCCCCAGTAGTCGTCAAAGCGATCCATGACGATCTGGTCATCGAGCTGCCCTTCCACAAACATGAAGGCGCCGGCGCCCACCGGTTTCGCCACGAAGCCCTCGGTACCGACTGCTTCGATATAGGCCTGGGGCACGATCTGCTGGTGGACGAAGAGCTGTTTGGCCGGTGGCCAGGGCGCTGAAAGCACGAATCGGACGGTGTAATCGTCGACCTTCTCTACCGACTGCAATGGCGCAATCAGGCCCTTGCGCGGCGATGTGTGTGCTTCGGGATAATCAATCTGATTTTCCTGGATAATGCGGTTGAATGTGAACACCACATCGTCGGCGGTCATTTCAGAACCATCGTGAAACTTCACACCCTGGTGCAGCTTGAACTCCCAGGTGGTGGGGTCAATCAATTCGGCTGATTCAGCGAGTTCCAAATGCACGCCGCTGCGAGTATCGCGGGTGACGAGGCCGTCAAACATGTTGCGGATGACAGTTTCGGCTGTGCGATCGCGATGATCCGCCGGGTCGAGCGAATCCGGTGGACCCGCCAAGCCGACGATCAGTGTATCGCGGCCGGCCGGAGGTTCTACTGTGACCTCTACCTGCTCGCTGACGATTACGGTCTCTTTGACGACGACCGTTTCCTTGACCACTTGCGGTGCGGCGGGTACGCAAGCCGCAAGCGCTAATAATAGGCCCAATACAACTAAGAGTAGAAAGGTTCGTTTGGTTTGCATGATTCCTCCTGAATATCTGTGGATGAGAAAGCGGCAGGACGATAGTTGGGGAGGATATCCCCGTCGAGTTCTCTATCCGGCGCCTCCTGGTAGTGGATGTGTGTGGCAGGTGATCTGTTAAAGGACCTGGGACAGAATAGCTTACAGAAGTGCGTCCTGAAATGGCGCTAGAGTTCCGCAAGGTATTGGATTCTCAGTCCTAAACGCTCTCCACACGGTTTTATCTTGCCGATAGGGGGAGGGTCGGCGTCTTTTGGCCTTCAGGTACGGTTGCATTGTCAAGACGCTGAAGTTCACGTTTCATCACGCGTAGTGCGCGTTGCGGTTCCAGGCGGCCATACAATCCACCCAAAACGCTGACCAGATAGCTCGCATCCATGAGCACGTCGCCCTGAGGGCGCAGTATCTGGGATTCAGATGGATCGAACAATACGCCGCTGGCGATCAGACGTAGGTCTTCGAGATAACCGGGCTCCTGATCGCGGCACTTGTGGTAGATAGTACCGCCTATCAGGAGGACGGTGCTCGGCTGATTATAAAAGTTTACACCATATTGTAGGAAATAAGTGTCTGTTTCCTGCACCTGTCCGACGTGCTTTGCCGTGGCCACCCTCATGATCTCGCGAGCCAGATATGAGCGCACGCTGTTCTCGACTCTACCGACTGCGTTCCGGTGTGGATTGGCACTGATCCAACTCAAGTAGTCACCCAAATGAATACGCACACGGTCGCCAGATTGCACCATGAATTGTCCGAGCTGGTCGTCAGCGGGTCGGTAGTCGGCGAACTCGGACGACACGTAGTTTGACAGGCGCAGGTTCAGATTACCGCTTTTGAATTGCGATAATTCCTTCAAGTTCTCGGCGTTGTAGCTCAGGCCGTATTTGCCTTCCACCCGCCGGTAGGAAAGGGGCGTATTTGGGGTCTTTAGGATCGTGCGTTTTACCTTCTTCTTGTGGTCATCACCTTGGTAGAGATAGAGGGGGTTGTCAAAGACCATGGAGTAGAAGTCGGTGGTTGCCCCGCCGATGTCTAAAGCCAAGATATTGCCCAAGCCTTCCTCATTGCCGTAGCCGTGTGAAAGCAACTGTGTGCCACGAAAGCAGGCGCGAGGCGTGGGGATGAAAGGCGCATCCATGTACTCTTCGACCACATCGAAGCCTTTCCCGCGGATAATTACAGTCTGAAAGAGTTCGCGGATAGCTTCGTTTACGACCTCGATGTGGAATTCGTTGATCTCTGGCATGACGTTGGAGGAGAAGCGAAAGTCCACACCGTTGTCGTTAAAGATTCGTTCGATCTGCCCCCGCACATCCTGATTTCCGGCATAGATGAAGGGGACGCCGTAGTCGCTATAGGTGGCATATTTTGTGGCCTCAGCCAACAACCGGGCATTGTGCAAGGCCGTCTCGCTATCACCGCCAAAATCGGTTCCACCGGTGATGAGCACTATTTCGGGCTTGTCGTGTTCGAAGACCGCACGGGCCATTTCGGGTGTTAGTTTGCCGTCGTAGGTTCCCACCAGTTTGGCTCCGGCAGTCAACGCCGCCAGTTCGGCCGCAAAGCCACTTTCGGCTTTGCTCAACGATACAGTTACCATTTTCAGGCCGCCCTTGGCGCTGGAACAGGGCAGACGCACTTCAAATTCATTCATCGTTCGCCGTAGCGGCTCCCAGTCATATTGGGTGTCGCCATTGCTTTTGCGTTCGCAAGCTTGCAGCACACCCAGCCCTTCGGCCAGGCCAATACGGATATCATCGACGGTTGTGGGTACGTATTCTAATCTGAAGCTCTCATCGTTTGGATCGAACACACCGACCTTGGTATAGGTGCTGCCGAAATCGGCCACCATCACCTTGCCCTGAATCGAACGGCTGATGCCCACCTCTTTGCGATAGCGGGATACGGCCTCTTCGGTCATTGTGTCTTCATCGCTTTGGGCACTGATGTGAACCTCGTCATCTGCGTGGGTAATGGTCTTGTCAAAGTACCAGGGGAAGCGATTGCGCACCAGATCGACGCGTTCGAATTCGCTTGAAACAGGGATGCCGTCCCACTCGTAACAGCGACACATCCCATCCACCACATGAGTGCGGCAGGCGCCGGTAAGCTCATACCGGCGGTCGACCACGGTGATATGAGGGCCCTGAAAGAGACCGACCTGTAGAGCCAGATCCAAAGTATCCGGACTGATCATGCCACATTCACCGCTGGGGTAGTTTCTGTCGTCCACCAGGCTGAGCAGCAGTGTCTCGAAATTGTGCTCGTTGTCCCCATCTGCTGGCGGATCTGCCCAATCCCAGAAGTCGCTGACCGCGACCTGACCATCATAACCCCCCAAAAGTGCCAGATGTAGCAGGTTGTACATGGCCCCTCTCTGCAGTTCGAGCTTGCGCTCTGCCAGTTCGGGATCAGTCCAGATATTGGGGACACTGCCTTTGCCGAAGTCCCAACATACCTGTTTGACGATTTCGCTGGATTCGATGATGTCGTCGGCGCTAGCTTCATGGTGAGCTTCGGAGTGAGTGACCACATGCAGGATGTCCGGCTCCATATAGAGTTGGGTATAGATGCCGAAGGCAAGGTGGCCCTTGGCCTGGTTGAGGTTGGGCGGGAAGCTCGGCAAGCCGCTGCGAGTCTGCTTGATCACGTGGAAGTCGTTGTGGCGGGTCAATGGCTCGATCAGGTCGTAGGCGCCCTTCATTTTTGCCAGGTCGTCCAGAGCACAGATATCGGGTGGCAGTTCGAACATCTGCTGCATGATGTAGTTCTTGACGCCCAATTTCAGGGCAATGGCGGCCACCAGCACGTGATCCGTGGTCTGCATGTCGTCAGAGGCGTAGCGCAGACCCCACTGGTGGGGATCATTGATCTCCACCGGTTTGCCTTGTGCCGCCCACCAACGGATTGTGGCGTAATGCTCCTCGAAACTATTTCTAACTGAGATGGGGCCACGGCCATCGATCTGGTTGTAGAAGAATATGGGAACAGCCGGGAATGCCATGTTGAGATGGGATTCGTAGAGTTTGGCCAATTCGATCAGTTCATCTGTGCCCGTGTAACTACGGGTCAGGGGATAATTGCCCCGTCGAGATGCCGCTTTGAGGCGTTTGAGATCCTCGATCGTGCGGATGGGAGCCCCACCCTGGCCGGCCAGATACTTGCTGGGATCTTCTTCGCCGCGTATGAATTTGGCCAGTAGTTCCTGTGCGGTTTGATCGGGCGCTAATGAAACGATCTCGAAGGCTTCAGCATCTGCCAGTTTCTCGATGGCCTTGATCGTCGGTTCGATGGTCTCAGCGGCGATGCCGATATGAGCACGAATAATGGGTCGAGCTTCGCGCTCATGTACCTGTCGAATGCGCTCGACGAGATGATCCGACCAGGGTTCTTGTACGAGCTCAACTGTGTCACTCCACCCAGAGGCAAACCTCTCCAATTCCTCCATCGTGATATAATCGTCGGCCACCAAGTCAAAGAACTCATGGTAATGCTCGTGATCTGAGAATTCCACCCGCACATCATCGAGATCGTAATTGCGCTCTTCATCGCGGCTAAAGCGATCCTCTTCCAAGGGCAGGCCTGTCATGGCGCGCACGACATTGGCCGCAGACCTTAAGCCACTGAATGCGTAGCGGATGCCGCTCTCTTTTGGATGTAATTCATAAATCGTTGCCCGTTCGATAAATTCGGAGATGAGCTTGTCTACATGCAAATCGCCCAGCCGCATCGATACGCCCACAATCTCCGGGCGCGCCTCTCGGATTTTATCGATCACTTCCTCGATAGGCACGGCCGGACCGAGTTTGACGGAGACGAATCCTTCACCACGATCTTGCATCCAGTCGGAGAAGTTCTCTACACCCAAATTGTGTACGCATTTGCCGATGGCGCCAACCATGACACGACGTTTGTGAAGGGGTTGCTTCTCATTAGGGCGCCAATGCTCGGCTTTGCGTGGGTTATCAGCAGATGAAGTTGAATCACTCATGAAACATTGTCTCCAGGACGTTAGCACTCATGTCCGCCAAATATAACTTGACATAAAAGTAGAACGACTTGCTCGACCTGCAATCTCTAAAATTCATATTGACCATGAAGGTGTCTTCGAGCGATCACTTAGTTTGAAATGAGCAAGTCGCCGAACACATAGACTTCGTCCACATTGTGCAATGCCAGCACTGTTTCTAGAGGTCTGATGTGAGAGATCATCACCAGCAAGGCGTTAGCGACAGCCATCATCCCCGTCATCGACAGGGTGTGGCCGACACCATCTGTCGGGACTACGAACGTGAACTCGGCGTCTGTGGATAGGGGGGAAACAGGGCTATCGGTGATGGCAATCAGCCTCGCTCCCGACTGTCGGGCATAAACCATGGCATTGGCCACACTCTTGAGATAGCGCCACACGCCAAACCCCACCACGACACTGCGCTCGTCCAGATGCGACAATGCCACCGCCAACGACACGCCACCGCTGGCAAGCAGGGAGGATGGTAGGGCGATTAACTGCAGGCCGTGATCCAGATAAGTCGCTACGGCACTACACACGCCCGACCCCAGAACCAGGATCTTGTTAGCATCGACAAGGGCCTGAGCGGCTAGCTCCAGGTCAGTGGCTTTGATTGCCGCCTGAGCACGCATTGCCACATTGATGTCGGCCTCGAATACGCGCTCGATCACCATAGTGGCATCGCTGCTGCCCGCGTCCAGGGCTCGCTCTCCACGTTCAGCAGCTGTAAGCGTTTTTGGCAACGCCGCCCGCACCGCTGCCTGAAACTCCGGGTAACCGGCATATCCCAGATGCTGGCAAAAGCGCACGACGGTGGCAGGGCTAACTTGCAACCGTGTCGCCAGTTCATTGGCCGACTCGAAGGCCGCGACATAAAGATTATCGATAAAATACTGGGCCAGACGCTTTTGCTTGGGCGTGAGATCTGCGTAATGCTCTGTAAGCTGTGTCTGAATATCCGACGTTTCCGAAATCCTCATTGTATGGTGTGTGTTTCCTGATTAGTACATGTTCTATGAAGTGATACTCAGGCTTCGAGTGTATCATGAATCTCCAGTATCATGCAACAATTATTTCAGAATGATAATGTTTGAATCATCTATTTCATGTTTAGGGCCGATAACCATTTGGCTTGTGGTGCAGAACCATCCGCTCTCAGAGAGTCGATAGCGCTAAGGATATCCGCCCCGCTTGAGTTGGGTGTCAGGCTGAGAGTCGAATGATCCATCATCAAAGGAGGCGGCCATTTTTTCTGGCCGCCTCCTTAACTGATGAGTGGACTGAACAGGCGCCTAGTACAAAGCGGCATAAGTAAGGAGGCAGTTTGTAGTGGGTGCTTCAGCGCTTTTGTGCACCTGTCATGGAGATGAATCACCTACTACGAACCGCGCAGCTGCTTGCGCCATGATGAACTAGATTGAGCCATGGATCTAGAGAGCTGAATCGATACTGATTAGAGGAAGATAGAGCGGCAGTGCGAGCCGAACGGTAACTTGGCCGTCCTGTACGTCAGTTGGGATTTCGACGCCCTCCGGCAGACTATCATCAAGCAGGCGTACACTCTCCAGATGTACGGCACTGGTACCCTGGGCCGCGGCTTCGAAGATCACCGTTGCTAGCACACCGCTGCCATCTTGTGCTACAGCAGGCGCTAATTGTGTCACAGCGAAATCGATAGCTCCGGTGGTATTGTCGACATCATTCACCAGCGTAAACTGGTTGATCGGATCCAGGAAATCGCCGGGGCGAATCTGAATGCCTGGCGCGCTCCCCCTCGGATCGGCGTCTTGCGCTTGCAATACAGCTGGGTCAAACGTAAGTTGCAATCGAGCTGCGTAAAGGTCTGTCACATCCTCCACCCTTATATCGAGTTCGACTACCTCACCCAGCGCTGTCAGCGTTGCGTCACTGGGAACGATGTTTACCTTTGTCTCTGCCGCCACGCCGGCCGGTGATTGCAACAAGGTAGATGCACGTATGTCTGTGAGCACGCCTGCCCAGGGGCCAGGGGCCGCTTCATCCCAGTTAAACTGCACTGCAACCATGTCCAGGACATTGATGCTGCCGTCATCGGTAATGTCGGCACGCTCATCCCAATTCAACATGCCTGGTGTGCTGTTCCAGGCCAGACCGACCAAGCGCCCGTCGTCTACCTCAATCAAGTCATCCTGGTTGATGTCTCCGCCCAGGAGTGTTACATCCGGTACGGTTAGCAAGCCCACAGGGACATTCACTCCCCGTTGGCTTCGTAGATAGCTCATGTGCTTGACATTGAGCATGTGGTTGCCAAGCGCAACGTCAGAGAAGCTGTAGCTGCCAGCGTTTGCGGTGTTGACGCATGCGCTGTTCAGACACACTTCAGCGCCAGCGTTACTGTTGCGTCGCTCCAGAATTACTTTTCCTTGAACCGTACCAGCTTTCTTTTCGACGATGACCTCACCAGCCTGTGTGCTATGATTTATCGGTTGCGACTGAGGGTCAGCGAGGACAGATTGGCTGAATTTGACGGGGCTAGCGCCATTGTTCAGACCGTGGAATTTGATACGCGCCAATACGCCACTTCCGTCGACGCCGGGCTTATCACCTTGCAGACTGATGCTGTACTGAATGATGCCCGTGGCGTTGTTGGCCTGGTTGCGAATAACAGCATCAGGCGTGGGGAAGTCACCCTCTTCAATCTGCACACCGGGCACGAAGTCATAGGCATCGACGACCTCAACCACAGCCGGATCGAACACCAACTCAACTTGAGCGCCATAAAAGTTGGCTATGCTTTCCACCCGCAGTTCCACCTCAACTGTACCAGACACGGTCGTGGTACTCTGGGTTGGCGAAACGATGAGGCCCGTTTGCAGGAGAATGCTATCGGAAACGTTGAATGACTCATTTTTCGCAGCGTCACGGAATTTGGCGTATACAATGCGAAGAGGTGATGGTGACGGGGCCAATTTCCAGGGTTTCTCTGTAACAATGGGCTCCCATTCCCCATCTGCGAATTCCGGATCGTTCGAGAGCATCATCTCCTCGGCGCCGCTCACAGCATTGTAAGCTGTGGTCAATGAATTCCGTACCGGCGCACTGGCAGGCGATACCGGGCCTGGAAGTGGCTCATCGGTGACACTGATGTTAAGAACGACCTCAGGTGAGGTAGTCGTCGGTGCGCCATTGTTGATCAAGATAGTGCCAAAGGGTGGGTCAGGATCTAGTTGCGGTCGGACCCGCGTTACATCCGAGATGGTACACCTGGCATCTTCTCGTTCACCAGCTAGATGCAGATAGTAGTTGCGATCGTTGCGCAGATCATCCAACACATACGTCCCTTCAGTACCCATCTTATATAACTGGCCGAGTTCCTCAGGAACGTCGGAGACGTACAGATTCATATTTGTGAAGTCGTGTGGTCGTGGCCAGCTAATGGCTATTGCTTCGCTCAATGCCTGGTATGTAATGCGGCGAAGATTGGGGCAATGATCATCTTCCGGTACCAGCGGGTTGCGCCCGCCTTCGACTTCGGAACCATCCATCTCACCACCATCATCTGTATCTGGATCACAGGGAATGGTGCCGCGATGGAATTCTTCGATATTGATCAGGTCATCGTTGTCAGGATCATCTTCGACGTCATTGCGCCTGGTATCCAGACCGCATCTGCGCTCCCAGGTATCGGGCATGCCGTCCTTATCTTCGTCGTCTTGTTCTGGAGGTTGTATCCAAAAAGCGCCCAGCCACTCGCGCCTGACATCTTCGCCAGAAGTGGTATCCTCCCATTGGGCAACGATACGAACATTGTAAGTACCCCCGATATCGGTAAGGTGGTAGTTCCATCCATAGATACCATCGTCGGCTGAGCCATCCGAATGCATGCCGTCGTCGTAGAGCATGCGTAGGTCCGTCCGATCCGGTCTTTCGATCGCCATCAGAACCGTCGCTCCTGGCACTGCACCACTGCGACTGAGAAGCGTCGCCACAATTGGAGCAACCATGCCGGGTCTACCCTTGTTATTGACGATGGGCGATAGGAAACGCCCTTCCAGACGATAGTCGGACTGCACAGAAGCGTTGATGATGAAATCAGATACGGAGTACTGATTACCTTCTTGCGGGACTGCCGCTTCATCGACTCCGCTCTGGCTGCAGAGGCGGTACTCATATCGAACCCGGATGCTCCATTCGCCCACGTCGGGGTTGGGGATGATAACCACATCGTCATAACCCGAATTGCGAATCATCCAGTCGGGAGGTGCTGGCATTGGCCCTGGTCCGGTGGAATATACTGGCGGACTCACAGGTATCCATTGTCGCTGGTTAGAGCCCGGTGTTAAGACCTCGACATGGCGATGATAGCCCTCACAACTCTCGGTGATATCCCTATCAAACTGTTTACCGGCAACGACCAGGCGCAGTGTATTGACGCTGTCGTCTACATACAAGGAACGTTCTCGCCAAGTTACGTCCGGAACCACGGTGTGGGACGTATGGAAGAGGCGCGTCGCTCCCTGGTTCTTGGTCTCGAAGTAGTCGTAGACGTTGTCGAGTGCCAGTGGACCGGGAAGATACGATGTCGTAGTAGCCATGTCCTTCAACAAACTGGTTGGCGCCCCCTGGGCAGCCAGAGCCTCAATTTCAGTGCTTTGGGCCTGCAGCATCGAGCCAGGCGTTGTCGCCACATAGCGATAGATCCCGCCTGTGTCAGCCGCAATCTGCGCCAGTAACGGTTCGGGCGCCTCACTGGACAAGCCTATGGTATCGATGATAACGCCAGAGTTGATCAATTCCGTTTGAACGGCGTTGTAAAGTGGGTTTACATTCTCCTGGCCGTCACTTAGTAAGATGATGACCTTAGGATTGAGGCTGTAGGGGGCGGCTTGAATCTCGTTTTTCGCCTCGCGTAGCCCCTGACCAATGGGTGTCCATTCTTCTCGCCAGGTGATGTTGCCGATATTTGTCTTTACCGTGTCGATGGCGCCTGGGCCAATAACATCTGTGCGGGGCATCTGTGTGACAATGTGGTATGCACAATTGCCATCACCATAAGGCAGGCCACAATTGACGGGATTGTTGTAGGCTCCAAAGTCCATGATACCCACACGATCTCCTGTCCGTAGCAGATCGGCCATCACCGTCGCCGCTTTACGGGCATTGATGTATCGCGCTCCTTCACCAGGTACGTCCTCTGTTTTCATCGATCCAGAGGCGTCAAAAAGCATGATGAAATCGGAGTTGCCAGGGTCGACGTATAGCAGGGCATCGGTGTTCGCGTCACAAACGCTCGAGTCCAGACACACGCGGAAGTCAGAATAGGTCGTCCCCACCGCTTTGGTGGGCGGGATCACGGTCACCCAATATTCCTCACCCACTTCCTGGAAAGAGCCGGCAACGAAGGTTGCCGTATCTCCTTCGGCATCGCCGCTAAACGAGGCTTCTAATAGGCCAAGCACCGGCGTTCCACCACTAGTAACCTTGAAACGAGTTAGAAAGGCAATAGGGCTGGTGGGATCACCTACCTGTGTGTGGTTGGGCCTAGGCTTCGGTTCCAAGAGTTCGACCGTAGGCGAGACGCAAGTGAATGAAACGTCGTAGTTGTAGGTATTGGCAAAAGCATTCACCACCGCCGCCACTTGGTCGTGTACGCCCCAGGCAGGAAACGTGCGGGTGAAATCCTCACCAATCCAGCCAGCACGACTGACGCTGCTGGTGCCTACCGTATCGGCTGCGATCAAGTTAATGCCCAAACGAGCACCGGCCGCGCCATCGACGTCAATTGTGATGTAATCGCAACCGGCTTGGGGCCGTACCTGGTAGTATCGGCCTGCCCAGTCGTCGGGTGTTGTTTCACCCAGATAGCTTTGAGTGCCGCTGGCAAGCGTGACGTTGTGAGCCAGACTGATTTGCCCATAGGGATTGCCATCATCGTCAGTGTAGACCAATGTCGGTTGGGAGGCGGGATCGGCCCAGTCTTTGCTCCAGTTCGCAGCAAAGAAGTTCATGAAGAGAGATTCTTGGGTCAGCACCCCGCTTGTCAGGCTAGGAATGAGATCGTCGAGCACATAGATCGTGTCTTGGACGTCACACTCCAGATAGTGATCTCGCACCGCATCCATGTGATGATGCGGGTCAGCAGGCGTCCACTGCGAACCAACCTGCTCAGCGTAGTATTTACTGTAGACGTCATTGTATCCTTTATCGAAGAAGCTCGTTTCCGGGTCGTAGCCCGCCACAGAGTTTCCGTAACCAGTTGCGTCGAGCGCGGCATCGACTACATCTTCGTGCAGGTCTGCGTATCCCTCAACATATTCACTGTTGCTGGGATAATTGGGACCCAGTTCACCAAAACATCCGTTATTATACGATCGTTGGATGAAGTGTTGGAATTCGTGATACGTTGTCCCTTGTCCACCATTATTGCGAACCATGGGGGCGTCGATGCCAATATTACAGTCAGACGAGTTCCAACGGGCGATGCCTGACCACCCGATACCTTCCTCCAGCCGAACGTTGACATTGCCACTGCAGTTGTAAGGGTCTCTGTTATAGATGGTGAAATACCGCAGCCAAGCCTCGCGACCCCATGTAGCAACCTGCTGTGCCTGTGCATCGGTGTTAATCCAGTGTTCAAGCACGTGGGTTATGCCATCCACAACACGTGTGGCCGTCGTTGTGTTTTTTGTGTACCACACGGTGATACTGCGTGCATTTCCTCCGACATTGAAATTCTCAACGTGGCATTCATCCAGGATGATGCCGTCGATAGTAGGGCCACCTGCACAAGGCGCTGTAGGAACATGCATGGCTGGTATTGGCACTACTTCAGATAGAGCGTACTGCGACTGGCTGCTCAGTGGCGCTCTCATTGCCTGACTCGCCATATCGGTATCGAACATGAGACCGCTTATCAGGATCAGTGTAAGTAATGAGCCCAACACGAAGACCACGATGTTGCGTGGTTTTACTTTGTATTGCATGCTAGTTCTCCTTCGGCATGGACATCGCCATGCCGTTTGTTTAGGCGAGGGGATGGCGCATAGAGTCACCGCCCCCTCTTTTTAATGAATTGCCACTGACGGCTACGATGCAGCGGGTCGTAGTAGCAGGGGCATATAAATGGACTGTTCGAAAGGGTCCGTAAAAGTAGGGATGCAAACAGCGGACGGAATCTCTTCGGGGTCAGGTTGGTTGTCATCCAGCAGTCGGGCGGATATCAGTGCCACTTCACTGCTGCTCTCACCTTTTACCTCAAAAGGAACCATTGCTAGTACGCCGCTGCCACTTCGGGCCAAGGCCGGCGCTAGTTGCGTTACAGCGAAGTCAATGATTCCAATCGAGTTATCTACTTCGTTGACCAGGATGAACTGGTTGAATGGGTCCAGGAAATCACCGACGTGAATCTGGATACCAGGAGCGCTATCCCGCGGATCTGCGTCCTGCACCCGCAGCGTTGTTGGATCGAAGGTAAGGCGCAAGTGGGCGGCATAGAGGTCGCTCACCTCTTCCACCTGGATGTCTAGCTCTACCTCTTTACCCAAAGCCGGCTGGGTGATCGCGTACACTTGAATCGCCTCTTGCGTATTGTCTGCCGAGGTCGCCCCCATATGCGACTCAGTAAGTTCAGGCATGGCAGTGAGTGCACCCACCCACGGGCCCGGCGCCTTGACATCCCAATTGTATTGTACTGCCACCATGTCCAGCACGTTGATGCTGCCATCGGCTGTAATGTCTGCTCGTTCATCCCAATGCAACGATTCCGCGGTGCTATTCCATGCCAAACCGATCAATTCGCCATCTATCAACTCGATGATGTCATCCCGGTTGATGTCCCCTCCCAATAGCGTGACATCGGGCAGGGTTATTGTCTCGTCCTCAACAGAGATCGAATGCCAACTTCGCAGATAGGATTTATGATCAGCGGTCAGCAAGTGGTCGCCCGCTGTCACATTATCAAAACTAAAGGCGCCATCGTCTAGGGTGAGTCGACAGCGTTCATCCACGCAAATCTGCGCTCCAGCGCTACTGGTGCGCCGCTCTAGGGTCACTTTGCCCCGTACTGTTTGGCCCTGTTCCGGCGTCACCAAAGGTGATATGAACGCTGTTTGTATATAGGACAGATACAGTTGAGGCGTTGTCTCCGAAATTGGAGTCTGGGCTGGGAGAATACCGTTACCAGGGCCTGCGCGCGCGAACAAGACCACACCACTTGTAAACATTACAACAAGAACAAGTGCGAAGACAACCCAAGAGCGCAGGTTTATTACACGATTGACTTGGATTTTGCTCACAAATCTAACCTCCTATTGATAGCTCTTACATGATTCCGAAGCTATGTAATCGTCTAGAAATCACTTCCCGTTTGTGTCATTGCGAGTGGGCATAGCCCCGAAGCAATCCCCCAATACGTTGGTTGGGGTTTGCCACGGCCTACGACCTTCGGTCGTCCCTCGCAATGACAGAAAGGGGGCATCATTTCAATAATTCGGGGCAAAGACCTATCAGGTTTCCGGGCGCACGTGCTCAATAGCGAATCGCTGCTATTGCAACCAAATTAGCTGACTCGATTGCGGCGAAAACTTGACAGGTCTGGGTGAGGCGCCACAATTTATGTAGCAGCAAACTAATCGCACGGCCAATTGCCACCCCAAACGTAATCATTCCCCCCCCCCAGACCATAAACTCCTCGAATCCATAATCGGTGTAGCCTCCTTTCCTTTGCAGCAACCATCGCATTGCTCACACTTCGCCTGACGGCACAACCACCCCCTTGAGCGCGATGAAAACGTTCTCACGAGAGGGATGATTGAAAAGTAGACTTTGCTACCAGACACTTTCCTATTGTGTCACCCTGAGCGGGTCAGACACGTAACTCACACCAGTTCAGAACAACAGCGAAGGGTCTCACTTACGTGAAACGCTAGATTCCTTCGAGTTC
>JAAENG010000089.1 GCA_024224665.1 Chloroflexota bacterium | reverse complement strand
GGCGCGGGCGGCGATGAGCATTTCGGGCACGAACTTCTCGCCGATCTCAAAGAGGCGGCCCACTTCGGTCATGGCGGGGATGCAGGCTTCGTTGAGGATTTTTTCGGCTGAGGCGCCGGCGTCAAGTTCGGCCTGGGTATCGGCCTTGGCGGTGGGGGCGTCGCCACGGAGGACGGCGTCGTAGATGGTTTCGATACTCATGAGTTGGGCTCCTTGGAAATGGTTTGATTGCGGGTTGGGTAGTTGAGATTGGGCGGGAAGATTGAAGATTGAGATATGACTTCTGCCGAGACCGAGTTTGCGAACCCAAGGTGTAAATCTTTAATCTTCAGATACACAGACACACGGTCTGCAAAACTAGCTTCACAAAAAACAGGATAGATCGATCTCAGCATGGTCGAGGGCTTGTTGATAGGTTTGCAGCGATAGATCGGGCTGCAGGGTTGTGATACACGCCTGGTAGGCTCGTTGAGCGATGAGGAGTTCGGGGATATACATCTCTCCGGCTTCGACATTTCGTTTTACTTCCAGGATGGCGGGGATGCATGTATCGGTGAGAATTTTATCTGCCGACATGTCGGCGGCAGACAGGATTTTGAGCTGCTTGCAGGTTTCAGGTTCATCGCCGCGCAAGATAGCGTCGTAAAGGAGGTTAGAGGGTGTCATGACTGACGAGGGTTGTGCGTAGTAGGCGCCAAAGCGTCTTGCATTCCGTTGAAGCGTATTATCCTTTGACAGCGCCGAAAGTCAGGCCTTCGGTCAGGCGGCGCTGGGTGAGGATGACAAAGATGATGGCGGGGATGATCATGAGTACAGACATGGCGGTCATACCGCGCCAATCCACCGTGAACTGGCTGGTGAAATCGAACAGGCCGACGGGGAAGGTTTTGGATGCGGGTGTCTTCGTCACCAGACTGGCGATCTGGTATTCGTTCCAGGCGGCCAGAAAGGCGAAGATAGCGGCAGCGGCCATGCCCGGCAGGGCCAGGGGCAGGTCGATTCGCCAGAAAGCCGACCAGTGACCACATCCATCGATGTAAGCCGCTTCATCCAGCTCCTTCGGTATCTGCCGGAAAAAGCCATCCATGAGCCAGGCCGTGAAGGGGATGTTGATAGCAACATACACGAGTGCTAGCCCTTGCACGGTGTCGATCAGGTGGTAATTGCGCATGAGCAAAAATAGAGGCAGACCCAGGGCAACGCCAGGTACGGCGCGGGACAGCATGATCAATAAGAAAATAAGGGTGTGTCCCTTGAACCTGAAACGTGAAAATGCATACCCCGCCATGGTACCCAATGATACGGAAATCACTGTCGCAGTCACGGCAACGATGATGGAATTTCGCATGTAGTCGAAAACCGGGACACCCGCGGCGACTTCAGGATTGAATCCGAAAAGCGAAGCGAACGCGTCCAAAGTGAGCTTGTTCGGTATCCAAATGGGCGGCGTAACGTTAATTTCGTTGCCGGGTCTGAATGCAGTAAATACAATCCAAATTGCCGGAAGAGCGAACATAAGTAGAACGACGATGGCAAGGATATTATAGAACCCTGCACTCCATTTCCGCCGGTTGATTTTAATCGCTGCCATTAGTACACAATCCGTGAATTGATAAGTTGCTTAAATAGATACAAAGTAAAGAGAACACCCAGCACGACACCGATCATTGACATGGCGCTGGCCAGACCAAATTGTGAGTTACGGATAGCCAGACGACCTGCGTTCGTCCAGATCATCTCCGTACGGTGTGCGGGACCGCCGCCGGTCATAATGCGGACGACATCGTAGGCGCGGGCCACATCTAGCGAGAGCACGGTCAGGGCGATGAGGGTGAAGGGCCTGAGCAAGGGCAAGGTGATATGCTTGAATTTCTGCCAGGCTGGTGCGCCATCCACCTCCGCTGCCTCATAGACATCGCGTGGCAACGAAAGGGTTCCTGCCAGCAAGATGATCGTCATCATGGGCACATTCATCCAGATGGTGGCGGTCATGATCGCCATCATGCCGGTGGGCTGATCGACGAGCCATGCCTTGGGGTCTGCCATCAGGCCCAGCGACATCGCCGCATTGTTCACCAGACCGACCGTGGCATTGAAGAACCAGGCGAATTGGAAGCCGACCAGTACGGGCGCAAACATCATGGGGATCATCAGAAGCGTGCGCATGATACTCTGACCACGGGTGACTCGGGCCATCAGTTGCGAAAGCGCCAGCGAGATCAAGAAACTCAAATTAACAGTTACAGCCAAGAAGATGACTGTATTGAGCACTGATTTCCAAAACACCCGATCACCCGCTAACTTGACATAATTACGAAACATCGTCTCCGTCTTGAAAACGAAAGTCGTGTCCGGCCGCAGGAGATGGAAGGGTGTGAAACTAACATACACCGAATAGGCAACCGGGTATATGATAACCATGGCGATGATGATCAGGCTTGGTGCAATCAGAATAATCGGAAACCAGTTCTGGATGCGGTAGAAACTACTCGATTTTGTTTCGGTCTCTGATCTAGTGGCTGCTTGGGCCGGAGGTGTGGCGGGTTGGGTTGAAGCCATATGCAAGTTCCAGAGTAGGGGAGCGCCCGGAACGAGTCCGAGCGCTCCAAGTGTGAGGAAACTAGTAGCTAGTAGTAACCGAAATCTGTCAGCATCTCACGTGTGTCTTCAACAGCTTGATTCAGACCATCTTCGACCGAGACATCACCGAGGATGATGCTTTGCAGTTGTGGGTACCAGAGGTTGGTGAAGGAGATCCAGTCGGCGAAGATCGGCGGCGTGAAGAAGTCCTCCGCGATCTGGACCTGAGCGGACTCCAGGCGGATCTTGTCCAGGGCTACATCGGAGCCGGAGGCATCGGCGATGATGCGCACCCACACATCATCCCGAACTGGCAGCGAGCCGCGGGATGCTTCATCGTAGGCGACTGCTTCAGAGGAGAGGAATTTCACAAGTTGGGCGGCCCCTTCCTTGTTTTCGGCGGCTTTGGGGATCGAGAAGGCATGCGCACCAGCCCAGCCGGTGTGGATATTGCCTGCGCCCACCGGGCCACGGGCGAGGCCGAACTTGCCTGCTACTTCGCAGCTTTCGGGATCCTGGAAGTAGCTGTACCAGCCGTACCACTCCAGATAGAAGGCGATGTTGCCGTCACAGAAGTTCTGTGCCACTTCTGGCCAGAGGAAGTTCGTGGTATCCGGAGGGATGAGACCATTGTCATAAAGGTCTTTCATCCACTGAGCCGTCATCTGGCCGGCCTCATCATTGAAGATCGGCTCGAGGTTCTCATCGAAGTAGTTACCGCCGTTGGCAACCAGGTTTTCGTAATAACGGCCGGCCAGGGCTTCTTCCTTACCGGCAAATTCGGTGCCGTAGGCAACGACACCCTCACCCACAAAGAACTCGGCCATGTCGTACATCTCATCCAGAGTCGCGGGAGGCGCCAGAGGATATCCGTAGTCAGCTTCGAACGTGGCCTGTAGTGCCTCGTCGCCGAAAAGATCGGTGCGATAGTGCATGGCGCTGATATCGGCATGTCGGGGGATAAGCTGCAGGGCCCCGTCGATGTTGGCCGATTCCATGATGGGCTGGCTGAAGGCAGCCAATTCTTCAGGCGTGAAGTACTGGTTCAGGTCTTCGACGAAGTTGGTGTATTGAGCCATGAAACTGGTGTGATTCCAGGCCACGTCGTAGTCTACGGTGCCCGCGGCGTAGTTGGTCTTGAGATAGCGGTCGATCTCGAAGCCGTCGCCTAGGAAGACGATCTCAACATCGGCGCCGGTCTCTTCCTCGAACATCTTGATGGAATCGTACATCGCTTCGTAAGGCTGGCCGCCGATGTTGGCCATGCGGATGGTCTGGCCCGACAGGTCTTGGTCCAAGCCGGCGTAGGCGGGCTCTGCCATGTCTTCTGCTCCAGCACCGATATCCGGGCTCTCCATGGTTTCCTGGGTAGCGCCGGCCTCGTAATAACCAAAGTCGGTCATCATTTCCTGCGTGTCAGCGACTGCCTGATTCAGGCCATCCTCGACAGAGACGTCACCAAGGATGATGCTCTGCAGGAGCGGGTACCAGAGGTTGGTAAAGGAGATCCAGTCTGCGAAAAGGGGCGGAGTGAAGAAATCCTCGGCGATTTGGACCTGGGCGATCTCAAGGCGACCTTTGTCCAGTTCTACATCGGAATCGGCGGCGTCGTCGATGATGCGCACCCACACGTCATCTCGCACCGGTAGTGAACCGCGGGCCGCTTCCTCGTATGCGATCGCTTCAGAGGAAAGGAACTTGACGAGTTGGGCTGCCGCTTCCTTCTCTAGTGCTGCTTTGGGGATAGAGAAAGCATGAGCGCCGGCCCAGCCGGTGTGGTCATCGCCAGCGCCGGTGGGGCCACGCACGATGTCGAACTTGCCGGCCACTTCACAATTTTCGGGATCCTGGAAGTAACCATACCAGCCGTACCATTCCAGATAAAAGGCGATGTTACCGTCACAGAAGTTCTGTGCCACTTCCGGCCAGAGGAAATTCGTGGTGTCGGGGGGGATCAGACCATTGTCATAGAGGTCTTTCATCCACTGAGCAGTCAACTGGCCTGCCTCGTCGTTGAAGATGGGAATGAGGTTTTCGTCAAAGTAGTTGCCGCCATTGGCGACCAGGTTTTCATAATAACGACCGGCCAGGGCTTCTTCTTTACCCGCGAACTGAGTGCCGTAGGCCACCACTTCCTCGCCCACGAAGAACTCAGCCATATCGTACATCTCATCCAAAGTCGTAGGAGGCGCCAAGGGATAACCGTAGTCAGCCTCGAACTTGGCTTGCAGATCGGCGTCGCCGAAAAGATCGGTACGATAATGCATGCCGCTGATATCGGCATGGCGAGGGATGAGTTGCAGAGCGCCGCCAATTGTAGCCGCATCTATGATAGCAGGGCTGAAGGCAGCCAGCTCTTCAGAGGTGAAGTACTGGTTCAGATCTTCGACGAAGTTGGTGAACTGGCTCATGAAGCTGGTGTGGCTCCAGGCCACATCATAGTCCACGGTGTCGGCAGCGTAGTTGGTCTTGAGATAGCGGTCGATTTCAAAGCCGTCGCCCAGGAAGACGATTTCGACGTTGGCGCCGGTGGCATCTTCAAAGATATTGAACGAATCGTACATGGTTTCGTAAGGCGAGCCGCCGATGTTGGCCATACGGATGGTGACACCGGTCAAGTCTTTGTCAAGACCCGCATACGGAATACCGTCAGGGCTTAGCGATTCCTCAGTTGCCGCGGGCTCTTCCTCCGGAGCGGGTTCTTCTGCAGGCGCGGGTGCTTCGGTGGGCGGAACCGGCGTTGGTTCTTCGCCGCCACCGCATGCACCGAGCAGGACTGCCATCACTAGGACGGCTGTCAGCACTATGAATAGTTTACTACGTTGTTTCATTTCAGGACTTCTCCTTTATGAGAGTGGGTGAATGGTGGTCAAGTAGTAATTCGTGGAGTTGCTAGATATCGTTGTCACCTCCAGTTGGCGAAAGCGGAGTGGGAGTGGGGTGTTGGTAGAGTGGAGGAAATGAGGTCGGGCTAGAGTTCGACACCGAAACGAGCGGCGGCAGCGTGCCACCAGGCTTGAATCTGTTCGTTGGTGTCGGCTCCGCCCGTGTTTGCAACCGAGATTTCGTCGGCTTCGATGTTTTTCAGCGTCTTGGCCGCCATGCCGGGGCAGGCCGTGGCGATGGCCTGAAATAGGGCGTTGCCAATCAAAACATGACCTAAATCGTTGAGATGACAGCAGTCGGGGTTGAGTACCCAGTTGGCGCCACCAAGCACGGCCAGAGCATCGACAAAGAGGGCATTGTGCTTGGTGGCTGTCCGGCTGATCGCCTCGTTATAAAGCCAGGCAAGATCGTGATTCCACTGGGTCCAGATGGGCAACTCGGAGGGATCATTGGCCCCGCAACCGAACTTTTGGTGATAAATACCCACCAAGACGACAAGGGCCTGGGTTTCTCGCTGGATGTCGATGACAATGGTTTCGAGATCTTCGGTGAAAGCTTTGATGGGCATCCCAGAACGCATGTCATTGAGACCCTCGGCAATGATGATTATATCAGGTGCGGTTTCAATGGCGTGACGATGGTGGTGTTCGATGAGGCTGGGTTTTGCCGATTCTTCGTAACCTGGACAGCGAGGTGATATCACACCGGCCGGGAGGGCACGGTTCATGACTCGGAGCGGTTCGTCCTGAAACTGACGCAGCAGACTGGCGGCGACTTGCACCCATTCCCGTTCGGGACGGGCGGCGCACATGCCGTAGGCAATGCTGTCGCCGAGGACAGCCATGCGGCGGAAGGGACCCGTGGGACGAGTTAAAGACACGGGTTAGAATAGTCCTTTGCTGAAGATGTCTTTAACATGACGCCCGAAGCGTTCGGCGGAGAGGTCGGCGGCCATTTATCATCGATGGCCTGTTTAAGTTGGTGAGGTAGGATGTGTTGGAGTCGCATTGTTTACGTGTTGCGTGTTGCGTATTACGTGAGGGTTGGCTTTGAAATTAACTTGCGTAGAGAAGACAACGGAACAAGTAATATGTAAAAGTAATAGGGCTACGTGAAACGTGAAACGTGATGCGTAAATACTGGTTTTGAGATGAACTTGCGTCGAGAAGACAACGGAACACGCAACACGCAATACGATCTAGTTCAAATCCGGGATATCGAACTCGCCAAGCTTCAAAGGATAATTACCATACTCTCTAACCAGCTTGACGACATAGTCGTAGTTTTGGCCTGAAACGGTGGTAGCGACCGAGTGATCCGATTGGAAGATGAGACCTCCGCCTTTGGCTGCGTTGAGCTTACGCAGAACGATGGCCTTGAGCTGCTCCTCGTCGCTATCCGCCCATTCCATCACATCCATGTTGCCACAGAAGCCAAGTTTGTGGCCGTACTGCCGCCGCAAGTCGACGACATCCAGCCCCGCTTTCGCTTCCAGGGGATTGTAGGCGTCGATGCCGGTTTCGATGAAATCGGGTAGAAGGCGCTTGACATTACCACAGCCATGATAAATGACAGGTAGGTCGTTGGCATGGCAGATATCGACCATCTCGATCAGATAAGGTTTGTAGTGTGCCCGCCACCAATCCGGAGCGAAGAAGAGGTCCTTTTTGTAGGCGATGTCGCCCCAGATGACCATGCCGTCCAGTAAGCCATCGGCGGCGGCAATCTGCGCTTTCAAGATCTCGATGGCGAATTGCATGGTGCGCTCGATAAATTGGCCATGCTGTTCGGGGTAGAGTGCCGACCACAGCATGTTATTTTCCGGGCCGATGATGCGCGTCATGTACTCGTTGGCCTCGCAAATGCTGCCGTAGACGGCGAAATTGGGGCGTACCGATTTGACAGTCTCGATCCAGGGGGGGGAGTTGCGTTGGAAGCCGTCGCCCACGCCTGCGAGTTGGTTATCTCCGGCGCTGAACCAGCGCCGATCATCCCAGGGATCGTCGAATTCAAAGGCTTGCGCTTTTTCGATAGTATCTGTATCAAAACCGATGAATTCGGGCATGGGATCATCGAATTTCTTGCGCAGGATCGCTTCAAATCCGGTGCGCACGATGACCTCTGTGTCCGTCTCCTTGATCGTCTCAAAGGGCTTGATGTGGGGATCCAGGTTGGGGAGTGTCACCTGCCAATCCAGATCGTAGTAATCGTAGGGACTGGCATCCGCCGGCAATCCCAGTTCGTGGCGCCAGCGTTCGATAAAGGATCCCCAGAAAAAGTCGCTGAGGGGCACGCGGTCGCCCTCTTCGTGGTTAAGAGCTTTATTCATGCGCTCGATTTTTGCGAGTGCGTTTGTGGTTCGTTCCATGGTCTGTGTCCTCTTGAACATAATTGTTCGGGAAGCCGAAAGATCTAGATCTGATAATCAAACACTGAGGATCCCCTGCGATAGGAACATGTCCTTTCAATCTTCAATCCTAAGTCCCCTAGTCCATATGAAATGCCTCTTCCATCTCCGCCCACCATTCGCCCTCGGCCCGATTTTCTATGGGCTGCTGCATGGGCATCATGATGTCCCACCATTCCTGTGTTTTGGGATCGGCGGCCATTTTTGCCATATCGCCATCGAAATCATCACCGATATATTCGAAATAGGCGAAGAGCAGAGGCACGCCAGACGCCACTTCTTTGAAATAGATCGAGTAATTGCGGATATTGCAACTCTCAATTTTTGCCAGAATCTCAGGCCAGACGGCAGCATGATATTCTTTGTATTTATCTAGTTTGTCTAGCTTAACGCCAACAACTTGGCCGTGTCGTTGCATGGTGTTGCTCCTCTGCTTGGGGTTTGAGTAAGTTTATTTCAGGTTTTGCTAGCACGTGGTACGTTTTTTTGACGCTGAGTCGGCCTCGACGAGACATAACGGAACACGCAACACGAAATACGCCCTATTTCCCATAACTTCCACACTCCCGAATCGTCTCATACATGATGATCACGTTTTCGACCGGGGTTTCGGGGAGCAGGTAGTCGTGGCTGGGCGAAGCGATGAAACCACCGCCGGGCATCATGGTGTGAAGTACATCGATGGTAAGTTGGCGAGCACCTTCGGGGGTGGTTTCGATCAGAGCTTGGGTATCGATACAGCCGAAGAAGCTGAAATCAGACCCGAAATCTCGCTTCAAGCCGGCCAGTTCCATGCCGGTGGCGAAAGGCTGTACTGATTGCATACCATCCATGCCAATGGCAATGAGGTCGGGAAGCAGAGCGCGCATCGAACCGTCAGTGTGTAGCACGACCAGCTTGCCATGTTCATGGCCGAGATCGACAAAGCGTTTGAGGTGCGGAAGGATGAACTGCTGGAATAAGGGCGGGCTGAGCAGAGGCCCGGTCTGTGCTCCCAGATCATTGCCGATGAAAAAGATATCGATGGCGTCTGCACTGGCTTCGAAGATGCGGGCGCTCACTTCCAAATAGTAGTCGGCGGTGTACTGCATGACCGCATGCACGATCTCGGGGTTGTCGTACATTTGGTAAATAAGGCCATCGAAATCCAGTAAGTCAATGGCGTCATGCCAGAAAGGGGACCACTCGCCGCCCAGGATGGCGAATTCGCTACCCCATTGCTCGGCGTCACCACGGATATTAGAGACATCGATCCAGTCGGGGTCAGGCCAGGGATAGGCATGCACTTCTTCCAGCGTGGCCTCTTTGAGAGGACAATTTAGGGGCATGCCGTAACCATAGCCATGGCGTTCGACATCGAAGGGCGAGCGCCAGGTGGCTTCATCTGAGGAGAGCATCTGGTCGGGGCTACGTTCAGGTGGACCGGCATAGGTAGAAAATACACGGCGTAAATCATCGCCCAGATAGCGCAGCAGAGCTTCGTCGTCGGGCAGCGCCAGGTAATCACATGCCAGAGCCTTCCATTCAGGCGAAGCGCCCAGCCAGCAGGGCGCGTGGTCAGGTTCTTTGTGGGCGAAGGAGGTAAGTACCCTTTCCCTAGAAGTCATGGTACGACTCATGTTGTCTCCTGTGGGAGGGAGTGCGCGTCCAAGATCTTGGCTTGGCCGTATTTGTGTACTGCCTGTGTCATCGTAACAAAGGCTTCAGCAGGAATGCCATCGTTAATAGCACCCGCTGTGCTAAAAATGCCACTACCCGCCGATTGAAGTTGGCCGCAGATCTCTTTGACACGTGCCTCTATCCCGGCGTTTTCACCGTAAAGTAATAGGGATGTTGGGAAGTTTCCGGCGAACACGATTTGTTTGCCCCACTCCTCCTGCAATGCTCCAATATCGTTAGCTTCTGGCGCCAGGGGATGGATACCATCAAAACCAAGTCCTTGCAGCATGGGCAACAATGTGTCGATTTTTCCTGGCGTATGTATCATCAAGCGCTTGTCGTGCGCTTTGGCCGGGAGGAGGAAGCGTTCCATGCGAGGAACATACAGGTCTCGCAACAGTTCTGGATCGATCAGAGGGCCACTCTGGTGTGCCAGTTCGTCACGAATCAGGATGAAGCTCAGGTCACTGCCGAAGCGATCATTGACAGCTTGCATGACGCGTTCCTGATGCTCCAGCAACAGATCCACGAGCCGTAACAGCAGCAGGCGGTCGTCATAAATGAGGTAGAGGGCATCACTGGAGCCCACTGCCCGTAAGGCGCTTTGGAAGAAGGAACCAAAGGCGGCAAACACTCCAACACCGGTACCCTCGGCCGCTCTAAAATAGCGTTCGAGCGTGTTCAACTGGTCGGCCAGCGGGAGTGGAGGTTCCAGGTGTTCGAGATCGCTCCATGTTTTGATCGAGCCATCCAGATACTGGCTTTTGCCGACTGCGGTGCTGCCATAGATACTGTTGGGATACCAGTAAAACTGGCAGGGTACGGCGTCGATGCCAAGGCGGCTGGCGAACTCGACATGATCTTCTGGACAGGGCATGAATCCCGGATGTAGTATGCCATTGCCGCTTGTCCGCTCCACTTTTCGTTCTAGAACATATTCGAATAAAGTATGTGCACTGATCTCAAGCTCGAAGTGGGGAATCCGATCCGGGCTGTTTCCTTCGAACACGTCATACAGCCGCCCGGCATCCGGCTTGTCATGGTTGGATAGACTGGGTAACCGCCACGGGAGCGAGGATCCGCTCCCTGACAGCATGACAGAGGCCGTTCGTAACTCCGCAGGCGTCAGAGCTTTGACCAGGTAGACTTCTTCGGCTGCCTCGCTGCGCAGGGGTAAGCTGATTACCTGGCGATTCTCGTCGGCCAAGGAACTGCCACAAGAATGGCGCACGATAATGCGGGTGGGTAGGACCACATGGCGAGGAGGAAGGGGGATGGTGGTATCCAGTCTGCTCAGCAGCAGTTGGGCAGCATTGGCGCCGATATCGTAGGCCGGTTGCACCACGACTGTGAGAAAGGGGAAGAGGCGTGAAGTGTTGGGCAGGTCGTCAAAGCAAACCAGGGCCATGTCAAGGGGAATGCGCAGCCCTCTGGCGTCCAGAGCGTCGATCACGCCCATGGCGATGGCATTATTGGCGGCGAATATGGCTGTGGGCTTGTTATCTTCGCCCAGTAATTGATGTGTCAGACGCTCGCCGGAGATGGAACGAAATTCACCGAACTTGACGATGCTGTTGTCGTAAGGAATACCGGCCTCGGTCAGGGCAATGCGGTAGCCAATGACTCGATCGGCGGCCGTTGAAGTGTTCGTAGGGCCGGAGAGCATGGCGATGCGCGTATACCCGAGATCAATCAAATGTTTGACCAAAGCCCGGGCGCCTGAGATCGAATCGCCGGTCACTGTATCCACATCCCAGCCCTCGATGTGCCGGTCGATGACGACGGTGGGGATGTTGCGTTTTCGGAGCTTGCTCAGGTTCTGGGCTGCGGAATCAAAGGGAGCGATGGCCACACCGTCCACGCGTTGGCTGATAACTACATCCAGATAGTGGAGTTGTTTGGCCGCATTTTCATCTGTGTTACAAAGCGACACCGAATATCCCCGACTTTGGGCGGCATCTTCGACGCCGCGTGCGATCGTGGTCCAGAACTGGTTCTGGATATCGGGCACGATCAGAGCCAGGGATCGGGTGCGCTTAGATCGCAGGCTCTGGGCTACACCACTGGGAACGTACCCCATGGTCTCGATGGCCTTTTTGACTTTTTCGCGCGTTGCCGGGCTGACATTCCCTGCGTTGTTGATGACGCGGGATACCGTTACGGTAGAAACCCCTGCTTGTTTAGCGACATCGCTAATGGTGGCCAACGTTGATGCTCCTGTTTCAGAGAACGGTTTCTAGAAACGATATCATGGTATCGATTACATTCAATGTCAGGTTACATGAGTTTGAGCCTGCTGTCAAGTTCGAAAATCAGTTGATAATAATCCTCCAGGTGGATTTGGGAATGCTAAATAGATGGTTTGCAATTAGGAGCGGACATCTCGTCTTGAAATGATCTGATACCATTC
Organism: Chloroflexota bacterium; assembly: GCA_024224665.1. GTDB lineage: Bacteria > Chloroflexota > Anaerolineae > J102 > J102 > PIVW01. Next base: position 1,333 of record JAAENG010000089.1, on the reverse strand, counting down.
CGTCCCGCCGCCAATCCGGCGATGCCGTTCATGGTCCCGATGACCGGATGTAGTCCGAGACATCCGCATTGTAGATCACATCCTCCACCGTAAAGACGGCCCAAGGCGTTCCCTCATCCATCCAGGTCACCGAGCCGACCGTCGGCAGCAGATAGCCGTCCACCAGGCTCCATGCCAACGCCTCGTTGCGCCACAGGATTTTGTCTTTATCCGTCGCTTCCCGATAGCGCATACCCTCCAGGGTAGAAAGAAGCCCAGTTTCCAGATCAAAAGTGATGGTAAAAAGCTCCTCGCCATCCTGGAAAGGGACCGCAAGATAGGCGATGTTGTCACCGATCGTTTCCCAACGCACGCGCGAATCGGTCAGGAAGACAGAAGGCAGCCAGATCGATTCGGCCCAGAGTCCTAGATTGGCAGCCTGGTCGATCTTTACTTCGTCTTCGATGACACCGCCCGGCGTTTCCATGCGGGCATTGCCATCCAGGTAGGATTCGTTGACTTTCATGATGGGAACGCCAAATAAGGTCGCTTCGATGTAGTGGCGGTAGTTTTGTCCGGCTTGGTGAGTGAAACGAAATCGGCTGGGGAAGGTGATCCCGAATATCCGCATAGTAGCCCGACCGCTGATCACTGCAGACTCGATGATGGGGATGTCATGGCCCAAAGTGGCCTGATAATACTTTGTGACCGGGGCGGGAAGGTCGGACGGTAGGGGGATGGTGGTGAGCGGGGTAGCCGGTACGGGATATGCGGGAAAGGATTTCGGTTGAATGCGTAGTCCCACTACCGGCACGAGCACGATCAGGATCACAAGATTGATTAGCGCTCCGCGGTAGGCCACCGACCAATCCAGCACGGTGAGCCCCAACGACAGCAACGTTACGCCAAACAGCAATGGCAACCACCAACCTTGATGTGTGATCAGAGCAACGGCTGCGGCCACGAATCCAACAGCGGCAAGCAGCCACAGCAAACTGATTATCCGTATGCCGGAGGCTCCAACGTCCCAGCGCTCAGTCAGCAGTGTGGTTTTGTAAGGCAGATTTTTTATCTCGGTCAGAGGCCAATAGGCTGCAAAGCCCATCAGATGGATAAGGCCGTGAATGGTTAAAAGGAATACGAAGGTGTAGAAAAGGATACGCGCCATCTGAAGTTGCACCATTACTTTGTTATGAACTGACTACTTTGCACAAATCCTCATCATAAAGATAGGGTTTTATGTGGCAGAACATGATATGGATTCGATTTCTTCTGAGTACGCCGCTAAACGCAGTACGCATGGATATCATAATACAGTTGTTGTTGAGCTTTTGGATCTTGGACGTGGGTGACG
>JAAENG010000088.1 GCA_024224665.1 Chloroflexota bacterium | reverse complement strand
TTCTCCTACTGTATTATCATTTTGCTTTTCGCGCCAGTTTTTTATGCAGGGGGGTGAACGGTTACCATACACATTGACCCCTATTCGCCGTTCATAGCGCCACCAAAATGTAGGAGTTATTTATTTTCGGATCCATAATCGAAGCTGCTCAATGGCTCGACCAGCAACCGTCCGACCCGCGTGCTCTTAGTAGCCCAATCACCACCATCGCCCTTGGCCCCGCTGCACCCTATGAATCCTTGATACGTTGGGCCGCAGTAGCTCTTAAAGAAGAAATACCCACTTAAAAACTGAAGCAAAAAAGTTACGCTATGAGCAAGAAAAAACGCTTCTCGATATGGAAATTGTTGAAATTGCCACCTCAATTTTTATATGCGATTGGGCTAGGGCCAATTTACGGTCGTTTGGTTCTTCTATTGACTACAATTGGAAGAAAATCTGGCAAGTCTAGAGTAACCCCTTTGCAGTATGAAGAGATTGATGGTGACATTTATATCGGATCAGCGCGGGGAACAAAATCGGATTGGTATCGTAATATTGTAACTAATCCAAAAGTGATAGTTCGAATAAAATCTCGTCAATTTGAGGGAAAAGCAGAGCCAGTAACAGACGGGAAGCGCATCGCCGACTTCTTAGAAATAAGATTGCAACGTCATCCAAAGATGATAGGAGCATTATTGCAAAGGGAAGGGGTATCGAAAAATCCAAATCGGGCTGAGTTGGAGAATTATGCTACTAACAAAGCTATGGTCATAATAAGGCCAGTTGAACACGTTTCTGTTTTCATGAGGCTTGAGAAAGATGAAACTCAGTGAATCCCTACACGATGTCATGACCGAATTTTTTTGCCGGCAGGACCAGGCAGAAGGCGGCGCCCTCCATATCGAGGTCGAAGACCCCTGGACATTCAGTATCCTGTGCGACCTGCCTCAGTTCCCGCGATTGTGCATTCGCAGCGTAAACAGCGGCGACGTGCCGGCGCTGCATGAACTCGGCGTTCGCTTAGGACCCGTGTCCAAAGATTTCTTTGGTCCGTATCCTTGGGAGGATCCTGCAGCCTTGCCTCAAGCCCTTCAGACGGCGGTCGAACATGCAGTGGAGCGAATAGACGCATCCTACCTGATAGAGGGCGTTGGCGATGAGGTCATTGGGTACTTTTTCCTGTGGAAGGCGGGCGGAAATCCGCACTCGCAACGATACCAGGTTCAGATTCCGGAACTCGGAGTGGCAATTGCTGACGAGTTCCAGGGCAAGGGATTGGGTAGCCTCTCTGTCCGTATCTTGAATGCGGTAGGCCGTGACCTGTGTGCCGATGCCATCGAACTGACCACTGCCCTGAACAACGAGGCTGGCTGGAATACCTATCGAAGTTGTGGATACCAGTACACTGGCATTATCAACAACCCCTTGGGAGTGGATGTCACAGCCGCTTTCGCCGGAGAGGTGCAAGCTGCGAGTTACCAGCCAGAAAGGCAAATGGTGTACGTGCTCAACGAAAAGAAGCGACATGATGTTATGGACTACCTTGCAATGAAACGTGAGGCCGCAGCGGATATGTTTGGCTGAACATCAAACCGCTCTGCCGCACATTTGCGTCCGGCTGACCGCGAGACTACACCGGCTGATCCATTAAGACAAGCGCACGCTCGTGCCGCTCTTTTGCGCTTACCGGAATATGGTGAAAATTCGAGACAGGTCTTGCCTTTTCCAAGCCAGCAACACTCAGGAGGGGGGCCATTGCATATCAGAGGCCGCAGAAAACGCCAATTCACGAACGGCTGACCTGTCGAATCATGGGCTGGACGCTCGTTCGGCGTCCACTGGTTTCAGCATTGGGGTTATCTGCGTTGGCTCTCTCACGGATGACCTCGCGCTCAACCCGCCCACTCATATTAGCCCAATCACCACCGTCGCCCTGCATCAGAACGCTCACTGGCGGCCAGTCGGGTTGGATCCGCCATCGGGGTGCAGCCTGTAACAGAAACGGGGGTTGTGAGGAAGTAACAGAGAGCGGCGACGTTGCCCTGAACAGTTGCCCTGAAAGGGTAATTTGCTCAGATATAGGGTACTTGATTACACTAATGAGCGATCGCCATAGCGGTTAGGCCGCCAGAATACTTGAGGCGATGCCTTGAACCCCAAACAGCCTTCCGTTTTCATGACAGCGATTTAATTCAACTATGGATTATGTGGCGGCGACCCCGTTGCCTCTTCAGCATGATCGTTGTCGGTGATGCATCGCCCGCTGCTGATGTTGCTTGGCCGCACTGCGCCACATGAATTCTTAATACGTTCGCATGAGAGATGCACGATGGAATGGAAGCCCATAGGAATTATTCATACGCCATTCAAGCAGCTAGGAGGCATGCCGATCCAACCCGCCGGCGCCGTCGGCGTGAAAGGCGTGGTCGAGGTGTTTAAGACATTCCGGGCCGGTTTGAATGACGTCGATGGTTTTTCTCACATTATCCTGATATACGAGTTCCACCGTAGCCAGGGATTCAAGCTGGAAGTTGTCCCGTTCATGGACACTCGGCCTCGCGGCCTTTTTTCAACTCGCGCACCGAAGAGGCCGAACCCCATCGGCCTGTCGACAGTCCAGCTCGACAGGATCGAGGACGGCAACCTTCACATTCAGAATGTAGACATTTTGGATGGAACGCCATTGCTCGACATCAAACCGTATGTGCCTGAGTTTGACAGTCATGCAGATGTCCGTACCGGGTGGCTTGAGCAAGCCCGGAAAACCGTAGATAAGCGGAAAGCGGACAACAGATTCAGATAGAAACCCATATATCAATACCCGCAAAGGAGCGAACCACAATGTCCAACATCAAATTCGGCTGGCACATGCCCTCGTTTCCCGTAGATGGAAGCAGTGGGGCTGAGCTTGTTACTCAAATGATCGACACCCTGTCACGGATACAAGGCAATTTCACTTCGGCTTGGGCTGACGATCATTTTCACCCGTGGGGCGCCTGGCAATCACCTGATACCGCTGCTCTGGAGTGCGCGACCACCATCGCCTATCTGGCCGCCAAATTCCCTGACATGCACTTCGGCAGTTCGGTGCTGTGCCAATCCTTTCGAAATCCCGCCTTGACAGCCAAGATGGCTGCCAATCTGCAACTACTGACCGGCGGACGTTTTATCCTCGGTATCGGGGCAGGCTGGATGGAGGAGGAGTATCGGGCCTATAACTACGACTACCCTCGACCCTCCGTACGAATCGGCCAACTGCACGAAACCGTTCAGATCATTCGCAAGATGTGGACGCAGTCACCGGCCAGCTTCGAAGGCACTTATTATCGCATCGACAACGCCTACTGCGAACCCAAGCCCGATCCGATTCCGCCCATTTTAATCGGTGGCGGCGGCGAACAGTTGACCCTGCGGGTGGTGGCCAAATATGCTGATTGGTGGAATATCCCAGGTGCGAGTGTTGAATCTTATGCGCACAAGCTCAATGTCCTGCGCATGCATTGTGATGCGGTAGGCCGCGATTACGATGAGATCGTCAAGACCTATTCTGCCGAGTTGGTGGCTGTGGCCGAAACAGAGAGCGAAGCCCGGCGCATTGCCGAGACTACGCCCTATCAAGCTGATGGGTCTTTTGTCGGTACGCCCAATCAAGTGGCCGGGCAACTACAGGCTTTCATCGATCTGGGTGTCAGCCATCTGATCATTCGCTGTGTCGATTTTCCCAATCCGGCCGGGATCGAGCTGTTTATGGAAGAAGTCATGCCGCAACTGAGTTCTTGACGTTGTGCACCTGTTCAGCCATCAACTAGTAGGCGCTTTGAGAACGGCAAAATGGTACGCGGATGACGCTGATAAACGCCGATCTTCTGAAAAACCTGCGTAGCTCCGCGTAAGCGAAGGGGCATCCGTATTATCTACGGGTAGTGGATCAGATTTAGCTGATGACTTGGAATCGATCACGCCCGTCGTGAATCCCGAATCCGCTGCCTTTCTGTAACCCGGTAGACTCGAAAACCGGGAAACTATGGTGATGGCGTATCACCAAAGACCCGGCGAGCAAGATGGCGGCCGGGTCTTTGGCAATTCGATCAAGTCGAAGCAATCAGGGACAGGTATCCCCCGTTGCGAGGACAACGCGGAAGATGTCCTCGATATCGACCCTACCGTCGGGGCTATCAGGGGCGATGTCATAGATGGCGTCAAAGGGTTGGGCGTCGAACATGGACTGGTCGACGATGATATCGATGTCGTCGATATCGACAAGGCCGTCCTCGCTGAAGTCGTAGGGCAGGGTGCAGGCAGGTGGGTCGTCGGGGTCGTTGGGATCGGTAGCGTTGACCACTTCCTCGCCATCGGAGATGCCATCATCGTCGCTGTCGGGGTCGAGGGGATCGGTGCCCAGTTCTCGCTCTTCGCCGTTGCTGAGGCCGTCGCCATCGCTATCGAAGGGTTGCACGGAGATGAGAAGGGTGTCGCAACCCTCGGCCCCACCGTTGTCTTGAACACATGCCTGGACGGTGTACTCTCCGGCGCTGAGATAGGTGTGGTTGCCCTCCAGGCCACCAAAGCCCGCGCCTTGACTCACAGGTACGTTCTCTACGGGCGAACCATCATCCCAATCGATGGTGGCGGTGTGCGTGTCCAGCACGCCAGGGTCAGAGAAAGTAGCATTGAGGGTGAGGTTTTCCCCTTCATTCGACATCGGTGGTGGGTTCAGGATGCTGCGCACTGAGGGTGATACATTGGCGACGTTTACGGTTGCCGAGTAACTCGACGCCGCGCCATGCTGATCACGAATCCTGCCACGCACGGTGCGCACCTCGTTATCGAGCGCGTTACACGTCCGTGTGTTGCCACTCGACCAGGGGCCGTAGCCCGAGCCATCGCCGCAATCGAAGCGGTATTCGAAGCCAAAGAGTTCATGCAGAGCGGAGGAATCGACGGGATTGAGAAGACGCAGCGAGTAGGCGCCCCCTACATTGGCGCTGTGATCGCCCCGAAAGTCGGCGCGAGGAGGATGGTTGGGGGCTTCGAAGGCGTCCATGTCACAGCCGGCGCCTTGGGGTCGGGTGACGTGGCGCTGATCGATGTTGAGTTCACCATTTCTGCAGGCGCCGCTATCGATGGCGTCGCTGTTGAAACCCAGGGCATGGGTCACATGGGTTGGGGGGCGGGCCCATACAGAGACAGTCGCGGCCAGGAGTTGGGCGCTTGCCGGCTCATTGCTGGCCAAGGGCAAGAGGTCGGCATCGCCGCCGGGGATGTCAGTATCGGCAGTTAAGTTGCAGGTGTTATCGTTATCCAGATTGTGGCCAAGGGATGTGATAGCGCCGCCGTCTGTCATGGCGCAATCTGCCCCGGTCGAATTGGCAATGATAACATTGGTCAATGTCAGCTCTGTGCCCGCATCCTGCACCGAGATACCGCCACCACTGGCGGCAATGTTGTCAGCGAGTGTGGTGTTCTCGACCGTTACCTTGCTAGCAGAGAGAGCGAGGATGCCTCCGCCGCTGCCGCTTGCCTGGTTGGCGGAGATCGTGCTGTTAGAGATTGTGGCGTCGCTTGCCTGCCCGATCCAAATGCCACCGCCGTCGGGCGCAAAGCCACCGGTTAGGGTGATGTGCTGGAAAAGCACTGTGCTGCCGCCTGTCACCGTAAACACCCCCTGGCCGTAGACGATATAACTGCTATCGTTGATGGTGAGGTCGATGTCTGCAGAACCGTTGTTTATGGGCGTGGTGGCAGCAGTGAGCTCGATATCGCTTCTAAGGTTGATGGCATAGCTGCCGGCAACGGTTAGGGAGTTGTAGCAGGCGATGGCAAAATTGAGGTCTTGTTCGCTGCTGACAGCGATGGGGAAAGTCGCGCACTCCTTTTCGTAAGCGCCCATATCCACGATGCCGGCGATGATGCGGTCGTTGCCGTCCAGGTCGGTGGGGATGCCGCTGATGGTGGATCCATTGCCACGCCCCAGGTCGGCGTTGTTATCACCGCGGTTGATGGCGGTTGAACCTGATTTCAGACTCAGATCACCGGCGGTGGTGGGGGCGCTGTTCGGGTCCACTGCTGTCACGAACAGGGGGTCGGCGTCGAGGTTGTCGCCGCCATCGTTACCGCAAGTGCTATCCCAAGCAGCGTTAGCGCTGCCGCCGCAGCCCTGTATCAGGCTGTGGTGGATATCGGGCGTGCTGTCGTTATTGTAGATGGAGGCTGCCGCTGTGCCTGTGCCCGAACTGTCTTTATTGTTCCAGATAATGCTGTTTTGGAGGGTTGGGTTGCTGGAGTAGTTGGACATCCCGACGCCGGAGCTTGTAGCGCTGTTGCCACTGAAGCTCACATTCGTCAAGATTGGGCTGCTATTGAAGTAGTTGAACATCCCCCCCGCGACCATAAGCACTGTTACCACTGAAGCTGACGTTGGTCAAGATTGGGCTGCTATTGTAGTAGCTGTACATCCCCCCGCCTGCCTCAGCACTGTTGCCACTGAAGCTGACGTTGGTCAAGGTCGGGCTGCTGTTGTCGTTGTTGAACATCCCCCCACCAGCAGCACCACTGTTGCCACTGAAGCTAACGTTGGCCAAGGTCGGGCTGCCGCCATCGTTGATCATCCCACCACCGCGGTAATTTAGAAAATTGCTGCCAGTCTTCGTCAACCCCGCCGTGATTGTGAAGCCTTCAAGCACGGCTGTGGCGTTCGTGCCGCTGCCGGTGGTCACATGCATGGCATCGGTCGTATCGTCCTGGTCGATATCCCCGCTGAGCACGGTGATGTGCGTCTGTCAGTCCCGCTCACTGCGGTCGCCCTCTGTGCCGGCAAAACCGCCGTAGAGGGCGACGTTGTTCTTGAGATGGAAGGTGGCGGCCACATCGCCGTCGCTCAGGCCGCTACCCTCATCGGGATAATACACGCCCTCCGCCACCCAGATCTCCACAGTCTCTCCTGCATCGGGGCTGGCGGCCGCCAGGGCGTCTTGCAGGTTGGAGTAGGCGCTGGCCCAGGAGCCTCCATCGGGGGCAACGGCTGTGGAATCGCTATCCACATGTAAGATGATGACTGCTGCCAGAGCAGATGCGCCCTTTGCCCCGCCGGCGCCAGAGGACTGATCCGGGGATTCTGCCAAGGCAGTGCCGGCCCAGAGCGGCGCCAAAAGCACTATGGCCAGAAAAATTGACAACATACGAGCTGCTTTCAAACAGGGTAGAGGTTTCATGTCCTTTCTCCTCATCGAGATGTGGTGCTCATAGTTTTGGTTTAACAGGATTTCGTGTGGTCCAATAAAGGCACGTGTTGCGTGTTGTTTATGCTATCGAACCACACCTTTCTGTTGGGAGTCACTCAAATTTCGAAAGATTGGCATGGTGCATTCTGCCGAGTTTGCATCTTTACAGTGGGCGCGATAGATAGCCGGGCCGGGTTGAGTGGCGTGCGGTTGAGATCAGGGTCGTCTATATGTGAATACAATCCTATCCTCGCCAGATGGTACCCCTCTTGAGTGTGGGCGGGGGCTATCCTCGACCTTGCTAAAAAAGACGACTATAGCATAACTAAAATATTCAATAATATCAATTATATGCTGCTAGTAAAATAGTGCGGGTGAGTGGGTACAGGGCTTTGTCTTTTTTATCCTTCGCTCAAACAGCAACTGCACCCATATCCGAGGTGCGTTTGCATCACAAGCAGGTTGCTTTGGCAGGCAGGGGTGTGAAACGTATCGCCGGGTCCTCGATTGCAAAGATGACCGTGAGGTGTCTGGTTCGTCCCAAACCCTTGCTTGCTCAGTAAATGACGAGGGTACCAGACACCTCACGGTTCGGTTTTTAGCCAAACCATGTGGTATCTGGTACCCTCCAATGCCAACGAAAGTCGGGGCGGCGAGAATTGAACTCACGACCTCACGGACCCGAACCGTGCGCGCTACCGGGCTGCGCTACGCCCCGACAATGGTCTCGCCTGGGGTTGTCCTCGTGCCGAGTCGGGTGAATCTCGGTGGCCAACCCTGTGCGATATGCTGCTCTTCAACAGCGCTCGCATTATACTTGAGGGCCTGACGCTTGGCAAACCATTGTTCGGTTCAATCTTTACACCTTAGGACTACGTGAAACGGGAAACGTGAGGATTCAGGCGTGAGATCACGCTGAAGATATTTGCTCCCTAACCTTCTCCTGTGGCATACTCACTCGGTTGTCATAAAGGGACCCATCAAATGCCCTTTACTCTTTTCTGTCATCGGCCCACCGAGGACCCTCACTTGTAGTGAGGACCCTCACTTGTAGTGAGAGCCCTCGCTGTTGACCGTTGACAATTTCCCGCAGAAAAGGAGATTTTCATATGCAGGAATACGAAATGGTCACCCTATTTCATCCCGGTCTGGATGAAGAGGGTGTAGAAGCGCAGTCGCAATGGCTGCAACAGCGGATCACGGACCTGGGTGGGGAAGTGGTCGAGGTCACCCCCTGGGGGCGTCGCAACCTTGCCTTCGCCATCAGCAAACAAAAGGAAGCCACCTATTACCAGTTCGATTTCCGTCTTGAAGGCAAGCAGGTGGACGAACTCACTCGGGTGATGCGGCTGAACGAAGATGTACTGCGGCAGCTACCCGTGCGTAAACAAGATCGGTAACCTTAGGATTGAGAATTCAATAACATGCGAAACTCTCCGGTTATTTAGAGGAAGCGATTTCGGATGTTGTTCTGTCCTAAGTCCTTAGGAACGAGGGGTTTTTAATAACCGAAACTTGTACATACCAGTAGGTGTTAAGTTTCCGGTTTTATTCAATCCTAAGTCCTTATGAAGAGGTCGTTTTGTGGTGTGAACTCATTCGGAGTTGACTCGTAAGCACATCATCGCACTCTTGATCAGGGCGGAGCAACAATCACCCAAGGAGTGGGCAAATGTCTAGAGGCTTGAATAGGGTTATGATCATCGGTAATCTAGGTCGAGATCCGGAGATGCGCTACACACCTAGTGGTAAACCTGTCACGACTTTCAGCGTTGCCACCAGCCGCTCCTGGGTAACATCAGACGGCGATCGCCGCGAGGCTACCGAATGGTTCAATGTAGTGGCCTGGGGCAATCTCGCCGAGATCTGCAACCAGTTTTTACGCAAAGCGTCACGTGTGTATGTCGAAGGGCATCTGCAAACGCGCAACTGGGAAGATAACGACAGGCATCGCCACTATCGTACCGAACTGGTAGCCAGCGAAATGCTGATTCTTGATGGCAAACATAGTGGCTCCCGCCGTGAGTCTGATGATAACGATGCCGAAGAAGAACCCGATCTCCCCTTTTAATCGATTAACGATTGTTCCCAGACTACACTGAGAAAATCAGGCCATGCTGGGGCAGGTAGCAAGTAACAGGTAGCAAGTAACAGGTAGCAGGTAGCAGGTAGCAGGTAGCAAGTAGCAAGTAGCAGGTAGCAAGTAGCAGGTAGCAGGTAGCAAGTAGCAGGTAGCAAGTAGCAGACAAGGTTGAACTTGCCACTTGCAACGTGCCACTTGCCACAAACATCAACAAAAAGCTGTCGATCATTTTTCGTAAGCGCCTAAAACCCATCCAACCCGCTCAATTTGAGCTAATTCGGGTTCTATCTTAACCCGATTAACGAAAGATATTCTGGAGGACATTGTGGCAGAAGAGACAATTCAGCCCAAACCGAACACCGAAGTAGCAGCAACTGAACCAGCTCAGGCGCCCGAGCAACAGCCTGCCAAAGAAAGCAAAAGCCCGGCGCCGAGAAGCACTGTTCAGCGCCAGAGTAGTTACCGTCAGGGGGGCCAACGCCAGGGTGGAAATCGCCAGGGCGGCCAACGCCAGGGCGGACGCGGGCGCCAACAAGGAAACCGTATGCGGCGTCGTGTCTGCTCATTTTGCGTCGATAAAGTCGATTATATCGATTACAAAAAACCTGAATTACTGGCCAGCTATGTGACACATCATGGCAAGATCTACAGCCGTCGCCGCACCGGAACTTGTGCCAAACATCAGCGTCGCTTGGCGGTGGCTATCAAACGTGCTCGTTTCCTGGCGTTTTTGCCCTATACAGCCGACCACGTCCGCCTGCATGGTTCAGGAGATTCTCGCCAGCGCCGATCTTCTGATCGATAGTCGCACGATTGTTTACACAGATACCGTTCCATTGGTTTTCCATTCCCTAATAAATAAGAACTAACTATGGCAAAACGACGTCGTAAAGACCAACCCGAAGTACCTGAACAAGGGGTGCAACCACGCCGGCATCGGCGCTTGCGCCAGCAAGAAGCCAAAACCGAACAGCGTATTATCATCGGCGTGGGCATCGCTATCGGTTTAGTAGTCGTCCTGCTACTGGCCGCTGTGATTAGCGAATTCGTCGTCCAACCCCGGCGCGCGATCGCCAAGGTGAACGAAGAAGCGATTCCTGTGTCCGATTTCCAGCGCCGCCTTCGTTTTGATCAGGATAACCTGGTCAATCAGATCGATCAATATGTCCAGTTTAGCCAGCAATTTACCAGTGAGGGGGGCGCCAATCCCTTCTCGCAAATCATCCAACAGCTTCTCGATAGCCTGAGCACGCCAGAGCGCTATTCGTTGACCGTGATGGATAGCATGATCGAGGAAACATTGATACGGCAGCTCGCGGCAGAGTATGATGTGGCCGTTGGCGAAGAAGAAATTCAACTTGAAATCGAACAGCAATTTGGCTATGAACGGGATGCTGTACCTGTACCTACACCCGAGGCTTCAGAAGGGATCACCGACACCGTCGAAGCACCCATGACTGCCGACGAATTCCAGACAGCCTATGATGAAAGAGTCGCAGCCTTGGGTGATCGAGATAGCCTGACCGAGGCGGAGTTCCGCGCATTGGTGGCGCTACCCCTGCTGCGCGAACGCCTGACTGAGACGGTCCCACTAGAATACGACGCTACGGAAGAGCAGGTACACGCTCGACATATTCTTATAAACGCCGATCCTGAACCGGTGGATGCCGGCCAAGCAGAAGCAGACGCCCTGCAGAGGATCGAGGACGCCCGTGCTCGCATCGACGCCGGCGAAGCGTTCACCGCAGTTGCCATCGACGTCTCCGACGATTCGAGTGCAGCCCAGGGTGGTGATTTGGGCTGGTTCGGTCGTGGCGCCATGGTACCTGAATTTGAGGAAGCTGCCTTCGCTTTGCAGCCAGGCGAGATCAGCGAACCGATTAAGTCTGATTTCGGGTATCATCTTATCCTGGTCGAAGAAGTAAACGAAGAAGAAGATCAGGTAAAGGCGCGGCATATTCTGGCCCGAGTCAATGCCACACCTGATCCTGCATCACAACAATCTGCTGATGCGGAGGCCCTCGCCGAGATAGAGGCCATCCGCGCACGCATTCTGGCCGGAGAATCCTTCGAAGATATCGCCGCTGAGGTATCAGACGATGACTCCAATGCCGATCAGGGTGGCGATCTGGGCTGGTTTGGCCGTGGTACCATGGTGCCCGAATTCGACGAAGTCGCGTTTTCGTTGGAAGCGGGCACGCTAAGCGAACCGGTGAAAACCCAGTTCGGCTATCACCTGATACAGGTTGAGGAGAATGATGCCGAACGCGAAGTTGACGAAGCCGAATTGGACAACCGCCGTAGTGCAGCCTTCGCAGAGTGGCTGAGGGCTCAGAATGAAACCGCTGCCATCGAGGACAACTGGTCGCTCGACTATGTACCTGCGTTGCCAACGGATCTGGCTGAAGTCGTTCAGCAGATCAGGCTGCTCCTTCTTGGTGGCGCTCAAGATCCGGTAGATCCGGTAGATCCGGTGGATCCGGTGGATCCAGTGGATCCAGCGGATCCGGTGGAGGCTGAGGTAGATGATCACAGCGATAACAGTATGCCGTAACAGCTATTGATATAAACTACTCGGTACCCTCAACCCCTTATACAGAAGCGAAAACCTCTCGTTATGAGCGATCACAACGAGAGGTTTTTTATTGAAACAGAGAGTTACCCCACATCACACTTGCCCTGGGGTTTTGCTTGGTGGAGCGTTCGGAAAATGGCCGAGGGGTGTAATGTGTAATGCCAGCGCTTCGCATCTTGCATTACACATAAACCATGGTGATGCTACGTGCATCCACTTTGGTCGATTGACGACAGAGCATTCACTCAAGAGAAAGAAACCATCGTCAATCGACCAAAGTCCATTGCCGGCGTCAGGCTAGAGCTAAGTAATCGTCTAAAAATTACCCCCTGACTCCTGTCATTGCGAGGGACGACCGCAGGTCGTTTAGCGAAGGTCGTATGCCGAAGCAATCCCCAAGGTACATGTGCAAATGAACATTGGGGATTGCTTCGGGGCTGCGCCCACTCGCAATGACAGATTGTGGGCGAACTTATTCTTGGACTATTACTAAGTGGGCAAGTCTGACTATGCTGGGAGCGCCAGCAGAGCGCGCGCCACTATTTGGTTGTTTGGATTCCTGATACTATTGGCAAGTGCAACTAAGCTTCTGGTCTTTAGCCCATTGCCTTAGCCTGCTCTATCCAATCAGCGTAATCTACATTCCGCCATTCGGGAGCATCGATGATCTCTTGCAAGGCTTGTACATCTGACGATGCCACTGCAGCATACGATGCGATACCGGCCTCAGTCAGCTGTTTGGCGTAGCTGGAGCCGATGCCATTGATCGCTGTGAGATCATCCTCTCCTTCGCTGGCGGCATATTCCGAATCTGCATCAAGCGCCTCGTCCTCTGCGGTTGCCGGCTCTGCATCTTCTTCAGCAGCATAACTATCGACAGCAGCAGCGGTCTCTACGACAGGTTGCTCTTCCCGGACGCTCGCCTCTGAATCGACCTCTTGTGCCGAACTCTCTTCCGCCGATCCTCCGGTCAAGCGTCGATACACATTGGCGTACAAAGAGAGCTTAAAACTTTGTACATAGGTCGAGGCCAGAAATACCAGCAGCGCAAGAATCAGGCCAGCGATGATAGCCAGTGTGGAGCTTGTTCCCGAAGCGGCTTCACTGCCCATTAAGAATCCGATCATCTGGTTCGTCCACGATGACATCCATATACCCATGAGCGGTATGGCTAGCAGCAGGAGGATGATAACCAGAACGATTTGCAGAATCAGGATAAGAATCAGGAAAACTATCATGGCGCCAAGGTTGGAAATTGCCAGTCCGAAACCTTGTTTCAAAGCGCCAAAAAATGATACCTCACCCTGTACGGCGGATTGGTACATCAGAGGGGCAAAGAGCACTCGCAGCACAATGAAGACCAAAGTCAGGCAAGATAAAATGGCTACCGTATTGCTTAAACCACTCACGATTGAATTAAAGGAAGCGACGAGTTCGGCTGTTGACTCGTGCCCTCCCGAGAACAGGCCAATGTAACTGCTGATGGAATTTCGTCCATAGACCACACCGACGATCAAAATAACGAGTAATGGAATCCACCACAAAAGATCTACACCAAAAAGGCGCAATGCCCGTCTCAATCCTATTCTGCTTCCCCGACCAACATCAGCATCCCCGCTGGCCAATACCTGGTCGGCCTCACTGATCGTGGCGCCGCGCATGATCAGGTTGACTATATACCCGATCAAACCGGCAGCGCCTATCAAAGTGATGCCTCCAAAGATCATGCGAACTCCTCCGACCACTGTAGAAAAGAACGCACCCGAATCGACGTTACTGATTCCGGCAGGATCAGTGGCAAAGGCAAGCATGGCTGATTGCCAGTTGAGCACCTGGACCAAATAGATTAAGGATCCTAAAGCGCTCAGAAGTAGACCAATAATAGCAAATAGCCACAATTTCTTCTCTTTCCAAATTAATCGTAGGGTGTTGCTAAAGATTGCACCGTATGGCATTTTTTCTAGTCCTCCATCCCAGACGAACAGGCGGCGAATGACGATTTATAGAGTATACCATCTGCTTCCAACTGTGCCTAGGCGGGACTACCACGTGCTGCGCCCTAGCAACGAAGCCGGTATAAGTTTGAACGTTTTCTCACGTAACAGCAGTCCAGCAGCCACAAAAGTCACTAATCCGGCGCTGCTGGCCGCTAACAGTGTTGAAATTTGACCGAATTCGGCGTTGGCGGCCAGAGAGAACACCAGAATGATGACAAGACTCATTGCCAGGGTGGCCAGCAACACCTTTCCTATTGTTTGCAAAATATCTCGGCCATGAATCGAACCCCAGCGTTTTCTCAACACATAGAGCAATACAATCACTTCGGCGCTTACGGCCAACGAATTTGCCAGAGCCAATCCACCGTGGCCGAGGAGTTGCATGAGGATGATGCTGAGCAAGATGTTCATCACTGCGGCGGCGACGGCGATGAGCAGTGGCGTAACCGTGTCTTTCTGTGCAAAAAAGGCGCGGGCGATCAATTCCAGGCCGGCATGCGCTACCAGTCCCAGTGCGAAGAAACGGAGTGCAATGAAAACCGCCTCAGTGGCTGCAGCATCAAAATTCCCGCGTTGGTACAGCAGACCCAGCAATGGACGACCCAATAGAATCAGTCCCGCCGCAGCCGGTATCGTTAATGTGCAGACGGCCCGCAATGTCTCTGAAAGCGTATCTCTTAGCCCCGCCATATCCTTGCGTGCTGCCAACTCTGCCATGGTCGGGAATGCTACCAGGCCAAAGGCGGTACCGATAATGGTCTCGGGTAGTTGCATCGCATCCCAGCCCCATTCCAAGGCACTGACACTGCCGGCATCTAGGCGCGAAGCCAGATTTGTGGTTGCTACCAGGGTGAGTTGAAACACTGCCAGGTCGAGAATACGGGGTCCCATAAGAATCAAAACGCTGCGGACGGCCCTGGTTTTGAGGTCAAGCACGGGCCACCAGTGAAATCCAAAATGGATCAGGCCCGGCACTTTGACCAGCAAATGGAAGAGCGAGCCCGCCACAGCGCCGATGGCGAGACCTTTGATGCCATACGTGGGAGCCAGCCACAGCGCACCCAAGACCACGCCCAAGGGATACATGGCCGGCGCCAGTGCGGGCAACAGGAAATGTTTGAAGCCGTGTAGAACACTACTCTGCACCGAACTGATCCCAAAAATAACGGTCGAGAGCAGCAGCAGACGCATGAGTTCGGCGGTCTCGCTCTGCTGGGCGGGGTCGAATCCGGGGGCGATAAACACTCGAACCAACCAGGGGGCAAATAACCCCACCAACAACGCAAACCCCAACGTCACCAGTACGACAAGATTGGTGATGGCACTTGCCAATCGCCATGCGCCAGAGCGTTCGCCGGCGCTGAGAAATTCTGCAAAGATGGGAATAAAAGCCGTCGCAAGCGCCCCGCCCGCCACAATTGTAAAAAGCAGATCCGGCAAGCGAAACGCGGCAAAATAGGCATCCAGTTCAGCACCGAGCCCAAATTGCCTGGCGATGATCATGTTGCGCAACAAGCCGCCTGCCGCGGCCAGGCCGAACGATGCTGCCACCAAAAGGGTGTTGCGGGCAAGGTGGCGATTGCGGGCGGTGTGTTCGGCGCTAGGTGTCATGCTTCAAAGCTGCCAATGCCGCGTCCGCATCCTTAAAGTGCACATTTATTTTAAGGGTTTTTTCGTAAGCCCGGCGGGCGGTATCGATATCACCCATGGCTTCTAATGCCTTACCCCGCCAGTAATGAAGCTCTTCGACATGGATAGTGGTCCGCAATGTAGCATCGGCGAGCGATAGGACCTCGTTATAACGACCTGTTTCGTAGTATGCCTTGAACGGTCCGAACTGGTACCAGAGCATCCGCCAGGGTAACCCCAGGAGGCGAGAGCGATCGTAGGCTGTGGCCGCTTCGTTGTAGCGTCCCAAGGCTACCAGGTCTGTGCCGAGATTGAACCAGGCGAAGGCACTGTCGGGCGCCTGACTGACCGCAGCTTCGGCTGCCGCCAATGCATCCTGCCACATGATTGTGTCGTCGAGATCGGAGCCGAGAATGCCTTCGACAACGGCTGCCTGGTCGTCACTGTAAATGACGACGTAAGTATGATTGAAGACCGGCCAGAATCTATCAATCTCGGCAAAAGGTATGCGTACGCCCTGATAGGGTTGATTCGGTTTGACACCGGTGCTAACGTAGCTATCGTAAGTCGCCCAGGTCTGATTGGTATCGTCGTAGCCTGTCAGCAAGCGGTAATGCCCCATGCCATCATTGGGCTCCGGCAATAGCCAGGTTTCGATCAGCACGGGAATATCGTTGCTGAGGAGCAGGCGCAAACGTTCGCTATCACCGTTGACCCGCACTAAGGCGTTGTAGCCTTGCGAACGGGCGAAAGAAACCAGTTCCCAGGGGTTGACATTTTTGTCTTCTTTATTCGGGCGCAGTAAACGGCGGATCGCTTCTTGTTTGACATCGCTGCCGAAATAGCTGAGCTGCATGGCCAGAGTAGCGGGACCGCAATTGTTCCAGGTTTGCCAATAGTGAGTTAATCCTGTCAGCATCACTGTTTCTGCATTTGGCTTTTCGTTGGAAGCAGGTGCATGTACAGGTGTTAGAGATGGCAGGGGCGATGAAACTGTGGTAACTGCGGGCTGGGCAGTCGGCGTGGCGGTTACAGTAGTGGCCACGGTGATGTTCTCGGGCGTGGTAGCGGCTTGTTGCTGCACCAGTGGCTGCGTTGGTGTGGGCAGAGGTGTCGGCACATGGAGGTCGTGTTCGACCTCTTGTTGGGCGGCCAACTCCGCACGAACGCGCAGCAATAGGCCATCAGGCCCGCCATAGCGCATACTACCGGCGATAACTAGAACCACCACAATGAGGAAGGCAATCAGGTAGATACCAAGGAGGAAACGTTTCATAAGGACCTTAACGATTGTTCCCAGACAGCGCTGGGAAAATCAGGCCCCGCTGGGGCAGGTAGCAAGTAGCAAGTAGCAGGTCGCAGGTGCGAGTGCGGTCGCAGACAAGGTTAAACTTGCCACTTGCAACAATCATCGACAAAAAGTTTTCGATCATTTTTCGTAAGCGCTTAGGACAGAATGACTTGCCGAGTTGCTTCCTGAAATGACGGTGAGTTCCGCAAGTTATTGAACTCTCAGTCCTAAGAGGCCCAATATACGATGAATTTGCCAAAATGTATGGCAAGGCTTGGTACGTTTCTAGCTGGAGATTTGGAACCCTGTAGACCGGTAAACCGGTAGACCTGTAGGCCTGTAGACCTGGGCGCTAACACTCCGGCTTCAACCCCTCAAGGCCGGTAGCGCTCCACCGAAAACACATTCTGAATCTGTTCCATCTGGTTCATCACACGTGTCAACTGCTCGGCATCACTTACATCCAGGGTCAGGACCATGCTGGCGTAGTGGTTCTGTTTGTTGGTCTGTGTAGATGTCGAACTGATGTTGATGCCGTCCGCCGCCACCACGGCTGTGATATCTCGTAACAGCCCCGCCCTGTTCCAGGATTTTACACTCACCGGCACCGGATAGGTGGGCGTTTCCGCACCCCATTCGACATGAATCAAGCGTTCCGGCTCGTTGCGGTTGATGATATTGGCGCAGTCCTGACGATGGATGGTGATACCTCGGCCGCGCGTGATGTATCCTACAATGGCTTCGCCGGGTATAGGGCGACAGCAGTTTGCCATGCGCGTTAGCAGACCTTCGACCCCGCGCACAATGATCTCGTCACCAGGGCGAGCGGGTGGGGGTAGGGGGATATCGGGGATGGCGATTTCCTGCTCTTTTTCCTGTTCAGCCTCTGCCTGCTTTTGCAGATTGACCAGCCTACCGGCGATCCGTTCTGTCGAGATATCGCCATAGCCCAAATCGGCCAGTAAATCATCCAGATTATCATATTTAAGTGCTTTGGCAACATCTTCGTAACTGGTGGCGCGCAGGTTCAACTGCTTGAGCAGCCTGTCCAATGACTGTCTGCCTGCGACGATATTCTGCTCACGTTTCTGTTTTCTGAACCAGGAGCGGATCTTGGAACGTGCACGCGAGCTGCGTACGAAACCCAGGTGGGGGTTCAACCAATCGCGCGAGGGACCTCCACGTTTGGTGGTGATAATCTCCACCCTGTCTCGATTCTTCAATTTGTAATCAAGGCGCACCATTTTACCGTTGACTCGGGCGCCTCGGCAGCGATGCCCGACCTCGGTATGGATATAATAGGCGAAATCGATGGGGGTAGACTCGGCCGGTAAACTGAAGAGATCACCTTTGGGCGTGAATACATAAACGCGATCACCAAAGAGGTCACTACGCAACGAATCCACCATTTCGGTGGCGGATTCGGATTCATCATCTTCATGACTCACCAGGGCCCTGAGCCAGGCGACTTTGTTGGCGAATTCCTGGCCGTACTTATGGCCATGTTCCTTATAGCGCCAGTGTGCGGCGACACCCTGCTCGGCCATCTCGTCCATTTCCCAGGTACGAATCTGTACTTCCATGTGGCGCCCGCCCGGACCAATCATGGCCGTGTGCAAGGACTGGTAACCATTTTCCTTTGGCCGAGCGATGTAATCGTCGAACTCGCCCGGAATAGGCAACCACCGAGCGTGGATGAGCCCGAGCACGGTGTAACAGTCGGCAATAGTGTTGACGATGATCCTGAAACCATGGATATCGTAGACTTCTTCGAAGGGGATGCCCTTACGCTGCATTTTACGCCAGATCGAATAAATGTGTTTGGGACGACCTGTGATATCGGCTTCGAGATCGGCCTTGGCCGTATCCGCTTTGAGATGCATGAGCACGATATTGATAAATCTCTCCCGACTGCGCCGGCGCTGCGAAAGTTTGGATTTCATCTGTTGGTAGAGATCAAGTTCCAGGTATCGGAATGAAAGGTCCTCCAACTCCCACTTGATCTGCCACATCCCCAGGCGATTGGCCACCGGCGCGAAGATCTCCAATGTTTCGCGAGCGATACGCCTCTGCTTGGCCACATTGGGATGGCCGCTGAGCGTACGCATGTTGTGTAGGCGATCTGCCAGTTTGATCACCAGGATCAGAGGATGCTCAACCGAACTCATGAACAACTGGCGCATATTCTCTGCCCATTCGGCTTGGCGAGAGGGGGTGGGCGCCAACGAACTGTAGCCGTTGCCATTCGTACTGTACATAGAGGTGTCCGGCTTGCCGTGGCTATCGGTTGGTGTCAATTCTGTGCTGGTCTGTTTAGACAGTTTGGTGACCCCTAACACCAAGTCTTTAACCTTCTTCCCAAAATACTCCTCTATCTTTTCTGTTGAGAAGTCACAGTCTTCGACTACATCATGTAAGAGGCCGGCGGCAATAGTCTCTGAATCGGCCCGTAGATCGGCAAGGATATCGGCGACTGCCAATGGGTGAGTGATGTAGGCATCCCCTGTGTTACGTGTCTGTCCCCCATGTAGCTCATCTGCCACATCGTAAGCTTGCCGTACAAGAAGCAGGTCATCCGGCCCCATGTACGAGAGTTTGGACTGCAATTTATCGATTGAAGGAGAGATATATTGCGCCATGGTCGAACCTCGATAGCAGCAGATGCAAAGACAGGGACGCCGGCTGCAACGTCCCTGTTACGCGATGACTTCATTATAGATCAGGCCAGGTCTTTGCTGCAATGCGATATTATGACTCATACAAAGCGGCACACCGAAGGCGACAGTTTGTAGTAAGCGCTTTAGCCGCTTTTGTGCACCTGTCACGGCGATGAATCGCCTACCACGAACCGCACAGCTACTTGCGCCACGATGATCTCGTACCACATCATAAAAGTTGGCGTGGTTCATTACGCTAGAAATCGATCTTTGCAATTTTGGCATCCTATACCAAGAATCCCTGGCTGAAAGTACAAAGCGCCCTTGGTTGGGCGCTCTCGCCCTCAGGCGCTCGCCTGCTGGCAAAC
>JAAENG010000087.1 GCA_024224665.1 Chloroflexota bacterium | reverse complement strand
TCTGTCTTAACCATCCTTGGCTTTCTGTTTATCAGCACCCTGGGTTACGCCCGCGTCACCGACATGTCCAGCCGCTCGCCCCTTGCCGGAAAGACCTATCTCTTCGAGCAGGTCGTCGACGGTGCCAAACGCAAATTCATTGTCCACGTCCCCGCTAAGTATACGGGCCAAAAGAAGGTCCCACTCTCATGGATCCCCACATTTTATCAAACAATTACAGGGGCTTTGATACATTTGCATGCGTCTTTGATGTCCAAGAAGGCAAGCTCAGGGGGTCTGGCCCGGGCGAGAATAGCCTTGCCAAGGTAGAAAAGAGACAGGACGCGCCGGTGGCGTATGGTGTTGGCTTGGTAGAGCAGATGGAGGTCTCTTTTCTCGGCAGCAATGCCGATGATGGTGAGCACAAAACCTGCGAGCGCAGCGAGCAAGAGTAGGATTGCATAACGGTTTGCGGAGCGGGTGAATGCGTGGCGAAATGACCAGCCGAAGCGTATGTTCTTGGTGTCTCGAAAGGTCTCCTCAATCTGCATGCGTCGGGCGTACAGGGCGATAACTTGCTTTGGCGACAGGTCCCCACGAGTAGTGGCGAGTACCCATGGAACCTGATTGCGCTTCACGGCGCGTGAATGAGCGAGGCCGCGACCGCTAGGACGCTTACGCATAGGAGAACGTATGGGGTTTCGTTTGAATTTGGCGGCGATTATGACTCGTTGGACCAGCGGCCCGCTCTTAGTGATCTCGCATGGGCCAAGGTCGGTGCAGCCACGCAATGCGCTGCGCTCGAGGGCATCGTTCCTGCTCCATTCATCTTGGTGAATCGGACGCACGTAAACGTGGGTAGCTAGCCGGCCAACATAGTCCCAGCCGAGAGCCTGTACTTGCCTGAACCAAGGGTTTTGGTAGCCGGCATCGGTAACCAAAGTTGGGCGACAAGTCGATGGGAGGATTCGTGATAAACCCTCTAGGAATTGCCTTTCTACGTCTGGTTTTGATACGTAATGTGCCGGATGGATTTCATAGTAGAGAGGCATTGCACGACCGTCTCTCGGCATCGAAGCCACCAGTGCATAGTGGCTATTTCCAATCCGGGTCCAATCAACCAAAATGGTTGGTCGAAGATCGCCACCCACCAAGTAGCGGGTTATCGCCCTACAGAAGATCGGTAACTCGTTGATCAATCGACCATTGCCTAAGAGTCGGTCAACGCGCTTGATGCTATGTTTGGGTGCCGTTCCACTGCTCGCGGCGCGACCGAGCTCTGTCAAAGACAGCCGGCCACCACGAAGTAGTGCGTCAACACCAAAGAACACCGACTTGAGTCGACTTTTATGAATTGTGTGTAGGTCTTTCGCAAAGCAACGAGCTAAGATGTCGGTGGCGCGCATGGCATATGTCCCTCGGTTTGTGTGGTAACTCACCTTAGGACGCTGTGCGTGCCACTTTCATTTCTCTTATATCGGCGCCCGAGAAAAAACTGGGGATACCTCGGGGCCCCACCCGATTTCCAAGGGGACAACGCTGTCCCATCAAAACCGACTCTTAAACGGAATTTTTCCCTATAAATGCGCAACACTCGCGCTCATTGGCCGAAGGCTATTGCACAACCATAATGAAAGGTCAGTGCAATGCCTTCTCCACTCCAATTCGTCCCGGACTCCGCTAAGAAGTGGACCGATGCCAAGGGGCGTCCCATCGCCATCGCCGAGGTCACCATCCGTACCGTGATGGGGATGTTCCTTCTAAAACCAACACCGCAGAATAGAGACCTTATCTTAGGCGTCCTAGGCCGTGCCCAGGCACTCTATGATTTTGAGTTGTACAATTACGCCTTCCTATCCAATCACGGGTCCTATCTGCTCGGGATAAGAAGTGCTGAGCAACTCGGTCGAATCAAGGGCCACATCCATAGCAATATCGCGACCGAGCTGGGTAGACGGCCTGACTCTAAGTGGGATGGCCAGGTCCATGGCAGGCCCGGCCGCTCCATCGTCGTCCTCACCGACGCCGATGTCTTAGA
>JAAENG010000086.1 GCA_024224665.1 Chloroflexota bacterium | reverse complement strand
GAAACGTTTACAGACTTTAAACTAGCTATTGTAGATTGTATCGCTCAAACCGATGGGATATATAAGCAAGAGCTTGCCAGCTTATTGACCCTCAAGTTCCAGACTTTTGATAATGTTCCTTTATGACCGTTGTCAGTATATCTGGTATTCGCTGGGATTACGCTACTGGTACAGGTTGAACACAGCCCCTGAGGGGGCTTCGTAATTTCAGCGACGAATTCATTCGTTTCGTGACTCGCACAACCACCCGCTATCGAAGCAAATTACCGAATCAAAAAAGCCCGGCGCTGGGCGCCGGGCCGTAACTTATCTGGTATTCGCTGGGATTACGCTACTGGTACAGGTTCGGACTCTGTTTCGGCCTCAATGGCAACCGCCAACATCCCTTCCAGTACCCTTTCCATTGCCATGGTATGACTACAAACTTCCCGCTGTGAGAAGAAATCACATGTACACGACCATTCGCCATCTTCGTACCTGACGGTGTGATCTCGGTGATTACCCGTAAAGACGACCGTAAACTGCTCGAAGCGCATACGATCTCGTTCTGCTGCGTAGCGTTTCGCCTTCATGATTTTGCTGATCATCGCTGAATCCATAGACACCTCCAGGGGTCAGAATCGGGATGGGACAGACTGATGGTTACTTGCAATAAACAAAAACACCCGCGCGCAGGGGTGACGGGTGCAAGAGAAGGGTGCATATGTAGACTAAGGAATTCATGAGGGATCGAAACCTGGATCTGCTCACCATGCAAACAGTCCTTAATGTCAATTAGTATAACGACGACCAGGGATCATGTCAAACAGATTTTCACACGTCCAACCTACGTTTACCCTACGAGTTTGCTCGAGTGCGATGCAACACTGTTTGTTACACTCTTGAGCGGCTTTTGTCCCTCAATTCAAGTCCCAGTTGATACAGTTCACGACGTGGCAGTCCCGTTACCTGAGCGAGCAATCTCGCAGCATCTGAAACTGAGCGGCCACCCTCTAACATGTCTTTCATGATCTCGGCCACTGCAGCAGGTATCTGAGATCGATCGGCGGTGATCGCTCCGCCCACCAGCAGCACGACCTCGCCCCGTGGCGCTGACTCGAACAGTGCAAGCAATTCCCCGGCCGTACCACGGACTAAACTTTCATGCAATTTCGTCAGCTCCCGAGCGACGACAACCGGGCGATCTGCACCGAGTTCTTTGGCAATCGCCACAAGCAACCCTTGCAAGCGGCGTGCCGATTCATAAAAGATCAAGGTGCCCGGCTCCAAGACAACCTCCTCCAATAGTTTTTTACGGGCATTTGCTTTTCTGGGGGGAAAGCCCAGGAACAAAAAGCGGTCGGTGGGTAATCCTGCAGCCACCAAAGCGGCCAAAATGGCGCTGGCGCCCGGGATTGGCGATACCGTGTATCCTGCCTCGAGGGCCGCTGCGATCAAGCGATAGCCGGGGTCAGAAACCGTAGGAGTGCCGGCGTCGCTGATCAATGCCACATCTTCGCCCAGTTCGAGCCTGGCCAAGAGCTCGGGGATCCGATCCATTTCATTGTGTTCATGCAAACTCAGCAGCGGTTTTCGAATCTGGTAGTATTGCAACAGCCGGCCACTATGTCGCGTGTCTTCAGCAACAATCAGGGCTACCTCAGCCAAAATCCGCAACGCCCTCAGCGTAATATCTTCACGATTTCCGATGGGCGTCGATACCACGTAAAGCACGGCCACATTTCTCAACCCTGAGGTGATTCTATGACTCGGACATCAAACTCGACCTCGCCATCCTCTCCGATTATCGCCTGTGGGAATATACCGAACGCATCGGACCACTGATCAAGTGCATCGTTGAAGGCGTTGGCCAGAAATACCTGGTCGGCGTCAGGATACAAACCTATCCGGGACCAGACCAGCAGCGTGGAATAGACCTGGGTGAGTGCTTCTGCCTGCTGCTCAGGGGGTAAGGTCTGGTTCTGCAACAACAATAGTTCACTGAGTTCGATAAAGGCATCGTGTAAGGTCTGGCGAATAGCGGGTTCTTCTGCGGCCCAGTTCGGCGTCAGGTCTGCACCATACAGCCCTTTAGCAGCCTGATGTTTGATCGCCAACCATTGGATTTTATCCCATAGCACCTGAGCACGCAGACTCGACGGTAGGGATTCGTTGCCCAGCATCTGCTCATAGTAGGCAGCGCGCACCAGATCTTCGTCGATCAATGCAGTTGTCAGGGCAGCTGTTTGCGTGGCCGAAGCTGAACCCTCTCTCTCGATCCAGGTATCGACATAAGCTTGTGCCTGCATCACGCGCGCCGCCTGAAACGCCAAAACCTGATCCGAGTAGGTCAAGGGATTCTCTAAAGTAGCCAGCAAATCCGCTGTCGTACGGATCGTGGGATTTGCTGCAAGATCGGCGGGAAGGGCGCGCGTGGTCTGGGCCTGGTCGATATCCCCCAGGCGTTCGTACGTCTCTGCCGCGTTTTCAAGGAGTTGGCGGCGTACCGGTGCGGTGAGTTCCGGGCTCGATTGAGCGATGGTCGTAACCTGTTGTAATAGGTCACGACTCTGTTTGGGTTTATCCAGATCTACCCAGCCATTTGCAACCGCCAAAAGCGCCTCGGCTCGTTGATTATCCCCTAACCCCGTCGACAGCAATGCCAGGTCGGCGGCCACTTGATAGAGGAACTCGGCTTGCGCTCTATCGCCGGTGATAGTGAAGCGTCTGGCCAATACCGACAGCCACCCCAGCCTCTGGATATCGGGCAATGTCGGGGTCGTCAGGGTTATGACCGTTGCAGACTCGAGAGAATCACCCGCCATCGCCTGCCGGTAGATCTGTTCCGGTTCGCCTCCGGCCAGCGACCAGATGATCAGGCCAGCCGAGATCTGCTCGCGATCAAGACTATCCCAGGCATCAGACCAAGAACTGGCCGAATTCTGCTGTTGTGTCAACAACGCATAGTAGCCGATTGAACCCAAACCAATAAGCAAAAGCCCAATGAGCAGGACCAGCAAGACCCAGAACAAGGGTGAGATTCTGCGTTGTTTCACAACGGTGGGTGTAGAGAACGCGGGTGAAGGGGTTGTTGGCCCTTCTCCTCCGGTCGGGACAAGATCTGCCATGCGCACGAGTATACACCGAGTTGGGCCAAGGGAGAAGTGGATCACATGAAGAACAGCTTACGTGGAGATGAAAACTCGTAGAATGCTGCTAACTGTTGCTGGCGTTAACACCTAATCAAGCTGTTACTATCCATTTTCAATGCCGAAATTCTTGCCCGCCCCCCACCCCTGTGCTAAAATCGCCCATCAACCGGTTTTAACACCGGCCATCCCGAATAACGACTATGGACCTGGAATCATTAATCGATATTGAAAGCTATACTTTGTCCGCTATCCTAGTCGCTAACATCACAAAATCGGGATATTGTCTCGCAATCCACCCGCCGGCTGGACAGCTCGACCACGAGCGCAAGTCTAACGACGGGTGAATTTGCGTGAGGAGAACACTTGATGCAAGACTATCCAACATCTTCTAGCGGTTTCGCTCACATCCTCGAAGGGAAGAGCATCGGCCGCCTATTTACCTTCCTAATCATCCCCATCCTGGTACTGGTCATACTGCTTTTACCGCCCCTGCAGTTATGGGAACGAATCCAGAACATCGGGCATGAAACGATCAAACCTTATGAAAGCGAGATCATCGATCCTGATGGTACGCGGGTGATTTTCCCCGAACAGGGTCTGGCGGAGGCCGGGCAGACATATGCTCGTATCGAATCACTGCCACGTGTTGATTTCGAGCGTGGTAGCAGCGGTGATGAAATGCGTGATGCTGCCGAAGCATTACCAGGCTATTTGCGCCCTCGTAGCCCCGTTTACCAGATGAGTGTACGTGGTGGCATTCCTGAAGAGACCGTTGCCACCATTCCCATTCCTAATGACTCCTTACCCTATAAGACCTTGGATATCTATAACTGGAATGGTGAAGCCTGGGAGTGGATGCCCCATAAGATACTATATGATGAGGATATCATCGAATCCTCTGTCAACTTCGTCCCCAACGCCTTTGCTGTGGTCCAAACCAGCCCGCAATTACCCTCCGTTGGCGTTGAGCTACCACAGGGCAGAGCGCTGCCCACAGAGGCCGTTGCCGGCATTACCACACTTTACCCTACTGTTTTGACATTGCGCGGCGATGGCAGTGTCGATGGCGTTCTTGATCTACCTGATGCCAGTAACGTTCCGTATCAAACCTATCTGACGGTTCGTAATTACGGGCCAGGTGAGCCGCCTCGAACCGACTTGCTCGCCAATATGTTGATTGACGGCACGTTACAGGATGTACAGATCAACACCGTTGCCGAAATCGCTGCCAGTAATCTTTATGCAGGTGTGGCTATTGATTTCAAAGGTGTGGACCCACCTCTACGTACAGATTTCAATCGTTTTGTTGCCAATCTCTCTAACCGTTTGCATCAAGATGGACTAAAGCTGGCTGTATTTGTAGACACACCGATGGAGGCTGCAGAGAATCAATGGGAGACATATGGCTACGACTGGCGTGCACTGGGCGCCAGTGCCGACACCGTGGTCGTACCCGGACCTGACAATCCTCTGGCTTATGCACCGGGCGCTGAAGTCGAGCGATTGCTCGAGTGGGCGGTAGGTGAAGTGGACCGCAACAAATTACAAATGCGCTTACCGGCTCGAAGCGTCGAACAAGCTGACAATTACTTCATGCATCGTGGTTACAGCGAGGCGCTGGCGCCCCTTCTGGGTGAAGTTGCCGTTGCCAATACCGTGGTGGAGCCAGGTACGGTGGTCGAGGCAAACTTACAGACTGATGTGATCGCCTCTCCCCTGCAATTCGATCCTGCCAGCGGTATCTCCTGGTATCGTTATCAAGGCCAGGCCGGCGAAGAGCGCATCGTCTTTTTGGAGAATGCCGCCAGTCTTGCCAACAAAGTCGCACTGGCAAATAGCTTCAATCTTGGTGGCGTCGTGGTGCAAGCTCTAGATAGTGTGGACCACGATCCAAATCTTTGGGCGGTCTTGGCAAGTTATGCAGCAGGCGAATCACCGGCGATCAACAGTGGTCAGTTGGAACTGAATTGGACTCTGGAGGATGGGCTGGGCGCTGTTGTTTCGCAGTTGACTACGAGCCTCAACCAGCCGGCGGCGTTAGCGGTACCCGATGCTCCCGGGAATTACATCCTCTCTGCCGCGCTTATCAATGACCAGCAAACGGTCGGCAACCAGGGAGAACTCTCACTCGCTGTCGCCACCTACACCCCCACCCACACCCCCACACCTGAATTCACCCCAACCCCAACCATTACCCCAACCCCCGAATTCACACCTACGCCCACACCCCTGCCTTTCTCTGTGGCGGTCGCTACCGGTACCACAAATCTGCGAAAGGGTCCTGGTACGGCCTACGGCCGTGTCGGACAGATGGCCGCGGGCGAGGAATTGAAAATCATCGGTAAGAACGAAAAGGGGACCTGGTGGCAGCTTGAAGGTCAAGATGGTAGTCCTGTTTGGATCATCGGCAGTCGTGTCAATGCCAATGGCCCGCTAGAAACCATAGCCGTTGCCACAGATATCCCTCCACCTCCCAAGGTCGTCGCCGCACCCCAAAGTAGTGGCGGTGGTGGAACTCCACCTGCCGGCGCCGGTACCTTTGGCTATGGTCTGCAGATCCAGCCCTACGGTGGCGCCGATACCAGTTTTGCGGCGAGCGCCATCAAAAATATTGGCTTCAATTGGGTGAAATGGCAGGTTCCTTGGAAGGATATGGAAGGCTCACAAGGCGCCATTGGCTGGGGCGGACAAGATAATCTAAACAACTTCTTCAATGGCCAGGGCTTGCAAATCCTTGCATCGATCGTAAAAGCGCCCAAATGGGCGCGTCCATCAGGGACAAACCTCGGCGTCGAGGGGCCGCCCGCCGACAACCAGCTCTTTGCCAATTTCCTGGGCCAATTCGCCGGCCGATATTGTGGCAAAGTCCAGGCAATAGAGGTGTGGAATGAGCAAAATCTACACTACGAATGGGGTGATGAGCCACTCGATCCGGTGCGTTACATGGATATGCTCAAACGCTCGTATCAGGCGATCAAAGCCGCATGCCCGGGGATGATCGTCGTCAGCGGCTCCCTTACCCCGGCCGGAAGCATCGGAAGCCTGGCCATCGATGACGTGCAATATCTGGAAGCGATGTACCGTAACGGCCTCAAGGACGTCTCCGACGCCATCGGCGCCCACCCCAGTGGCTACAACGTACCCCCAAACCTGACCTGGCAACAGGCCTGCGAGTTCATCACGCAAGACAACGCCAGCTTCAGGGGTCCCTGTGATAACCCCCACCACTCGTGGGCGCCACGCTCCACCATCGAAGAATATCGTAACATCATGGTACGTTATGGCGACACAGGCAAACGCATCTGGCCCACAGAATTCGGTTGGGCGTCAGGGGGTGCTTTGCATCCCTCCTATGGATACGCCAACGACAATAGCCGCGACGAGCAGGCACGCTGGACGGTTGAATTCTACAAATGGATGAAGAGCACAGGCTATGTCGGCCCCTCCTTCTTATGGAATCTTAATTTCGGCATAACCAACCCCGGCACAGAACTGGCCCAATGGGGCATCCTCGATCAGGGCGGCGGTGGCCTGCCGGTTTACAATGCCCTGGGCGCCATGCCGAAATAACCGGGAAACCGGTAGACTTGTAGACTTGTAGACCGAGAAACCGGTAGACTTGTAAACCGATAGACCGGGAAAACTGTAAACCGGGAAACCGGGCAGATTGCGCCTGTAAGTTCGTTTTGACGGCAGATTTCGGTCTACCGGATTACTTCTCTAGAAAACACATTCAAACTCCACACTTTAAATCTACTGAACCTTACCTGCTCACTGCTGACAATCTATGACAGACAACGCGACGACCCGTAATGCAAAATACTTCTTGACCGGCATGATCAGCACAGGGCTGTTGCTTGTGTTGTTCGTTGGCATCTTGGCGTTGGGCGGATGTAGCTCCGAGGCTGAACCGACGCCAACCCCAACTAAAACGCCGATGCCTAAAGTGGTAGACCCTACAGCCACGCCTGTTCCCGACGCCTCGGTGGATACACCTGTGCCTACTGCCACACAGGCGCCTGCTGAACCAGCTACTGCCGAGCCGACTGCAGCCCCGGTCGAGCCTGCCCCCACCGAGGAGGCTGCGGCCCCAACCCCCACAGAAATCCCGGCCACGCCTACAGAAGTCCCACCGACTCCCAAACCTGCCCCCTCATCCGGGCTGGCCAATATGCGATCCCCAGATTTTGGTGCTCAAGCTTTTCTGTGGTGGCGCCCGGAGACGGCAGAGCGTGACTTGAAGCTGATGAAAGAAGCTGGTTTTAACTGGGTGAAACAGTGGTTTGCCTGGCAGGATATCGAAGGCGCCGGACCCGGGCAGTTCGATTGGACCCGCACCGACCGTATCGTACAGCAGGTAGAAGATAATGGCCTCAAACTCCTGGTACGCGTATCTCCATCCGATGAAGCCTTCTGGGCAGGAGAGCCCCCCGAAAGTGGAGATGCCTTTGCCAATTTCCTACGAGCAGTAGCCGCCCGCTATAAGGGTCGTATCCACGCCTATCAGGTCTGGAACGAACCCAATCTCTCGCGCGAATGGGGTAACAAGCCTGTAAATCCCGCCGCTTACACCGGTTTGCTTAGAAAATCATATCAGGCCATCAAGTCTCAAGATGCCAGCGCGATTGTGATTACGGCCGGCATGGCGCCAACCACTGCCGATCAGTCAGATGCCATGTACGACGATAAGTTCTACCGGCAGATGTATGATGCCATGGGCGGCAATAGCGATGGATACTTTGACATGCTCGGGGTTCATGGCTCAGGTTATGCTGTTTCACCAGAAACCGACCCTGCTCAGATCGCCAGCAATCCCAATCTTTATAACAACGACCCTAGCCCTTCAGAGCGGCTGCGAGTTTACTCCTTCCGCCGTGTCGAAGATATACGCCGCATTATGCAGAAGTACGGCGACGGCAACAAGAAGATCGCCATTCTGGAATTTGGCTGGACTTGGGATGATCGCCAGGGCAGCCCTTACTACTGGCATGGCGCCGGCGCCGGTATCGATGCTTTCGTCCAATCCGATTACCTTGTGCGCGCCTACAAATGGGCCGAACAGAATTGGCCTTGGATAGGTGTGATGTCGCTGATTTATATGCCAGATTCGGAGTGGACTAGAGATACCGAACAATACTACTGGGCGGTTATGGATCCCAGCCCACCCGGTGAAACATTCTGGCGACCAGCCTATATCGAGCTGTGCATCTACATGAATGAATTGCAGGGCAAGACTTGCAAATACGATCCGAGATAGGTCTTGTGTTTGCTGAAAACCGCATATTTAGATACAAAAGGGTAGGCTCGATAAGGAGCCTACCCTTTTGTATCACGTACCTGGACGTTTATGTCCGAACTCTCTTACCTGTTCCCAACCCATGCGCTTATGGCCGGCGGCGCATACGCCAATCCTGGCATCATTGCGCATGTCGATGCTGAGTCAAACCTGACCCACTTGTGGGCCGGCCTCACTGCGCAAACTTATTGCCGTAGCGTACGTTTTGGTTTCCGCACATTCGAAATGGGACGCCTCGCCGGACTGCTGGAGCCCATGGTCACCAGTTTTCATCCGGCCTACCAGGAGACTATCTATGGTACAGAAGGGGTGATCGTGGCGCAACGAGTGTTTGTGCCTTTCCGGGCAGGGTATGGTGAGGCTGTATGCTGGCAATTGGATTTGCAAGCCGAAGGGCACCGGCTGCTGCAGATCGAGGTCGAGATCGACTGGGGTGGTGGAGAAACAGAACCAAGGGTCGAACAACGATATCAGGATGGCCTGATCGTCGCCCAGGGCGGACACAGCGAAAGAGCGACGCGCGTATTCGGCGCCAGTGGACCGCCCACCTATTCCGAGCTAGATAGCGATGGCACAGCCCACCTGACCTATCACATCCTCATCGAAGGTTATATCGACGTCCCCTTTATACTCTCATTTGCGCCCAGCGGCGAACAACTGGCGTGGAATGGATTCTTAGCCTTGAGTGACTTGGGACTTGTGTTTCAAGATAGTAACAAGCAGAGCCAAAAATCAACTGACACTGCCGAGATCGTGACACCGTCACCGGCGCTCAACCGCTGTATGGGCTGGGCGAAAACGGCTATATTCAAGAGCATTCGCAGGAGTCGCGTGGGTATCGCCGTCCACCCTGCAACTGATTCAAATGTAAACGTAACCGGCTCAGCCTATGTGGGCCAAGCCTTGGCCTGGATCGAACCGGCGTTAAGTGCAGAGATTCTGGAAAAGCTCTTGCAAAGGGCGCAGACAGCCGCTGGCGGTATGGCCGGCATGTATCACTTCTACAAAGGTACTCAGTTAGCCCCTGCCGATATGCAGGCAACCACAGCCATTGTCACACTGAGCGAGCACCACCTGCTAAGTTCATCAGTGCAGGGTGATTTGAATGTACGCCTGCGGGCGGCAGCCAATTGGCTTGATACGCTGGGCGCCGAAGCCAGCAAACCCGGCCCTGCGCTGGATCCAGGTCGATTGACAGATCTCGAACGGCTATGGTTGGCGTACGAAAGCGCTATGCCGTCGCAGATCGAGCGGGCGCCGGGTGCTTTCGAGGTGTCGCAGTATCAGTCTTTGCAAGAGGCCGGGTGGCAGTTGCCAAAGGTCGAGGGAGATGAAGACAAAGTGTTGGCAACAGCCTCGGCCATCTTGATGGCGGCATACAAAGGTGTGGCCGGTCTGGCGCCTGTGGATGCCGAGACGCTGCTCGTTCGCCCCAATCTGCCTGATGGCTGGCCCTGGCTGTTGCTCCTGAACCTACCCTATGCCGACAACCCGACCAATTTGATCCTCTTCGGCGGCGAATTATTCAGTGATCGGCCCATCGCCACACCTTTACCACTGACTTTGTGTGATGAGATCAAGCGCATGCCGAGTGATCATCTGGTTCTGGCGGTACGCATCGGTAAAACGAGGCGAGTCTTTGCTGTCAACACAGGGGAAAGTGAATGGTCGGGGACCACCAACCTGTTCGAGCAAGTGTTTGCGGTCGGGTTCGGGCCTGGTGAGGGTGGGTGGTTGGCGGCTCAAACCGTTTTCAAATACTGATGCACAAAACTCACGGCAATAGCGCCCTGGCCCACAGCCGAAGCCACACGCCTGACCGCGCCCTGTCGCACATCGCCCGCGGCAAAGATGCCCGGCACATTGGTTTCTACCATGTAGGGATCTCGCCGCAGTGTCCATCCTTTGGGACGCCTGCCTTCTTTGGCTAAATCGGGGCCGGTGGGGATAAATCCGGCGCTGTTGCGCTCGACCACGCCCGCCACCATATCGGTGTGGGGTACAGCCCCAATGAAGAGGAACATAGCTGCCGCCGGTACCTGCCGCCGTTCACCCGTTTCATTGTTGGTGAGGGTCAAAGCCTCCAGTTGGTTTTCACCATGCGCCTCGGCCACCTCGGTACGAGTGATTACCTCGATATTGGGAGTGCCGCCGATCTGGTCGATGAGGTAGGCAGACATCGTGCGTTCCAGGCCGGTGCCCCGTACAAGCATGGTCACCTTTCCGGCATATCTCGAGAAGAACATGGCGCCCTGCCCGGCCGAGTTGGCGCCTCCGATCACATACACTTCTTGATCTCGATAGTTGGCCGCCTCGGTGAGCGCCGCCCCGTAGTAAATGCCTGCGCCGGTCAGTCGCTCGACGCCTGGCGCCTGCAATCGTCGAACCGACACACCTGTGGCGATCACCACTGCACGACAACCCAACTCGCTGCCGTCACTCAAAGTAACGATATGATTCGATGCTTCCGGTTGCACCTTGACTACCTCTTGGGCCAAGAGAATCTCTGCTCCCAGACGGCGTGCCTGGTCGGTGGCCCGTTGTGCGAGTAAGGCGCCACTGATCCCCTGGGGAAACCCGAGATAGTTCTCGATACGGGAACTGGTGCCTGCCTGTCCGCCTGTTGCCTCTTTGTCGATGAGCAAACTGCGCAGACCCTCGGAGGCGCCATAAACGGCCGCGCCTAATCCAGCTGGGCCGGCGCCAATGATGATGAGATCATAAAAAGGCTGGGTAGCATGTGTCTGTAATCCGACCTTATCGGCCAACGTGCGGATATCAGGCTGCATGAGCACAGCGCCGTCGGGAAAGAAGACGACGGGAAGCAGGTGCTCACCTTCACTCACTTGCTCGACCAGTTCTCTGGCCTCCGCATCCTGCTCGATATCCAACCATTGGAAGGGAACACGATTTCGCGAGAGAAAATCTTTGGCATCATGAGTAGAGGGTGACCAAAGCGTACCGGCAACCCGAATGCCATCATAAGGAACAGGCACGGTAGCATGCCAGTCATCCAACAGATCATCTAACACCGGATAGAGATTTTGTTCAGGTGGATCCCACGGTTTCATCAGATAGTGGTCCAATCCGATGCTATTGATACTGTCGATGGCGGCCTCGGTATCAGCATAGGCCGTCAGCAGCACCTTTTTCGCGTCTGGGTACAGTTTGCGAGCCTCAGTCAGAAACTCAGTGCCCGTCATTTGAGGCATACGCTGGTCTACCAGAAAGAGCGCCACCGGCGTGTTACGCTGTTTCAATTCTTGCACAGCCTCCAACCCGGCTTTGCCGGAATTCGCGCGTACAATCCGATAATCGCCTCGAAAATGTTGCCTGAGGTCTCGGTTGACTGCACTCAGGACTTGTGGTTCATCATCTACCGTCACAATAATAGGTTTGGCCATGGTCAGGATCCTCCGTTTTCTTGCCTTTGTCGAAGACATGGGAACAATCGCTACATGTTTCCCGGGTTAATCTGCGTATCTGTCCAATACTACCTGAACTTGGGGCAAACTGAGAAGTCGCCTCGCTATTACCATCGATCATGTTTAGACCATGAGCTGTTCATCTTCATAACACCATAGCCAGTTTTCGCCCGGCTCAAAAGACTTGATGATCGCGTGCTCGCTGGCGTGATAGTGCTTTGTAGCATGCTTATTCTTGGAATTGTCGCAGCAGCCTACGTGGCCACATGTCATACAGATGCGTAAATGCACCCAGGAATCGCCTGTCTTCAGGCAGTCCTCACAACCATCCGCGCTGGGAGATACTTCCTGAACCTGATCCATGTGACTACAGCCAATGATGTCGCCTGGCGGCACTACCTTACCTTTTCCGATGCCAATTCGTTTTAGGGCGCTCTCCAGTTTACTCATTTTATTCTCCAAGATGTTGGGGGATATGAAGGCCCGTTCGTAGGCCGATTGCTTGAGTGCCATGACCAGTATGAAGTCATCCCTCGATCCAGTTTGGCCTTTAGGTTTTCACGATTAATGGCGTTCACTAAGTCGTAGCTCCAAGTGAGTGTTCAAGTGCAACACTCCTGTGACAAGAGGACAACGGTTCGTATGAACACGGCCAAAACTCAGAGTTGTCGATATAAAGGCCCCGTTTATCAAGGCCTTTTGACCGCAGTGAAGGCGCGGAGGAGCGGAGGAGCGGCAGAGAAAATCTTGTCCAAATCACATCAACTACCGACGAGTCTCAAAAATCTGGTAATCAGATCATGTGTATCAGGACTGGGGACAAATCGCGCAAGTGCCTGCCGGCTTTGTTCACGGGTCATGATGGCGTCATAGTCTTTCAGATAACGTGAATAGCGCATCAGGTTCTCTTCACCTGTCAGTTCCGGATGAAACTGAGTTGCCCAAATCGGTTTCCCCGGTATTCGCAAGGCCTGAAAGGGACAGCAGTCGGTGTGTGCTAAATTGACGAAAGCGCGAGGCAAGGAGGTGGCTCTATCTTTGTGCCCGAACTGGGCCAAAAATGTGTCGGGCAAGTGGCCGAACAGTTCGTCGCTGCGCCCCGCCTTGGTCAGGGTCACATCATAGGCGCCCACTTCCATATTGGGCTTGTCGCTGATAATGTCGCCCCCGAGCGCTGCGACCATGAGCTGAAAGCCGAAACATGAGGCGAATGTGGGAAAGCCGAATTCGATTACCTCGGCTAAAAGATCGAGCGTTTCTTGCAGATGGGGCAGGGATTTATGCGGCACGTCGTACTCGCCGCTGCCGCCGATCATCAAGGCATCGTGGTTGCGGAGCTGTGACAGTGCTGGCGGACCGGCCAATAAGTCAAAGGGAACGAAGGCTTCGAGGGGAAGATGCGTCTTATTTGCAAAGGCCTCTACCTCTTCTGTTTTGGCAGGATCATTGGGATTGCGAGCTTGGAGAAGCAGGATTTTCATGATGGAAGTGGTCGATGACTCGAATTTGCAGTAGGGTCAGATTAGTAGCAGGTGCAGACATTGCCACACGTGAGGTGCATTATGCATCCATCGATTATGTCCTCGACTCCAGGTTTCGGCAAATATCCAAAACCGACATTTTGCAATCGTTTGATCTTTGGCGATGTAGGAAGTTGTCTCTATACTTGTTGTGTGAACATCTTTTACGGCATGGTTCATTACGCTAGAAATCGATCTTTACAGTTTTGGCATCCTATACCAAGAGTCCCTGGCTCAAAGTACAAAGCGCCCTTGGTTGGGCGCTCGCGTGCTGGCAAACCAGGCCCTGAGGGGCCGGGCCCTAATGAAAGTTAAGAAAATAACTCAGTAATGTAGCCTATGCGTTTGCGAGGCCCGCACCGGGATGAATTCCCGGTGCTACGTAACAGCGCCCCT
>JAAENG010000085.1 GCA_024224665.1 Chloroflexota bacterium | reverse complement strand
GACCAACCGACCAAACGACTAACCGACCACACGACCAACCGACCACACGACCAACCGACCACACGACTAACCGACCACACGACCAACCGACCAAACGACCAACCGACCACACGACTAACCGACCACACGACTAACCGACCACACGACCAACCGACCACACGACCAACCGACCAACCGACCAACCGACCAAACGACCAACCGACCAACCGACCAAACGACCAAACCATGTCTCCCATCTTCAACCTCCCCAATTCTTCAAATCCGCCCGCCATCCCCCGCGGCGTGGCCGATTTTTTCGGCGCCGCCGCAGTTGTCAGGCGGGAGGCCGAAACCGCCCTGCGTGACTTGGCGCGTGGCTGGGCGTATGTCGAAGTGATCCCGCCCACCTTCGAATATGCCGAAACATTGGCAGCTGAAGCCGGTGATCAGTTGGCCGAAGAACTCTACCGTTTCCTGGATCGAGATGGCCGTGCCCTCGCCTTGCGCCCCGATCTGACCATACCCACAGCGCGCATGGCCGGTTCCAAACTCTATGATCAACCTCTACCACAACGGTTTTTTTATGTGGGACCCGCCTTCCGTTATGAAGAGCCCCAGGCCGGACGACAACGCGAGTTCTGGCAAGCGGGCATCGAACTTATCGGCGCCCGCAGCAATGATGCCGATGCTGAAGTTCTGGCATTTGCAGCACAATCGCTGAAAACCTTGGCCATTCCAGAATACCGCTTCACCCTGGGGCATCTCGGCTATTTCCGTGGTTTGGTCGAGCATCTTAAACTGGAACCGGGAGATCTGCGGGAATTACAAGCAGTGCTCGATCGCAAAAGCTACGGCAATTTGGCCGCCCTTCTGGCAAGACTTAAACTAGATGTCGAAGATCGCCGGACACTGACAGGCCTATTGGATCTGAGCGACACCCGTTCGGCCGATGCACTGGTGCGAGCCGATGCATTGGCTCGCAACCAAAAAATGGCAGATGCTGTGGCCGGGCTGCGAGAAGTGATTATCCGGCTGAACCATTATGGCGTCCTTGATCAATTTGATATCGATCTCGCCGATGTCCGGGGTATGGATTACTACACAGGCATCACGTTCAAAGCCTATACCCCCCACATGGGCTTCTCGATTGTCAATGGTGGTCGCTATGACAACCTCGTCGGACATTTCGGCCCCTCGAGGCCGGCGGTCGGTTGTGCTTTCTATCTCGATCGCATCCTTCTCGCCCGCCAGCGCCAATCTGGTGCAGACGCCGAACCTGCCAGCGATCTCCTTATCTCTGCATGCGAGTGTGGGGACTATGCCCAACTCGCCCAACAAGCACGCGACCAAGGCCTTGTCGTGGCCATGGCATTGGGCCCTGAACCAGCCAACGCCACCACTCCGATTATTAAATGTAACTGCGATGACTCAATCACACTCATCTCAGCCAATAATCAAATGATCTTACCCGCCAGCTCCTGGCTTCAAACGATAATAGATCGATTTACACTCAAGTAAACAAGCAGCTACCGTAACGGTACCCCCCTCCCGCCGCCCGACCCCCGACCCCCGACCCCAGACCCCCGACCCCCAACACTGCTAACCACCGCCAGCCCCAAAGGACGCCTTACCTACCATGCCCTGACCTGGATTGACAGGGCGGGTTGGTCTCTACCTGCCACAGAAAACGGTCGCAAGCTCGTCCTCAACAGCAGGGACGGTAGCCTGAATTATGTCATGGCCAAACCCAAGGATGTGCCGATTTTTGTGGAGCAGGGGGCAGCTGATATCGGCATCGCCGGATTGGATGTGCTACGAGAGCGAGGGGCAGATGTTTACGAGCCCTTACTTTTACCTTTCGGCCACTGTCGTCTTGCGGTCGCCGGACCTGCCGAGCGTATACACCGGCCCCTTAGACTCGATGTCTACCCGCGCGTGGCTACCACATTCCCGCGCCTGACCGAGGATTATTTTCGCAAACGGGGTATCTCGGCGGAACTCATTGTCCTCAATGGCTCGGTCGAACTCGGGCCACTGGTCAATTTGGCCGATCTCATCGTCGATCTGGTGGAGACCGGTTCAACCTTGCGTGAAAACGGTTTGGTCGAACTCCGCACCATTCTTGAATCGCAGGCAGTGCTGATCGTCAACCGGGCCAGCTACCGCCTGCGCGCACGCCGAATCGATGCGCTCATCAAAACCATGCGTGATGTCGTCGATAGCGCCTGACACATGCAAGTATCTCCCATTCGACACACGCTAACACCAATAACGCCATGAGTACCATCTTTCCTATTTACGATCTCCCAACTGCCCAGAAAGGCATTCTCAAACGTCGCACCTGGGCCGAAACCGAGTATCCGCAAAGTCTATTGTCCGGTATCGAGCGTATCTTTGGCGAGGCTCTCACCCCAGAAGCTGCCGTCACCCATATTCTTGCCGATGTCCGACAGCGCGGTGATCAGGCCCTGATTCATTGGTCGAAAACCATTGACGGTGCTGGCTCAAACGAACTGCTGGTGTCTGCGACCGCCCGCCGTGCTGCACTCGAACAGATTGCCCCAGATTTACGTTCGGCATTGGAACACTCGGCCGAGCGTATTGCCGCCTTTCATCGCCGCCAACCGGCTCAGTCCTGGATGCATGTGGATGAGCACGATGGCACGCTCGGCCAGATCGTTCGGCCCCTGCAGTCGGTGGGCGTCTATGTGCCGGCTGGCACCGCTCCCCTACCCTCCTCGTTGCTCATGGCCGCCGTGATCGCCCGCGTGGCCGGCGTCGAAACCATTATCGCCTGCGCCCCACCTGATCGAGACTCTGGCAAGGTGCCTGATGTCATCCTTGCCGCTGCCGAGATCGCCGGCGTCGATGCACTCTACGCGCTGGGAGGGGCTCAAGCTATTGGCGCCATGGCCTTTGGCACCGAGACGGCGCCGGCCGTAGACAAGATCGCCGGCCCCGGTGGTCTCTTCGTCACCCTGGCCAAACGTCAGGTCTTTGGTACAGTGGGCATCGATGGCCTTCCCGGCCCCACCGAAACCGTAGTCATCGCCGACGGCGCCGCAGATCCAGAAAAGGTGGCGGCCGATCTCCTGGCACAAGCCGAGCACGATGTCCTGGCTTCGGCAATACTTCTCACACCCGACCCGGCGATTGCTGAACGGGTTCAGAACAGTATCGCTCGCCGGATGGAAGAACTGAGCCGTACGCAGATCATCGCCGTTAGTTTGGGTTCACGAGGCGGGGCAGCGATCACGCCTGACCTGACCTCAGCCGTCGCTGCTGCCAATAGCTATGCGCCCGAACACCTCTGCCTGTCTGTGGCCGATCCATGGTCGCTTGTACCGCAGATCAAAAACGCCGGTGGCATCTTCGTTGGCGAGAACTCATTTGAGGTGCTTGGTGACTATATTGCCGGCCCCTCGCATATCATGCCCACCGAAGGCACCGCCCGCTTCGCCTCACCCTTGAATATAGAGGATTTTGTCAAGCGTATCAGTCTCATCGCTATGAGCACTGCCAGCAGCACCGCACTCAGCCCCATCGCCGCCCGCATCGCCCAATCTGAAGGCCTCGATGCCCATGCCGCCGCTGCTTACGAGAGGGGGGGGGCGTTCGTAATGCCAAACAGTCATCCCACGCAACATGCAACACGCAACACGCAATACGCAATAGCCAACACCATCCGCCCCGACATCGCCCGCATGGAAGCGTACACCCCGGTCAAACCCTTCGAGGTGCTGAGCCGGGAAATGGGCCGGGAGCCGGATGAGATCATCAAACTGGACGCCAACGAGAATCCTTATGGCCCATCGCCGCGCGTCAGCGACGCACTGAGTGACTATCCGTGGTATCACATTTATCCTGATCCGCAACAAACCGAGTTGCGCCAGGCCTTGGCTGCATACGTCGGCGTACCCGCCGACTTCATATTGCCCGGCCATGGCGCCGACGAACTTCTAGACTATCTCTGCCGTCTGTTTCTGCTCCCCGGCGATGTCGTCCTCAATTGTCCTCCCACCTTTGGCATGTATCGCTTCGATACCCTGCTCAGTGGGGGAGACGTTGTCGATGTCTGGCGCCGGGATGATTTCTCCCTCGATGTGGAGGGCATCGAACAAGCAGTCCGAAATGCCGAAACCCCACCCAGGATATTATTCCTGACATCGCCAAATAACCCAGATGGTGGTCTGATCTCGCACAGGATTCTCAGACGACTCCTGGAACTGCCGGTTCTGGTGGTGGTGGACGAAGCCTACATCGAATTCGCCGAGGGTGAAGATTCGGTGGCGACATGGGTGCCGCAGGTATCGAATCTGGCCGTACTTCGCACCTTTTCCAAGTGGGCGGGGCTGGCCGGATTGCGACTGGGCTATGGAGTTTTTCCTATTGAGCTGATGCGGCACTTATGGAAATTCAAACAGCCCTACAATGTCAACGTCGCCGCTTCGGTGGCGGGTTTGGCAAGTCTACACGATCTGCCCTATGTTCAGACGAAGATCGCTGCCATGAAAGCGCAACGAGACCGCCTGTTCGCTGAACTCCAACAGATATCCTACCTCCGGCCCTTGCCCAGCCAGGCAAACTTCATACTTTGTGAGGTGGCCGATCGCCCGGCGGTCGAGATTTACGAGCAATTGGCCGAGCGAGGTATATTGGTTCGGTATTATAATGAACCTGGCCTGCGTAACTTCATCCGCATTAGTGCAGGCAAGCCAAAAGAAATCAACGCGCTCCTATCTGCACTAGATTCATTTTTACCAATGCCCACTACATAACTATATTATTTGTTTACCGACTTTGTAACTCTCGCCATCAAACTGCAACCTCCCTCATCACAATGACCTGACGATTGACTCCGAGTTCGACTTGTGGCTTATCTACTGCCCAGATAAATTAGAATGGTACTGGGCGTTCGTGCCCTGGAAATCTATCTATAGTCTTCAGGAAAGAGATTTTGGATCCGCAGGCTTATTTACCAGCGGAAAGTCTGGCAAGAAGTCAAAATCATTTTTAGAACATCTACATGGAGCGTAATAGCATGAGAAGTTTCTTACTGGTTGTAGTCGTTATCATTATCAGCGCTTGTGCGACCACATTGCCGCCTACTGCTATCCCCGATATACCGCTTTCGACTGACACGGAAGTGCAAACTGACACCCCTGTGCCGACCGACACAACACCCGTCATCAAGCAACAATCGACCGACGCGCCAGCGCCGACCGACGCGCCAGCGCCGACCGACACACAAACACCTAAATCCCTACAACCCCCAGAGATATTCGACAAAGTCTCACCTTCGGTTGCGTTTATTGAAACAGCAACATCAAGCGGAAGTGGTTTATTGGTCGACGGTGGATACGTAGCCACCAATGCGCATGTTGTATGGCCGTACAAAACCGTGCGCATTGTATTTCCTGATGGTTCAGAGCATGAAGACGCACCAGTAGTTGACTGGGACCTACTCGGCGATTTGGCTGTCATTGGGCCCATCGATACGGAAATCGATCCTCAACCGATGATTGATAGTGAAACCTCGGTGATCGGCACTGATGTATTTCTAATCGGTTACCCTGGTGAGGTTGATAAATATCCTCAGCCAACCATTTCTCGAGGGTTGATCTCACGATTACGTGAATGGGATCCTATAGACATGACTTACTTCCAGACGGATGCTGCTATCGCAGGCGGGCAAAGCGGAGGCGTTCTTGTCTCGGATCGGGGTGAGGTCATTGGCATTTCAGGGTTTAGTTTCGCAAACAACGAATTCGGTCTGGCCGCTTCAGCATCGGATATCGCACCTCGCCTTGAACAGTTGATTGCCGGGGATGATGTGGATGGTCTCGGTGATATTTGGTCCAATTTGGAGGAGCCCCAAGATCGACATAGCGTTACATTATTAAACAAGTGGGATTCAGAACTCTATGTGGTTGAAGAGGAGATAGGGACAGAGATCGATATTGATGTTGAAGGCAATTATGACTATACCATCTTTGTCACAGATGCCGCAGGACGTTTTGTCGCGCAGGCAGACGACCGATTTAGAGGAGA
The DNA here is from genome assembly GCA_024224665.1 of Chloroflexota bacterium. Classification (GTDB taxonomy): domain Bacteria; phylum Chloroflexota; class Anaerolineae; order J102; family J102; genus PIVW01. Next base: position 13,312 of record JAAENG010000085.1, on the reverse strand, counting down.
TAAACATCTAAGTTTCGAGATAGAATACGACGCTCCCTATTTTATCGAAGTCTCACATAACGACACCTGGAATTCAGCAGCGACTATGCACACGAATGTTCCGATTCGTAGATTTGCTGATGCTCAAGATGGCTCACCCCGCCTGTCTTATGGAAATAGTCTGCTTGGTAGTATCGATTACCCTGGGGACGTCGACATTTATCGTATAGAGCTACGTAAAGGTGACGTTGTTAACATCAAGGCAGAATCAGTTTTGGTCGATATCATGGCGGCAATTGATCTTACAAAAAGTAAAACTTTGAAGGATGTTCCCTATGATGATGATACCGGTGGTGGTATTTTTGGTTCGGATGCCGAATTCAGCTTTGAAGCGCCTACCACTGATCTTTATGCCATACTTGTTTTCGACGCAACTGGTTTCGATGTTGGTGGTTACTATATCAACATCGATGTACCTTACGAAGGGGCGCCTACGCCTATCGTGATAGCGCCAACGCCGACCCCAATACACACCGATGTTGGTGAAATGGCCTTGTATCAGAGCGAACATGATCCGCAATTCAGCCTACAATATCCTGCAGATTGGACCGACAAAATCGCTTATTCTCAGCTTCGTAGCGTCTGTGCTGCCGGATCTAAACTCTGTTTGATTAATCCAAATGAAACAGCGGTGATGGTTATTGTAGAAGAGTCGCTGTCGACTGTAAGCGTCGGTGAGGTATCCCAGGAACAATATGTGGAGCTTTCCCTACGTCTCCTTCAGGCCCGATTATCCAATTTCGAAGTGGTGGAGCGGGGGACCATCGAGAATCCCAATGGCTATGATCTGGATGTTGTCAAATTGGAGTCAAAGGAGTTGGGATCCCATCTGTGGCAGATTTATCATGTTGCTGATGGCACTGCTTTTAAGGTCTCCTATTTCTTTGTCGATATCGACTCGATATTGGAATTGGAGGATACCGATTTCGGCGCGATGTTGGAATCTGAGAACACTGATCTCAACTCAAAGGTTCAAGATTTGTTGGATAATCTTACGCTCAAGTACCAAGGCGCTGCTTTGGATCGTATGCAGGTTATTGTTGACCGAGCCGTAGCGACCTTTGATATCCTGGAAGACTGAGCGTTATAGATCAAACGGAGCTTATCGTTTTGATTATGGAACGATTCTTGGTATGGTACTATGAATCGTCAGAGACTACGACTACGCTCGATAAATAAGGATCTTTTTCCATCACATCCTGCCTCTCGGTAGCGGGATCTCACATCTCACTTAAGGAAGACACCATGTCAAACACAACACTAACGTACTCAACCGATCTAAACGAAGACATCGTATTGATGGCAGCCGAGCAGGTGGGTGATGACCTGGGCTGGGAAAATGAGAATGAAGAATCCAGAGAAGTCACTCTCAAACCGCCCAAAGACTACGCCAAGCACGCCGTGACATTTAAGATTCTGGTCGGGCCCAAGTCCGAAGGGGGAAGCCAGGTCACTGTACGGGGACACATGTCCGGACTCTTTACCGACAAGTCACCCCTGGAGGAGGAGTCCGCTCGCCTGAAAGACCTGATCGAGAGCAAAGGGAGTGAATTAACTCAAAAGGCTATCGAAGATGGATACATGTGCCCAACCTGCGGCCGGCTGATCGAACCTGGTCTGCTGCGCTGCCCTCATGATGGCACACCCATGCCGAGGCATCACTAGGCGTTCATTGCATTGGCATTGTCCCAGCTATCGAATGAATCAAACGTGAATCCTATGACCACCATCACTCGCACAACCAACGAAACAGATATCCAACTAACGCTGGATTTGTACGGCCAGGGTAAAACACAGATCGACACCGGCATCGGTTTCTTTGACCACATGCTGACCTTATTCGCAAGTCATGGACTGTTCGACCTCACCGTCGAGGCCACAGGTGATTTGCATATCGATGAACATCATACCGTGGAAGATGTAGGCATATGTCTCGGACGTGCCATCGCCCAAGGGCTGGGTGACAGGCACGGTATCGTGCGAACGGCGCACAGCTATGTACCCATGGATGAAAGCCTGGCCTTGGTCGTTATCGATCTGAGCGGGCGACCCTACACCGTATTTCAGGCGGATTGGCATACGCCTCGTATCGGGGGACTGGGTACCGATCTCATCGCTCACTTTTTCGAATCGGTCGCCATCCACGCAGGAATAAATCTGCATGCTCGCGTGTTGTATGGTGGCAACGATCACCATCGATGTGAAGCCCTGTTCAAAGCGTTTGGCCGGGCCCTGGACGGCGCCACACGGTTGGATGAACGTCGCCAGGGCGTACCCTCGACAAAAGGAACACTGACAGCATGACAGACGCCTCTGCAACACTCTTCATACAGCGTATGGTCAGCGGTCAGCCCGGCTTTCCGGGCGCCGTGGCCAACTATGAACGCTTCATGACCGGCGGCACCCTTATCGAAGAATTCTGGTGGGGTGAATTACCACAACCATTACACAACACCTTACTCGAAATCGCCGACACGGGTTGGGTTTGGGTACGATTCTGGCTGCGTGATCAAGATGTGGTTTTGGATCGCATTTTCAATAGCGACCTCAAGGCGGTGGGCACGCATATCGATGTCACAACGCCCATACTGGTTGAAGACGGTACCTGGTCAACCACCGACTTATTGCTCGATATCTGGTTGTCGCCTGACGGCATGGTAACACTCCTGCGCGAGGATCATTTCGACCAATCGTACCAACAGGGGAACGTTTCTCAATCTGATGCGCAACGCGCAGAAGAGCACATTCGAGACATCACTCGCTGGATCGCGTCTACAGAATTCCCACCTGTTTGGGTGCTGCAGTATCAGCCAGAGCGGACAGATGAAGCGTAGCGTACCAGGTTCGTAGTAAGCGCTTTAGCGCTGTTTCTGGCCGTAACGGCGATACTACAGACATCATATGGTGGTGAAACCACAACCGAATTGTTTGCCGTGGCGGAGATGGTGACCGCTAACACTCTTTTTGTAACCCGGGAAACCTGTAAACCGGTAGACCGGGACAAACGTCGCCTGGCGGAGTCGGCCTGGTTTTCCGGTGTACTGGTTTACCGATCTACACGAGACCAAAACTGAGCAGGCTCGATCTGGACAATTAACGCACACAACGCACATTTTGCGGAGTAACCCTGCAATCACTTCCGCTAATGTGTACCAGAAAACCACGAGTTATCATGATAGTCATTATCGACTACAATATCGGCAACGTACGTAGTGTACAGAAAGCAGTTGAGAGAGCCGTCATAGACAGCAACATGTCTCTAGAGGTTGTTTTGACCGCCGATCCCGATTTGATCATGGCATCAGAGGGCGTGGTTTTGCCCGGTGTCGGGGCCTTTGGTGCTTGCATTACCAATCTGACGATGGCCGGACTTGCACCTATCGTGCGGCAGGTTGTCTCACATGATATCCCGCTGCTTGGCATTTGCGTGGGTATGCAAATGCTGTTCGAGGTCAGCGAAGAAATGGGATCATGGGAGGGCCTTGGACTCCTGCCCGGGCGAGTGCGACGTTTTGACACGGAATTACGCGTACCCCAAATTGGCTGGAACCAGCTACATATGCAACGCAACGATCCGCTGCTGGCCGACTTGCCAGAAGGCGCCTACGCTTATTTTGTGCACTCATACTATTGCGATGCCAGCGAACCGAGCGATGTGCTGGCCACGACCGACTATGGCAACGACTATCCTTCGGTGGTGCACCGAGATCGTATCTGGGGTATTCAATGTCATCCCGAAAAAAGCCAACAAGTAGGGCGACGCATTCTGTGCAATTTTCTGTCCATTTGCCGGCGATCTAGTGAGATCGATTGGGACACCCGCATCCTGAACGTCTGACTGAGATTTCGATACCGCTCCTGTTGGTGACACGACCATGATCCTATACCCCGCCATCGATCTTCGCCAGGGCCGTTGTGTGCGACTCAAACAGGGTGATCCCAATGCAGAAACCGTTTTCGCTGAAGACCCTGTCGCCATGGCGCGCCATTGGGCAGCTTTAGGCGCCGAATGGCTACACGTAGTCAATCTAGATGGAGCACTCGCCGAACATGCAAGTCCGGGGGCCATTGCTTCGTTACACCCCGACACGATTGCAGCGCTGCCGATAAATCTGCGCCGGCTTCACGCCATCAACCAGGCAGTAGAGATTCCCGTCCAGTTTGGCGGCGGTATGCGCGGCTTACAAGATATCGAAATGGCGTTGAAATTGGGCGCTTCACGGATAGTATTGGGCACGGTCGCAGTCAAAAAACCGCTGATCGTAAAGGAGGCATTAGCCCGATTTGGCCGAGAACGCATTGTGGTGGGAATCGACGCTCGAGATGGTTGGGTTGCCACCCACGGCTGGACTGAGACAAGCGGTATCGATGCTGTTGCCCTGGCCCAGGAGATGGCAGAGGCAGGGGTGATCCGTACCGTTTACACAGATATCAGTCGCGATGGCATGCTTAGCGGTGTCAACGTATCGAGCACGGTCGAGCTAGGAAAACGCAGCGGTCTCAAGGTGATTGCCTCGGGTGGGGTGCGCGATTTGGCGGACATCGAGGCGCTCATGCAACATGGGGATGATATCGATGGGGTGATTAGCGGACAGGCTATCTATACGGGCACGATGGATTTTTCGCAAGCACTGCAACTCGCAGCAGCTGCATGAGCCTCTACTTCCGCCCCATTCGCCCGGATGAGATCCCTGACCTGTGTCGTCTGGTCGATAGCGCCTATTCCGCAACGGTAAAGCGGTTGTTCGGCAATAGTTCGGGCGGCAGGTGGGCGCACTACCAGGAGTCGAAAGTTGGCAGCTATCAACAGCGTGAGCCCGATGGCGTTCGTATCGGCATTCGGCAAGGGCAAATGGTGACCGTTTGTATTTGCCGTAGTTTCGGAAAAGTGGGTTGGTTTCATACCCTGGCCGTTCATCGCAACTATCAGGGGAAGGGGATCGGTCACAAAGCAGTACTAGATGCTCAGCGGTACCTGGCCAGCCGCGGCGTTACGAATATCGGGTTGATGACCTGGCCCGCGGCCCTCAGCAACATCGGCTTCTATCAAAATCTGGATTATCAAATGGCCGGGTTGTCTGTTCATAGCTATCGCAGTAGTAGTCAGGCCCTGGCGACAGGGCGCTCACCCCTGCAAAGCGTGTTACTTTCATCGTTGGGGGAGTGGTCAAAAGAGCAGGCTCTGGCCGCCATCGCCCTCTTGTGTGAAGGTATGATGCCCGGGCTCGATTACTCATCCTGGTTATGCTGGACACTTGAACAAGACATGGGTGATGTTATGGCCATCGGATTCGAAGATGAATTGGTTGCCATGATTTTGGCATACAAACAACCTCGATTAGATTACCTGGAAGGAAAGTTGCTGGCCATATCACCCGCGTGCAAACCTGAAGAGCAGCTCTGGGTGCTAGAGCACTTCCGCCGCTGGGCAGCCAATGAAGGCCGGGCTAGCTTTGGATTCCCGGTGGATATTGCGGACTCAGCCGTGGCGCAACGCTTACAGAAACTCGATTTCAGGCTCTTTGACCAGAGTATGCTGAACATGGTCAAAGGGGATTCCTGGCCAGCGAAAGGCGTTCATCTTGTGCGCTTCAGCGGATGAGGTTTTGGTGTAAGCAAGTAGGTAAGTAGATAAGTCGTACACCGTAAATAGGTTCATTTATCATTTTCAGGCAAAACGCACCACGCTGCCTAAAAAGACTCATGCTCCGTGCGGGCAATGATCTCCTCTTGCAGAGCCTCACCCAGATCACAGAAATAGTCACTGTACCCGGCTACACGCACGATCAGGTCTCGATGTTGCTCCGGGTCTTGCTGGGCTGCGCGCAGGGTGTCGGCATCTATCACATTGAACTGGATGTGATGGCCATCCAGCTTGAAATAGGTGCGCACCAGTTGCGACAACTTAATCAGGCCATTGTCATCCGCCAGCAGTTGGGGCGTGAATTTCTGGTTGAGCAGCGTGCCGCCGGTGCGAGTGTGGTCCATCTTGGCTGCGGATTTGATGACGGCGGTAGGTCCGCGGCGATCCGCACCTTGCACGGGTGAGATGCCTTCGGAGAGGGGCTTCCCCGCATGGCGGCCATCAGGTAGCGCAGCGATGACGGAACCAAAGTAGACATGACAGGTGGTTGGTAGGAGATTGATGCGATATCTTCCACCCTTGGTGTTGGGACGTCCGTCAATGGCGTCGAAATAGGAATCAAACACCGCCACCATCAACTCATCGGCGAAATCGTCGTCATTGCCGAACTTGGGTGAGCGGTTGACAAGCTGCATGCGCAGACGCTCATGTCCCACAAAATCTTCGGCCATTGCCGCCATCAACTGTGCCATCGAAATAGAGCGTTCCTCGAAGACCTGGTACTTGATAGCGGCAAGACAATCGGTCATCGTGCCCAAACCCACGCCCTGGATGTAACTGGTGTTATAGCGGGCGCCGCCACTGTGGTAGTCCTTGCCTGTGGTGATACAATCATCGATTAGCAGAGAGAGGAACGGGGCCGGCATTTGCCTGGCGTAAAGCTGCTCGATAATCTGGTTACCATGTATTTTGATATCGACGAAGTGATTGAGTTGTTGCAGGTACGCTTCGAAGAACGCGTCGTAACTACAGAACTGAGTCGGATCACCGGTTTCAAGGCCGATTCTGCGTCCGCTGCGAGGGTCGATGCCATTGTGCAGCGTAATTTCCAGCACTTTGGGCATGTTGAAGTAACCGGTGAGACTGTAATTTTCTTTACCGAAGGCGCCCGTTTCCACACATCCGCTGGTGCCGCCGTTGCGAGCGTCCACCACCGATTTCCCATCCCGAATCATCTCCTGCACGATGACATCGGTGTTGAAAATGGAGGGCTGGCCGAAACCGGTGCGGATGATCTTGGCGGTGCGTTTGATGAAGCGATCTGGGTTCTTTTTGCTCAACTGCACCGAAGAACTGGGCTGCAGAAGACGCATGGCTTCGATCACATCTAGCATCAGGTAAGTGACATCATTCACCGCATCCGAACCATCGGGTTTTACGCCGCCCGTATTGATCTGGGCGAAATCGGTGTAAGTGCTGCTCTCGGCAGCAGTCACACCCACTTTGGGCGGGGCGGGTTGATTGTTGAATTTAATCCAGAAACAGTGTAGCAATTCTTCTGCCTGCTCGCGGGTGAGTGTGCCCTGCGCCAGACCCTCGCCATAAAAAGGTTGCAAGTGCTGGTCCAAGCGGCCAGGATTGAAAGCATCCCACGGATTCAATTCGGTGGTCACGCCCAAGTGCACGAACCAGTAATATTGCAGCGCCTCCCAGAAATCACGCGGGGCCTGGGCTGGACTATGCGTGCACACCTCTGCGATTCGTTCCAATTCCACCCTGCGTACCGGATCTCGTTCCAGTGATGCCAATTCCAGCGCCTTCTGGGCATGGCGTTCGCCAAAGCGGATCAAGGCTTCGGCGGTGATGCGCATCGCCTTCAGTTCTTCATGTTTAGCGACGGCTGTAGGGTCGTTCAGATAATCCAAGGCTTCGAGGCTACGGTCGATATCGGCGATGAAATCGAGCATGCCTTTATGGTAGATTTTGTCATCGAGAGTCGTATGACCTGGCGAACGCTGCTCCATGAACTCGGTGAAAACGCCCGCCTCATAGGCCGCGTGCCATTCTTCATTCATCTCGCCCAAAATCAGGTCACGCAGCGATGTACCTTGCCAAAAGGGGATGATCTCTTGGGCATAAACATGCCGCGCTTCTGGGCTGACAGCGAATGAGATTTTTTCACGCTGATCGAGGATCTCGAGATCGGCCAGAGTGTGGCAACAGAGTTCGGGATAAGTGGGCGTCGCCTTAGGCGTGGTTCCTTTTTCCCCCACGAGCAACTCGCCCTCACCGATATAAACGGTCTTGTGTTCCATCAGATAGCGGAAGGAGAGGGCGCGGCGCATGGGCGTAGAAATCATACCCAGGTTCTGCCGATAGAACTCGGTCATCAGTTTTGCCCGTTCCGTGGAGATGGAGGGGATTGCGTCGAGGCTCTGTTGTCGTAGATGGGCGACTCGTTCTGTCATTGCCATGAGCTTATCTCCTGTATGAAGACTTTTTGGATTCGGAGTTGTAAGTGTTCAGCCAAAACCTATCCTCGCATATCAACCGTGAGACCATAGTCACTGAAGCTACCGGCGATTTCTGCCAGGCGTTCGTCGCTGGGCGGACGAATGTCGGGCAACCTGTAATCCCGACCTAAGCGATGGTATTTGTTGGCGGCGGTAGGGTGGTAGGGCAAAATAGACACTCGTTTCAGGTGTGGCAGCGATGCAGCATACTCCCCGATCTGGCGGAGATTGTCCGGGTCATCGTTGATGCCGGGGATAATGGCCACACGCAACACGATATCGTGCCCTGCTTGAGACAGCTTGTTAAGATTATCGAGGATGAGTTTATTGGGAACGCCCGTAAAGCGACGATGTACCCTTGAATCCATTAACTTTATGTCAAACAGAAATAGATCGACATCGTGGCGGATTGTATTAAAAACAGGCCATGATGCATAGCCGCAGGTGTCAACAGCCGTGTGAATCTCCCGATCGCGACAGGCCGTGAGCACCGCCCGCATGAATTCAGGTTGCATTAGCGGTTCCCCACCTGAAAACGTTACCCCGCCCCCCGATTCATCGTAAAAACTGACATCCTGCTGAATCTCGGCTATCACCTCCCCCACAGTCATGCGCCGGCCGATCATCTCGCGCGCCTCGGCGAAACAAGACTCGGTGCAAATACCGCAGCGCACGCAGGCTTCTCGATCGGTTTGGACGCCGTTCCCATTCCAGGTGATGGCGCCATGCTCACAGGCGCCGAGGCATTCGCCGCAGAGGATGCATCGCCCCTCGCGCAGCATAATATCCGTTCCCGTGCGCTGGCTTTCAGGATTATGGCACCAAGGGCAGCGTAGGGGGCAGCCTTTCAAAAAGACGGTTGTGCGGATGCCCGGCCCATCATGTATCGAGAACTTCTTGATGTCGAATACAACGCCATCAATCATGCTCAATCACACTCCTTCTACCACTCCACGTGTGAATTCGAGCAGATGATCGAGCAACAGGTCGGAGGCCGTTTCCGCTGCTCTTTCATCGCCATCGGCCACTCGATGCATCAGATCTGCATGGAGTTCGGAAATTCGCACCCAATCCGCATGCGTGCGATAGGCGTACCAGAAGCGGCGGCTATGCACATGCAAGGGTTGCGCAGCTTCGACCGCAAAGGGATTGCGAGCGATAGAGCCGATCAATTCGTCGAATTCATAATCGACATGCAGATAGGCAGTCAGATCCTTCCGTTCAGCCGAGTTAATGATTTCGTTTTCGTAGCTCAATAACTGAACTCGTTGCTCAACCGTGACCCGTCGTGCAGCCCGTGCAGCGATCAGGCGATCCAGCACCCGTCGAGTCTCCAGAATCAGGAATTGATTCGTTATGTTGATTTCCGATGCCATGATCCCGCGGCGTGGGATGGCAATCACCAATCGTTGCGTTTCCAAGCGCTTAAGCGCCTCGCGTAGCGGCGTGCGGCCAATGCCGATGTCGTCGCTCAACTGCGTTTCGGTAAAAATGGCGCCTGGTGGCAATCGCAGCGTGACGATCATCTCCTCGACGATGGCGTAGGCCTGTTCGGACAGGCTGGCTTTGCTGGCAATGGATAGCATAACTTAATTCTAAAACTTGGCACATTGAGCAGTTAAAATACATCTGTAATATATTACCGGTATATTAATTTGTCAAGAGGATATCACTCAGAATTCGACACGACGCCAAGGCTGATAAACGGCTCTTTGGGAATTCATTGGGGCGCCTGTCATGAATCATGAAGCCGTGAAACGTGATGGTGTCTTGCCGGGTCAGATTCTCACATTTTGTGGTTCATGCATCGGCATAAACGCATGTCACCCACATGAAATCCTGTTGAACCATAATAAGGTTCGAATTTCATCGACCGCTCTCTTCATGCCGCTGCCTGCATGGCATAATACGGCGATGGTAGAGTCGGGTAAACCCGAAACACGTGCTGATAGACCACGTCAGTTCGAGCTTCCACATCTTGTTCGGTGTATTTGTTGACGGGAAGGCCGGTCTGATCGCTCCACAAAAAGTCCCGGATCGTCAGACGCACGGCATCACGGGTCGCCTCCTTGTCCCGCCAATGATCGATACGCAACTTCTCGGATTTGAGTGTAATCAACAGGCCGGCTGCGACCGCTTTGATGCGCTTGCGCTCTTGCGACGACAGATCGGATTTCTTCAGCAGGTCGAAGACAGCCAGGGTTTCCTCGTCCAGCCCTTCTCGCACAGCCCGACTCTCCTCCTCGTCCATCACCTCCACAAAGCGCAGAAGCTCTTCAAAGGTCTGCTCGATGGTCACCCGATCTTTCTCGCGATTGTAGGCGGCCACGATCTGCTCGTAGCGTCGCTGTAAATCCATGCGCAGGGGGTTCCGCTCCAGAAGGCGCTGAAGACGCTGCTCGATCACATGTTTGAGGTTCTGCACAATGGTGTGTTGCGCCGGACTGCGTTCAAATTCCTTGCGCAGCCGCTCGAAGTCGATGCGGCTGATGTCGTATGGTTCCTGCTTCTCGCGCAAGCTCCCCGGCTGTATTTCGATCGCTTCATCCACAACGCCGTGCAACTGCCGGATGATGTCGCTGATGTCGGCTTGCTCACGGTCCTGTAGCAGACTTTTGTAAATGATGTTGATAGCGCCGTACTCGTGGCGGTAGGTGTTGACGCCCGCCACCGTCAGGCAGGCCCTGAATTTGGTGAACACGGCCCGGCACATCACCTCGAAGCGTTTGCGGCTTTCGTCGTTCTCGTTGGCTGCCTCTTTGGCCGCCAGGACGGCCGCATTACGGGCGAAGCCCGTCTGGTTGATGATGGCGCCCAGCGATGCGCCCCGTTCGTCCAGGAACACCCGCACCAGGGCGATGGCCTCGGCCAGGTCCGCCAGCAACTCCTCCTCGGGCTTTACCGGATCGATTTCGCCACCTTCACCGCCACGACCATCATCGCCCGTCCCGGCAAAGGTGGCAAGGGCTTGGCGCAGGTTTTTGAGAATGCCGCAGTAATCGACGATCAGGCCGTTGTTCTTGCCCTCGTTGATCCGGTTGGCCCGGGCTATGGCCTGCATCAGGGTGTGGGCCTTGAGGGGCTTGTCCAGGTAGAGGGTGGAGAGGCTGGGCACATCGAAACCGGTGAGCCACATGGCACAGACGATGGCGATGCGGAAGGGGTGTTCCTCTGACTTGAAAGCCTCGTCCAGGTCCATGCGCTGCTTGTTACGAAACTCGGGTTTGGCGCGCATGGCCTCGGGCAGATCGATGCCCTCTTTGATCAGACGACGGTGGGGGGTGATGTCCAAATCCCACCGTCGGAACTTTTCGACTTCACCCTGCTCTTCGCTGATCACCACCGCCATGCGTGTCTGGCGCATCCACTCGATCTGGCGGCGTCGAATCTGTTCGCCCTGCTCGTCGAGGGCTTGGTCGAGTTCTTTCTCCAGCATGCGGAGGCGTTGCTCCCAGTAAAAATCGACCAGTTTGAACATGCGCACGCAGGTGATCTTGTCGATGCAGATCAGCATGGCTTTCCCGGTCTCCCAGAGAGTGACGTAGTGCTGCACGAAGTCCTGGGCCACTTGATCCAGCCGCTTGCCGGCGGTGATGATGTGGTAGTCTCGACCCAGTTCCCGTTCCAGACGCTGGGCCACGTCGATATCGTCGATTTCCAGCGCTTCCAGTTTTTCGGCGATGCGCTCGTTCAGGTCATCCACGGCCACGCCCAGCTTGTCGCCGCGGGCGTCGTAGTAGAGCGGCACGGTGGCCCTGTCCTCCACAGCCCGCTGGAAATCATAGGTCGAGACGTAGCCGCCGAACACCCGCCGCGTGATCTCGTCGTTCTTGAACAGAGGCGTGCCGGTGAAGCCAATGTAGCTGGCATTAGGCAGGGCATTGCGCATGTTCAGCGCCAGGGTCCCGTACTGGGTGCGGTGGGCCTCATCGCTGATAACGATGATGTCATCCCGTTCGGTGTAGGGTTGCTCCGGCTCCACATCTCTGTTGAACTTCTGGATCAGGGAGAAGATGTGCGATTTATGCAGGGTAAGCAGTTGGTTGAGATGGTCGCCGCTGGCCGCCCGGCAGGGGTCCCGGTCGTTGTCCACCACGCCGCAGCCCGCAAAGGTTTTGTAGATTTGCGTGTCCAGATCATCGCGGTCGGTGAGCACCAGAAAGGTGTAGTTACCGCCCAACCGCCGATGAACCTTGCGGGTAAAGAAGACCATGGAATAGCTCTTGCCCGCGCCCTGGGTATGCCAAAAAACGCCCAACCTACCCTGCCGTTCCCGGCGCTCCGCCACCGCCCGCACAGCCCGATTGACGCCCAGGAACTGGTGGTTGCGGGCCAGGATTTTTTTCGGCTCTCCGGCAGAATCGTCGAAGAGGATGAAACTCTCGACCAGATCGACGAAATTGGTTTTGTCGCAGACGCCCTTGAGCAGGGTTTCCATATCCACCACGCCCGGCTCGCCCTCCTCCAGACGCTTCCACTCGTGGAAATACTCGTACTTGCCGGTCACCGAGCCGAGCTTGGCGTCCACGCCGTTGGCCAACACCACCATGGCGTTGTGATGAAAGAGGTGGGGGATGGTATCCAGGTAGTCCTTGAAGTTCTTCTCGTAGGCGGCCCGGATGTCTTTGTTGATGTTTTTCAATTCCATGAAGAGCAGGGGCAGGCCGTTGACGAAGCCGACAACGTCCGCCCGCCGCCGGTAGAGATCGCCCCGCACCCACAACTCGCGCACGCAGAGGAAGTCGTTGTTGGCCGGATTGGCGAAGTCGAGCACCCGCAGTCGCCGCCGCTCCCGCTCCCCTCTGGCGTTGCGGAAGGTGACCTGCACCCCGTCCCGGATCAGGTTGTACTTTTCGCGGTTGGCGGCCAGCAGGGACTGGGTCGCCGTGATACTGACAAGCTGGCGCACGGCGTCGTCATAGACGGCAGCGGGCAGGTCGGGGTTCAGCACCACCAATTTTGCGCGCAGCGGTCGGGTCAGCACCACCTCCCGGTCCGACGCCCGGCCCAGCAGGCTCTCAGGTCCGAAGTCCTCGTTGTTGTAGGCGTGGACCGACTGCCACTTGAGTTGATCTTCCAGATACTCGGCAGTGGTTTGTTGGACGAGGGTGTCTTCGGTGAAAGAGCTAGGTGTCATGGGTCATTCCCAAAAATTGGGTCTTGATATTGCTGTCCG